>DAOUAS010000131.1:0-29818 GCA_034433295.1 Anaerolineales bacterium | reverse complement strand
CTCAAGTTGATCGTGGTCCCGCCGTTTTGGCAGACCCTGCCGTTTCAAATTGGACTCGCTGTCGGGTTGGCTCTGCTCCTCGTCGCGGGATTCCGCTGGCGGGTCAGCGCAGTGCGCGAACAAAACACCCGCCTGCAGAAAATGGTGGACGACCAGAAACGGGTCGAGACCGAGTTGCGCGAATCCGAAGCCCGCTTCCGCGCCATGTTCGAGAACGCCGCGGTGGGAATCAGCATCATCTCCCCCGAAGGAAAAACGCTGGCGGTCAACCCCATATTGGTAAAGTTGTCGGGACGCAGCGAAGCGGAGTTGATCGAAGTTGGCGGTCGAGGCGTGACTTACGCCGAAGACCGGAGCGTGGGCATGGCGGAATTCCACGAAATTCTGGAAGGCAGGCGTGAGAGTTACCAGGTTGAAAAACGCTACGTCCACAAAGACGGCAGAATCCACTGGATGCGCCAAAGTGTTTCAGCGGTTCGAGATGAGACTGGAAAGGTACGGTACATGGTCGTCATTGCCGAGGACATCGAGGAACGCAAACGCGCCCTCGAAGAATTGCGTGAGTCGGAAGCAAAATTCCGCGCCATGTACGACAATGCCGCCGTCGGCGTTGCCGTGATAAGCCTCGACCGAAAGATCACACAGATCAACCAGAGGGCAGCCCGCCTGACAGGATATACGGAAGAGGAAATCGGGCAACTCGACCCATCCCTGCTGGCTATAGAGGAAGACCGATACATAGACCGTCACTGGTTCGTGGAATTGGTGGAAGGCAAACGCGACCAGTTCACTGTCGAAAAACGTTACATCCGCAAAGACGGCGGCATTTTCTGGGGGCGGGTGAATTTCTCGGCAGTCCCTGGCGCGGATGGCAAGCCGCTTTATGTCATCGGCATGATCGAAGATATCACCGAGGAAAAGCGCGTCGCCGAGAAACTCGCCGCACAGGAAGCCGAACACCGCCGCCAGTTGGAACAGCGCATCGCGGAGCGTACCGAAGAATTAAACCACGCCAACGAGCGCCTGCGCGAAAAGGCGGCGCAGGATGCCGTGACCGCCGAACGCACCCGCCTTGCCCGCGACCTGCATGATGCCGTGACTCAGACTCTCTTTTCCACCACCCTGATTGCAGATGTGCTGCCCGACATCTGGGAGATGAATCCCGACGAAGGCAAACGCCGTCTCGAAGAGTTGCGCCTGCTGACCCGTGGCGCGCTGGCAGAGATGCGCACCCTGCTGGTGGAACTCCGCCCGAACGCTCTGGTCGAAGTCCCATTGCCGACCCTGCTCCGCCAGTTGACCGAAGCCCTGTCTGGTCGCGCCCGCATTAACATCCAGCTTAGCGCCGAAGGCGAGCGCAAACTTCCAGCCGATGTGCAAGTCAGTTTGTATCGCATCGCACAGGAGGCATTGAATAACGTCTTCAAACACGCTAAAGCCAGCAAAGCGGTTGTCACTCTGCGCATGGGCGACTCCGTCCGCCTAACAGTGGCAGACAACGGTTCGGGCTTCGACCCATCCACCGTCACCACGGACCATCTCGGCGTGAAAATCATGCGCGAACGTGCCGACGCCATCAGCGCAAAACTTAGTATCTACAGCGAACCCGGTGAAGGGACGCAGATTTCAGTCGTTTGGAGCTAGAGAGTAGACGAGTAGGTAAATAGAGAGTAGTTGATTAGTGAGTAAAGTCAGACTACTCTCCAATCTCTATTCTCTAATCTCCCCCGATAGGAGAAACTATGACAAACAAAATCCGCATCATGCTCGTGGATGACCACGCCGTCGTCCGTTCTGGATTGGGCGCCTTCCTCAGCGTCAACCCCGACCTCGAACTGGTCGGTGAAGCCGAAAACGGCGAGCAAGCCGTCGTCCGCGCCAACCTGCTCAAACCTGATGTCATTCTGATGGACTTGATGATGCCCGTCATGGATGGCGTCGCTGCAACGCAGGCGATCAAGAAGCAGAATCCCCAGATCCAGATCGTGGCGCTGACCAGCTTCCAGGAGGATGAATTGGTGCAAAACGCGCTCAAGGCAGGCGCGGTTGGCTACCTGATGAAGAATGTCACCGCGCGTGAACTGGCGGCGGCGATCAAAGCAGCCAAAGAGGGCAAGATGACGCTTTCTCCCGAAGCGGCGCAGGCGCTTGTCCGCGCGAACCAGCAGGCGGAGGAGACCGAGACTCTCACCGATCGTGAACTGGAAGTGCTGAAACTGATGGTGGACGGATTGAACAATGCCGAGATTGCCGAGCGACTGGTTATCAGCCTTTCGACGGTCAAGTACCATATCAGTAACATACTGATGAAGCTTGGCGTGGATAACCGTGTCTCGGCGGTGAGTTTGGCGCTGCAGAGGAAGTTGGTGTAGAAAATATAGGACTGCCCAAAAAGGACAGCCCTAAACATCATCGGGGTTTTATTTCGCTGGCAGATGCCGCAACAGCGCGATTCCCAGCCAGACGAACCAGACGATTTGTCCCAAGCCAAAGACGCCGGTCAAAGCATTCAGCGCTGGGATGATGGTGATGATTCCCACCGCGCCGACCAGCAAGCCGAGGATGTTTAGTCCCTTGGACAGACCGCCAGCCTGCAGCGCAGCCAGGCTGACCAGCAGGGTCAAAGGTCCGCCGAGGATTTCGCCGTTGGCGTTGCCCAGCCCGTTTGCCACGGCTTCAATTCCCTGCCAGGTCAACGTAGCCTGGACCGGGTCTTTGGCATAGAGTGAGACAATCGTATCGAGCCCGGCGTTTGCGACCATACCGCTGGCGATCAATGAGCCAGCCCAAATAACTCCAATGGCGACTGCAACTTGCATGAGCGCAGGCGCGCCGGATTTCAAGCGGTCGTATAAAGCCAGCGACAGGACGATCAGCGCAAAGCCAAAGAACACGTACATGAGCAGGTTGGTCGAGAAGATGACCGCCTGTTTCTCGACGTTCAAGGCAACCTTTTGAGCCGGGTCGGTGATGCTGAGATAATCCAGGACGACGAGGAAGATAACGATTCCGATCAGGTGGGCGGCTGCCATGTAAAGCGCGGAAAAACCACCGAGTTTCTGCAAAGTTTTCATGTCTATTTCCTTTATTCTGAACAGATTAAGCTTCATCATTGCGCCAGGCCCACGCCAGCCAGATAATTCCCAGCATGGCGACAACCTCAAGCGCGGCAAAGACAGGATAACTAGCGCTTTCCCAATTTCCACCGCCCAGCACATAGAGCAGGGTCAGTACAGCGGCAACGACATTCAACCAGCGGTTCACGTCACGGCGGAATAAACGAGTGATAACGATCATCGCAATCGGAATCGCTTGAAAGAGGCTGAAAACCAGGATGATTGCGGGGGTGAGATCAAAACCCACGTTTCCGTCAATGATATTCTTCAGCGCGCCCGGTTCGATGAACCCGATGATGTCGGCGTATGCGATACAGAACATCACAAAGACCCACAGGGTGGACAGAGTGACCTTCCTGTCCTGGACTTGAATAAGTTTGTTGCTTGCGTTCATTCTTAACTCCTTAGATGGTTAGTTTCTAGATTCCAGCGGAGGAACCTGATTGACTGAGAGCAAAGGCAGACCAAGATCACGGATTTTTTTCAGCAAGCCATGCAAGGCGGACTGATCATCCAGCGGACCGGCAAGAAGGGTGTTGCCATCCTCTTCCAGCGTGACGGTCAGGCCTTCGAACCAGTTCGCCCATTGCGGGGATAGGTGGCCTGCAATCCGAATTTCGTAGGTGGTGGAGGAAGTTTCCGTGTTCATGCCTGTTGCCTTGATAAACGCGAATATACCGACAAGGTGGTATTGTCAGGTAGCAACTTAAGTATTGTTTGGAGTATTGCTTTGGGGGATTATATAAAACCCAACTCGCGGGCGCGGGCGACGGCTTCGGTGCGGTTTTGGACTTGTAGTTTGTCGAAAATCCGCAGGTTGTGACCCTTGACCGTACTGAGCGCCAGGTATAGCCGCTGACCGATCTCTGCGTTGGAATGTCCCTCGGCGATGAGACGCAGGATTTCGAGTTCGCGGTCTGTGAGAGGCTCAATCATTTCAGATTTTGGATTTACGATCTTAGATTGGGAGATGGTTTCCAATGAGTGCGGAAAAGCAGCCAGAAGTCTTTCCACATAACCGCTCAAAGGATGGTCACGGTTGGTCAATTGTTTTTCAAGCAACAATCGCAAGGCTTCGCCTTCATCCACAAAGGTGCGCAGGTAACCCTCTGGCTCAGCCAGCGTTAGGGCGCGTTCCAGCACGGCAAGTGCCTGGGGTTGGCTGCCCTGCGCCTGATGAAGGAGCGCCTGCGTCAACAGGATTTCGATCACGCTCCCCGTTCGTTTTTGGGTTTCTGCCAAGGCCAGCAGGCGCTCCAGCAAGTCGTTGATGCCGGCGAAAGAACCTTCGGTAAGCAGTACCCGGGCAAGGGTGAGGTATTCGTACTCGCCGAGGTAGTTCACCTCGTCCGTGACTGAGAGGTCGCGTTCGCGCAACCAGGCTTGGGCTTTGTCCCGCCGCCCCTGTTTGAGATATGTCCGCGCCTTTTTGGCTTCAATCGGTTGCAGGATGGGAATCGGGTTATTGACGTAAACCCGCTTCGCTTCGTCCAAGAATTCGAGCGCCGCATCCCACTCGCCAGCGGATTCTTTGAGTCGAGCCTGAGCCAGATTCCAGCGGTAGGACCAGTCTACCAGCGTAGAATTTTTGCCCAAGTCGTCAGCGATCTGCCAGTGTCCGGCGGCGGCTTGATCGTCGCCCCGTTCATGAGCCAGCAGAGCTAGTCCCAGGTGGTGATGGGAGGTGACAGACTCGGCTTCCTGCCCAAGCGCGGCGGCTTGCTGAACGGCCTGCCGGAGGACCTTTTCAGCTTCGCCCAGATGACCCAATGTCACTTGCATATCCGCCACGGCAAAGGCGCTGGCAATTGCAAACACTTGGTTGCCCAGTTTTTGCATGTTCTCGATCCAGTCGTACATGGCTTGCAGGGAGGCTTCCAGATCACCAGCGGTCCAATGGATGAATTCAAGCGTGATGGCGGCCTGGGAGCGGAGGTAAAGATCGTCTTCAGCGGCAAACTGAAGAACCAGATCGGCATATTTCACCGTTCCAGCCAGGTCGCCCTGATTTTGAGCGTTGTTGGCGCGGATCAGGGCAATGCTCCCCGCAAGGGATTTTGCCTCAGCCTGATCCGTCACGCCGGTCAGTGCGCACTCGGCATTTTGCAGGTGGGTCTCACTCGTCTCGGGCTCCCCGGCATCTGAATAAGCCGAACCAAGTTGGAGACATAACCGGGGACGGGAGTGAATTACCGCGCCGGGTAGTTTTTTCACCCAACCCAGCCAGGCGGCGGTCTGGAAATTACGTTCCATGCCCTGCCAGCCGGCTTCAGCCAGACGCGCCGCCCGCTCGAAGTCACCAGCCGCAAAGGCATGGTCGAAGGCTTTTGCCAGGTCGTCATTGACTTCATACCACGCGCTGGCGCGCAAATGATAGTTGGCGAGTTCCGGGGATCGACCAAGGCGTTGACGCAGTAATTCCCCAAAGAGATGGTGATAGCGATACCAACGCCGCTCGTCATCGAGTGGGACGAGGAACAGGTTGGCGTGCTCGAGTCCTTCCAAAGTGGACTGCCCACTGCCGGGCGGCGTTTCCAGCACAGCCTCACAGAGCGGACCGCACAGTCGCTCCAGGATGGAGGTGCGCAGCAGGAAATTCTGAATCTCGGGGGGCTGACGTTCGAGCACCTCTTCCAACAGGTAGTCCAGCACGAAGCGGTGGCTGCCCGTGAACGATTTGATGAACCTGCTGGGGTCAGCCTGCCCCTGCATGGAGAGGGCAGCCAGTTGCAGACCGGCAATCCAACCCTCAGTACGAGCTTCCAGCGCAGAGATGTCTTCCGCCGAGAGACTGAGTCCCATCATGCGGTTGAGGAAGTCGGCGGCTTCGGCGGAAGTGAAGCGCAGGTCGGCGGCGCGCAATTCGGCCAGTTGACCACGAACCCGCAAGCGGGACAGCGGCAGGGACGGGTCTTCACGGCTAGCGATAACCAAATGCATCTGCGGCGGCTGGTGTTCGACGAGGAAGGTCAGGGCTGAATCCACCGTCTGAGAGTCGATCGCATGGTAATCATCGAGGACGAAAATGAAACCCTCGGAGATGGTGGAAATTTCGTTGAGCAGGTACGTCAAAATGACTTCGGCTTGCGGAGGCTGAGGAGATTGAAGTGCGGCCAACAACCCCTCGCCAATTCCGGCCTTAAGCCCTTCGACTTCGCTCACGACATCCCGATGCTCTTGCGGGAGGGCGAGCGTCTGCAACGCTGCTATCAAGTAAGAGATGAAACGCACTGGATCATTGTCCCCTTCATCCAGTGATAACCAAGCGGTTGGTTGTTTGCAATCCGCAACCCACTCGCTGACTAGTGTCGTCTTGCCGAAGCCAGCGGGGGCGGAGATAACGGTCACTTTGCGCTCTGGTGATAGACCTTCGTTCAGTTTTTCGATCAGGCGGGGACGGAGGACAATTTCAGGCCGGGGCGGCGGGATGTAAAGTTTGGTGGCTAAAATTGTCGTGGGCATGGAACGATTATAAGACACACACCAAAATTCAAAAAGCGGCAAAACCGAGACTCGCATGGCTTTCTCAAAGCCGGAAAATCCTTATGTGAATGCCGCAAATGAAACAGATGACGTGAGAGTTCTGCGCCGTTCGCGCTAAACTTACATCATCGGTACAATCATCTCCTTCGTCTCGATTACCTCGGCTTGAAGTTTCCCCGCAGACAGTTCGCGCAGTCCAAGTTGAAAGGCGTCGAAGTCGCTGACCGGAAATTGCAGGGTCAGGGTAATATCGCCAGCAAAGTCTTCGCCGAGAATCTCCCCGTGGTGACGAGCTGTCAGCAGGCGCAGACGTTCCAACAGATTGTACGGAATTGCCAGCAAAGCCAAATGGACAGGAATCCGCTGTCCGCGCCCGACGGCGTTGACGGACAATTGTGCGGACTCGGTGTACGCCTTGACCAATCCACCTGTGCCGAGGAGGGTCCCGCCAAAATAACGGGTGATGACCAAAGCCACGTCGCCGAGTCCGCTGCCGCGCAGGACAGCCAACGCAGGCTTGCCCGCCGTGCCCGCAGGTTCGCCGTCGTCTGAAAAATATTCCGTGACGGTGTTGCCGCCGCCGATGACATAAGCCGGGACGTTGTGAGTAGCGTCGGCAAATTCCTTTTTGACCCGCGCGATGAAAGCCCGCGCCTCGTCAATAGAAAAGGCGGGAGCCAGCGTGGCAATGAAACGTGAGTTTACCACCACATGTTCGCGGCGGATTTCACGCAGTGGAACGGTGTAGGGTTTGGTCATGAATGAGATTGTACTCCAGGCAAACCTGTAAGGTCGGGTATGCCTGGAAATAGCGCTTTGTCATCCGATTTCTCGTTGTAAGTCTTTATCCTACGGCTTTACATACACCCTATAATCCAAAACATAATCCCCGGGTTCGTAATCCGCAGTTCCATCGTTGATCTTGGACTTAAACGTGGCGGTGGTGACGATGTGATGCTCGCCCGGTGTCCAGTCGCTGAGCGAGGTGTAGATCAGGCGGCAGGTCTGTCCGCTGGTTTCGAGTTCGTAGGTGGCAAAATCATCCGCGGGGGCTTCCTTTTCGTCCAGCGTGAATTTGAGTTGAATGTTCTCGAAGTTTTTGGCGAGGGTGTCCGCGTCTTTCGCGCACCAGACATACGCCCAAACCACAGGCTCGGACTCGGTCAACGAGACGGTGTAGCTCGCGATGCCGGGTTGGGCGAAGGTCGAGGCTTCGTAGCTTTCTCGGGCAAGGTCTTCAAGGAAGGCGGCGCCAGATGTAAACGCGGCTTCTGCGTCTGCGGCGGTGGCGACTTTTGGCGGAGCGCTTGGGGTCACGCCCGCACCGAGGGGCTGGAGTACCACGTCAATGCCGGCTTGCAAGACCACGTCATCGGTCGAGAGGGCGGTCGTCGCATCCACGGGGACTTTCAGCGTGGGCGGCACACCCTGGCCTTCGAGGAAGATGCTTCCATCGGGCAGGGTGAAACGTCCCGTTGGCACGGTCACAGTGAAATCTTCGGGGAGTTTGAACTCACCGCGTGCGGTTTCCGCTTCCACGCCGGCGGTTGGGAATTGACCGACAACGATCATCCCCGGCGCCTGACTGAGCCCGTAGGACTCGATCTCACACGCGCTGAAACAGGCGGGACCCACCAGCATAACCATCTTGTCAAAGCGATATTGTTCCTGATTGGGATAGACCTTTTCACGCAGACCTTCCGGCTCGAACTTGCCGGTCTTCTCGCTGAAATATTCCAACTGTCCCATCAAAATTTCCTGGTCGGTGAAGAAGCCTGCCAGCCCAAGCGGAGCGCCGCCATTGTTGTAACGCATGTCGATGATGATGCCCGCCACGTTGCCTTCGAATTGTTTCAACGCCCGCTCGAAAAGTCGGATGACCAAATTCAGGTCGTCGTAGTTGCTATTGATGCGGATGTAGCCCACCGAGTCGTTTCCAGCGGGGATAAACTTCGAGTCCACGGGCAGCAGCGATCTGGTATCCACGCCGAAGTAGAGCGAAGTGCGGCTGAAACTCTGACGCTCCTCGATAGCGGTTAGGGTCACTTCTTCTGGAATCCCGTCGAGATTGATGAACTTGACCTTTGCCTCCGTCCCCGGCTGGGCGCGGAGCAGGTAGCGGGCTTGCTGATAACGAATAGCGAAGTTGGAGGATTGATTCGAATAGGATTGCGCCCCGGCGATGGCTTTAGTAATGGGCTGACCGTTGAACTCCGTGACTTCCGCTCCGGGCTGGATCCCGGCCAACTGGGCGGGACCACCTTCGAGCGTGTAAATCACCAAAGCTCGCCCGTTGTCCAACTCGCGGATGGCGAATCCGTATCCGCCGGCAACCGCAGTCGCAAAATCCTGATCGGCATAATCGCCGCCGTCTATGCTGACATGTCCATCCTTGAACGCCCGGGTAAAATCGCGCAGGGCAAGGTAGAAGGCGTTGGCATCCTTGTCCGCTTCGGCTTTCTCCACACGCGGCTTGAGTTCGGCGTAGAGCGCGTCCCAATCGGGAGCCTTGCCCTCGATGCCGGCAAAGGCGTATTCCTTGCGGATGACCTCGAACATCTTGTCGAAGGCTTCGGTGTAGGACATTGCCGAGTAATCCTTGACGGCGATGTCTTGCGGCTCGTACAGGGTCAATTGTGGTGTGGCTTCCTGCGTGATGGCGAACGGGTCTGAATCCAAATCTACAATCGAATAGCCAGCGGGAAGCGCACCAACAGGATCATCCGCCGTGAAGAGCAGACCATCCGCGCCGAAGCCGGTTGGGAACTGCTGATTCGCGTCGGGCGACCAGACCACGAGCTTGCCGCCGATGACCTCATCCTTGTTCTCGCTGTCGGTCTTAACCGAGGCCAGATACGAGGGCCAGCCACGAGAGCGATCATCACCTTCGGAGAAAGGTCCACCGTAGACATTGGGCGAATATCCGACGGCAAAAATCTGCACGCCCGTTTCTTCGACGCCATCGTTATCCACATCGTTGAACTCGCCTTCGGGCTGGGACGGCAGGTCCAGTTCGAAGGTTCCGCTCAAGGTTTCCACGTCAAAGGTCATGAAGCCGAGGACTTGCGAATCGACGGGCAGTTCCCATTCCAAATCGCGGATGACAAAGCCGTGCATGTCGATCAACGCGACGGCGTTTTCGACGTAATAGGTTGCAAGCACAAAATCGTTTGTGACTTTATAGGTACCGGTAATTTCATGCGGCTGGACAGCCGTTGGCGGCTGGGTTTGCGTCAACTGTTGCGCGCAAGCGGCCAGTAAAAGGCTTGCAAAAAGTAAAAGTGAAAAGAATCGTGCGATGTTGTTTTTCATGTGTTCTCCATTTACACGTTCATGCGTGATTCCCTGAGCGTAGCGAAGGGTCTCTATCATTATGCTTAGAGATTCTTCGCTACGCTCAGAATGACATTACGCAAGGCGAGTGACGGTCTCCATTATAATTGCCCCATGACCGATTGGAACTCACAACTCAAAACAGAATTCGAACGCGCGAAACAGGCGCGGGTCGAAAAAAACGAGGGCAAGGCGCGAGTTTGCGCCCGGCGGGCGGCTGGAATTGCGGCGCGGGCATACCTTACCCGCAAGGGGATTCAAGTCCCAAGCATGAGCGCTTACGATCTATTGAACCTGCTGCGTGAAAATCTGGAACTTCCCCCGGATAAGCATTTGATTGCCGAGCACCTGACTACGCAGGTCAACGAGGAGTTTGGACTCCCCTTCGACGCCGACCTGGTCGCCGAAGCGCGGGTTCTGTGCGATTGGTTGATGTATGAAAGTTAAGACCTGATGGGTTTCCGCACAACCACGATTCATCGGGCTGGCCGCGATTAACTAAAGCCCTGGCATATGGAGGTCAAATTAAAACCCGTCAGGTCTGAGTATTCTTTTATCTATCCCCTGCGGCCGGCAAGGTAATAGAAGGCGCGGGCGACAGTGATCAACAGCAACATTCCCGAAAGCACGCCAGCAAAGACGAAGAACATTTTTTTCCAGTCGGAAAGACTGGCGGTGATCTTCTCACGGTTGGGCAGTTGGATGCGCCTGCTGAGGCGTTGGACAATTTCTCTTGGCGGCGCAAGCGGTTTCAAAGTGCCAGCGAGGTGGGCTTCGAGGAATTGAATATCTTCTTCGGGATTGCGGGTTGAACTGCGTTTCGTCATTTGTGCCTATTATGTTCAGACCGTCCCGAAGATTTCCGGCAGAGGCAAGCCTGTATCCTGAAAATCTCCGGGACGATTTGTTGAGTCGATTATTCAGCGGGATACAGTACCAAGCCGACCGTCCCCACGCCCAAATTTATTGCAAGCGAGATCGAGAGTTCCGTCAATTCCACACTCTTGTAATTGAAATTTCTTTTCGCTTCTTCCAGCAAAGCCTTGCCGGATTCGATGTCACGGGCGTGTATCACGGCCATATGCACAGGTTTGTTTCCAACCGCCTCCCCGCCCATTGCAAGAACACGATCCAGGGCGGCCCTGCGTGTGCGGACCTTTTCCACCATGTTGATGAGTCCGTCCTGAAGGCGGGCAATCGGTTTGACATTCAACGCCGAGGCCAGCGCCGCGGAGAGCGTGCCAACCCGTCCACTGCGGCGGGCGTACTCCAAAGTATCCAGTGTGACGATGATATTTATCTGACTACGGACGGATTCGACATGGCGCACGATCTCGTCCACGCTTTTTCCGGACCGTTCCATCTCACGCGCAAAGCGGCACATAAAGCCGGTGCCAATCGAGCCGCCCATCGAATCGATCGGGATGATATTGTACGCACTTTTCAATTCCTCCGCCGCGGCGACCGCCGAAGCGTAGGTGCCGGAGAGTTTACTGGTGACATGCATCGAAATGACCGTGTCGCCGGGCCGGAAATTCTTTTTATAGAATTCCACGAACTGGTGAGGAGAAGGCTGGGAGGTCTTGGGGAAGGGATTGGATTTGTCGTCTACCAATCTGTAAAAATCAGCCAAACTCAGGTCTTCATTTTGAATATAGGTCTTTTCACCAAAATGCACATTGATTGGGATGACTTTAATATCGAATTCCTTTTCCCAACCGGGGACAAGGTCAATGGCGCCGTCGGTCACAATTCCTAACATGTCTTACTCTCCTTCTAAATTAAGATTTTGATCTTCCAGTTGATCGCGAAGAGCCAGCAGCGTGCGGTGATACAGGCTCTTCACGGCTCCCTCGCTCCTGCCCATGATCGCGCCGATCTCCGCATTGGACAAGTCCTCGACGAATTTCAGGATGAGCAGGTTCTGGCGCTCCGGCGGCAGGGTGCGGATCATCTTCAACAACGCCTCCTGCTCCTGCGAGCGAACCAGATTCCGTTCCGGGTGGTCACCCTTGGTCGGCAGAATGGGCAGGTCGTCCAGCGGAATCTCCTGCTTGCGGCTGCGGTCGCGGTGCCAATTGGCAACCAGGTTGTGCGCGATGCGGTACAGCCACGCTGAAAATGGCACGCCGCGGTCGGTGTAATTAACCACATGCTTCATTGCGCGCTGGAAGACGCGGGCGGTCAGATCTTCGGCGTCGTGCGTGTTTCCCGTTCTGTAGTACACATAGTTGAATATGCGTTCCACATAACGCTCATACAATTGACCGAAGGCATCGCGATCACCCTGCGAGGCGCGGGCAAGAATTTCCTCTTCGTTGTATTCGAGTTCCGACAAGATAAAAACCTTACCGGCGGGTTGACATAAAGAACACCGCCGGATTTGAGAAGTTGCACCGAGTATAACGCGAATTCAAAAGGATAAATGGATGAAGGATGAAGGGCGAAAAAAGCCCGCTCAATATAAAACATTTGTGCTACAATTGGGACATCCCCAAGGAGAACCATGTCATCGAACGTCATTCGCGTCGTGGGTGCGCGCGTCCACAATCTGAAAAACATCACAGTTGAGATACCCCGCGACAAGTTCGTGGTCATCACCGGCTTGTCGGGATCGGGCAAATCGTCGCTCGCATTCGACACCATCTTCGCCGAAGGCCAACGCCGTTACGTGGAATCACTCTCGGCGTATGCGCGGCAGTTCATTGGTCAAATGGACAAGCCCGATGTGGATTACATCGAAGGGTTGTCACCCGCCGTCAGCATCGACCAGAAATCGACCAGCCACAATCCCCGCTCGACGGTTGGTACCGTCACCGAAATCTACGACTATATGCGTCTGTTGTTCGCCCGCGTGGGCATCCCGCACTGCCCCGTCTGCGGACGAGAAGTCGTCAAGCAGTCGGCGCAGGAGATCGTGGACAAGGTCGCCAAACTGCCCGAAGGCGCGCGCATTCTCGTCCTTGCGCCACTCGTCCGCGCCCGCAAGGGAACCTACCAAGCCGTCTTCGAGGAGATTCGCAAGGCGGGCTTCACCCGTGTCCGCGTAGATGGGGCTGTCCAGTCGCTGGATGACGAGATCGAACTCGACCGCTACAAACAACACACCATCGAAGCCATCGTTGACCGCCTGGTTATTTCACAGGAAGGTGAAAAAGAAGAACGCAAGGCAGCGCTGACCCGTCTGACCGATTCCATCGAAACCGCGCTCAAGTTTGGCGAGGGCTACCTGACCATCAATCTGGTGGACAAAGGCGAAGACCAGAACTTCTCGGAGCATCTCGCCTGTCCCGAGCATGGCGTCAGTATTTCAGAAGTGGAGCCGCGTACGTTTTCGTTCAACACGCCGCAGGGAGCCTGCCCCGACTGTCAGGGACTTGGCTCGAAGCTGGAAATCGACCCGGAGCGCATCATCCCAGACCCGGAGCGGAGTCTGAACGAGGGGGCGATTGCCAGCATGGAGTGGAGCGGTCCCAAAGAGGAAGGCGGCTACTATTGGCAGAGTCTCGAAGCGGCGGCGCGACATTTCAAGATCGACCTCGACAAGCCCGTCAAAGACTTGACCGAGGAACAACTCAAGATCATTCTGTACGGCACGGGCGAAAAACAAATCCCGATGATTTATAGAAATACGAACGGCAACGAGTTCAAGATGACCCGCGCCTTCGAGGGCGTCATCACCAATTTGGAACGCCGTTACCGCGAGACCAACTCCGAGTACATGCGCGAGAAGATTTCGGAATTCATGTCTGACCGCCCCTGTCCCGCCTGTCAGGGCAAGCGGCTCAACCCCGCCGCGCTGGCGGTGACAGTGGATGGTGTGAACATCGTCGAGGCGAACTCATGGCCTGTATCCACCACGCTCGATTGGGCAAGGAAACTGGCAGGTAAAAATTCCCCGCTGACCGCCAAGCAGAGGGCAATTGCCGAACGGGTCATCAAGGAGATTCACGAACGGCTGAATTTTCTGGTCAATGTTGGCTTGAACTATCTGACCTTGAACCGTTCCGCCGCAACACTTTCGGGCGGCGAAGCACAGCGCATCCGCCTGGCAACGCAAGTCGGGTCGCGGCTGGTTGGCGTGCTGTACGTTTTGGACGAGCCTTCGATTGGTCTGCATCCGCGTGACAACTCGCGCCTGCTGGAAACCCTGAAAGGTTTGCGCGACTTGGGTAATACCGTGCTGGTCGTGGAGCATGACGATGAAACCATCCGAGAGGCGGACTGGGTCATTGACCTCGGTCCTGCTGCTGGCGAAAACGGCGGACAGGTCATTGCGGAAGGCACACCGAAGCAAATTTTGGCGCACCCAAAGTCATTGACTGGACTCTATCTTTCGGGCAGGAAGCAGGTCGAAGTCCCGAAGAAACGGCGCGAAGGAAACGGCAAGTCGCTGAAAATCGTCGGCGCCCGGGCAAACAACTTGAAAAACATAGATGTCACCATCCCATTGGGGAAGATGGTCTGTATAACAGGCGTTTCAGGTTCAGGCAAATCCACATTGATGAGCGACATCCTGTACAACGAACTTGCGGCGCAGTTAATGGGCGCGCGCACCCACGGCGGCGATCACGAAACAATAGAAGGCGTTGAACATCTCGACAAAATCATCAACATCGACCAGTCGCCAATCGGGCGCACGCCGCGCTCGAACCCCGGCACGTACACCGGGCTGTTCGACGAAATCCGCAAGTTATTTGCGGAGCTTCCCGAAAGCAAGGTGCGCGGCTACAAGCCGGGGCGCTTCTCGTTCAACGTCCACGGCGGACGCTGTGAAGCCTGTCAGGGACAAGGCGAGCTGCGAATCGAAATGCAGTTCCTGCCCGACGTGTATGTGCCTTGTGATGTCTGTCATGGCAGGCGCTTCAACCGTGAAACCTTGCAGGTGATGTTCCGCGACAAGTATTCGATTGCCGACGTGCTGGACATGACGGTTGATCACGCCCTCGCCGAGTTCAAGAACTACCCGCAGATGTTGAACAAACTCAAACTCCTGCAGGAAGTTGGGCTGGGCTATGTGCGGGTGGGTCAGCCCGCGACGACGCTTTCGGGCGGCGAAGCGCAGCGCGTGAAACTCTCGAAGGAACTCTCGCGCCGCGCAACGGGACGCACGCTCTACGTTTTGGACGAACCCTCTGTCGGCTTGCATGCGGCGGATGTCCACAAGTTGATCGAGGTGCTGCAACGGCTGGTCAGCGCGGGCAACTCCGTCCTCATCATCGAACACAACCTCGACATCATCAAAATCGCCGACTGGCTGATCGATCTCGGTCCCGAAGGCGGTGATGCCGGCGGCGAGTTGATCGCCGCCGGCACGCCCGAACAGGTGATGAAGGTCAGGGAATCTCATACGGGAAGATATTTGAAGGCACACGTGAAGTGAAGTAGACAAGTAAAAAAGCAAACTGGTATACGGGCGAAAAACTTGTATACCAGTTTGCTTGTCTACGTGTGTACCTTTGTACCTGTTTACCTTTCCCTTTTTCAGGTAGAATTATTTTTACATTGCGTTACGCAGGAAAGCATCACGGCAGATGCGCTTTGTAAAAAAGGAAAACGAAATGAACAACAGACCTCCTATTTCATCCTCACCTTCAAGCAGTATCAGCGCCTTCCGCAAGCGCCGGCAGCGCCGCGGGCCCAACATTATTTTTGTTATTGCCGGCCTGCTTGTCCTCGGCGGAGTAATTTCATTAATTGTGTGGCTCTCAGGGTCCGACAAACCCATCGGCAGGCTCTTTGCCACAGAAACCCCCACGCCCACCGTAACCTTTACGGCAACCAGCACTTCCACACCCACAGCCACGCCTACAATTACGGAAACGCCGACTGTCACACCAACAGCCACATTTTCGACGCCGTTCAACTATACCGTCCAGGCGGGAGATTACCTTGCCCTGATAGCAGAAAACTTCAATCTCGGTGACGATGGGGTCCAGTTGATTCTATACCTTAATCCCTATGGCGGCATTAATGAAAACACGGGCTTTCCAATCGGCATAGATCCGCAGACGCAAAACATCCTGCCTGGGCAGATCATCCTCCTTCCAAACCCCGGCATGGAACTGCCGATCGCCACGCCGATCCCGGCCGATCTGGCAAAAGGGACCAAACTTCAATACACGGTTCAGACCGGCGACTCGCTCGGTGCCATTGCCGCATTATTCAACAGCACGATCGACGACATCATCGCCGCGAACAACATTAAAGACCCCAACGCCATCAAAGTCGGCGATTTGCTAATCGTCCCGGTGAACATGGTAACGCCGACCGCAACACGTCCGCCCACCAGTACCAGCGCTCCAGATGCAGCCACTGCAACATGGACGCCTGTTAACGCCCTGCCGGCCGCCACCAATACCCCTTAAAATTGCCGGCTGTCGCACTGGACAAATACGCCGCCCCCATGTAAAATACGGCGCTGTTAAAAGAAAGTCTTTTTTGGAGAAAAACCTTGGCTAACATTAAGTCTCAAATCAAACGCAATCGTCAGAACGACAAAAAACGCCTTCACAACCGCACTTTTCGTGGCGCCGCCCGCACCGCAGTCACTGCCGCGCGGACTGCCATGAATGACAACGAGCCTACGTCGAAGGAAGCGGTCTTGAACGCGATTAGCGCGCTGGACAAGGCCGCCGAGAAGGGCGTGATCCACAAGAACAATGCCTCCCGTCGCAAGGGCCGCCTGATGAAGCGCCTTGCCGCATTTCTTGCCGCCCCGCCCGTGGAAAAAACCGCCGACAAAAAGAAAAAGTCCGCGAAGTAGCCCACAGTCAATCACTCAACGGGAACGCCGGAACTGGCGCTCCCGTTTTTTGTTACCATCCCTCCGCCTCGACTATAATCAGCCCATGTTTACACAAGAACAACAACTCATCGAAACCAGGATCAAGGACTTTTGCACCGCGAACAATATTTCGCTGGCGGAACTCAAATGGCAGTCCATCCCCTTTTCAGGCGAGTGGGGATTCTCCACCTCGTTTTTTCAGACCGCCGCGAACGAAGTACGCGCAGGCAAGGGGACTGGAAAGCCTGTCCCCCAGCGGGCGCAGGAAATGGCAGAGCAGGTCAAAGACGTCCTTCGACTTGCCGCTCAGGACGGGAGTCTTGAAGGCATCAATCACATCGAAGCGGTCAAAGGTTATCTCAACGTTTATTTCAAGACATCCGACTATGCTTCCCGTGTTGTGGATGAGGTGTTGAGCAAGGGCGTGGAGTTCGGCCGCAGCGAGGCAAAGTCCGAGACGGTGATGGTCGAATATGCCCAGCCGAACACGCATCACTCTTTCCACATCGGACATGCGCGCAACACGATTTTGGGTGAAGCGTTGGCAAGACTTGTGGAATTTGCAGGCTACAAGACGATCCGCGCTTCCTATCCCGGTGACTTGGGACTCGGTGTTATCACTGTGATGTGGATCTACGACAAGTTCTACAAAGGACAGGAACCTGCCGGTGTCCACGAGCGCGGGCAGTGGCTTTTGAAGTTATATGTCGAAGCCACGAACATGTTGGAAAAGCAGGAAAACGAGACGCCTGAACAGACAGCACAGCGTGAAAGCTACGAAGCCGAGCGGCGCGAGATGTATCGCAAATGGGACACAGGCGACCCCTATGTCCGCGAGTTGTGGCGCACCACCCGCGAATGGAGCTTGGAAGAACTGCGCGAAGTCCTGCGCATGCTCGACGTGAAGATGGATGTCTGGTTCTTTGAAAGCGAAGTGGACGAACCCTCCAAAGCCATCGTTGACGAACTCATCGCAAAGAACATTGCCGACGATGAACGTCCGCAGGGCGGGGCAGTAATCGTGAAGATCGACGAGAAACTTGGATTAGCGAAAGAAAAATATCGCACAAACATCATCCTGCGGAACGACGGTACAACCCTGTATCTCACCAAGGATTTGGCGCTGGCAAAGGTCAAGTTCGAGCAGTATCACGTTGACCGTTCGATCTACGTGGTGGACTCACGCCAGTCCCTGCACCTGCAACAGGCATTTGCCATTCTCAAATTGTGGGGCTTCCCGCAGTCGGAGAAGTGCTACCACCTTGGCTACGGATTCGTCAGCCTGCCCGAAGGAGCCATGTCAGCCCGCCGCGGACGGCTGGTGTTGTTCAAGGATGTGGCAGACGAAGCGGTTAAGCGTGTGCTGGCCTTCGAATCCGAAAAAAGCGGCGACGTCACTGAAAGCGAGCGCGAGAAGGTCGCTTATCAAATCGGCATGGGCGCGTTGATCTATTCCATGCTCTCGGTGGACAACAACAAGGACATCATCTTTGATATCAACGAAGCGCTTTCTTTCGACGGCAGGACGGGCCCGTACATCCAAAACGCCTATGTGCGGGCAAACTCCATCCTAAAGAAGTCAGGCGTTGAACCCTTCGGCACGCTCAGGGCAGGCAGTTTAACGTTAAACGTTCAACCCACAACCTTTGACTACGAACTAACCAAGCACGAAACCGAATTGGTTGAGTTGATTTCCCGCTTCCCGCAAGCCGTTCAACAGGCGGCTGACGAATACCGTCCGCTGGTGATGGCGGCGTACGTCTACGACCTGGCAAACACCTTCCATTCGTTCTATCACGCGGTGAACGTCCAGCAGACGGAAAACGAAAAGACCAGGAAGGCACGTTTGCGGCTGGTGATGGCGGCAAAACAGACCATCGAGAACGCATTAAGATTACTAAGCATTCAAGCGCCAGAGGTCATGTAAAAAACAGGCTAAACGTTCTATGCACGTTTAGCCGTTTTACTTATAATAGAAGCGGTTGCGCTGGGTAAAAACGATACGGCTCAAATCCAAAGCGGAGTTGTGTCGGACACTGTCCTCAGCGCGGCGAAAAATAGGAGCGTAACATGCCTATCAAAACCATCATCATGGGGGCGGCAGGACGTGACTTCCACAACTTCAACACATTCTTTCGTGGAAACAAAGATTATGAAGTCGTGGCTTTCACAGCAACCCAAATCCCCGACATCGAAGGACGCGTATACCCGAAAGAACTTGCGGGCAGCCTGTACCCGAAGGGCATCCCGATCCGCGCCGAAGAAGAACTGCTGACCCTGATCAAGAAACACGGCGTCGAGCAGGTTGTGTTTGCCTACAGCGACGTGCCGCATGAATACATCATGCACAAAGCGTCCCTTGTCATGTCGGCTGGCGCGGACTTCCGCATGATGGGAACGAAATACACGCAGGTTAAATCCACCAAACCCGTCGTGTCGGTTTGCGCCGTTCGGACGGGATCAGGCAAGAGCCAGACCACCCGCCGCGTGTCGCTCATCCTGCGCGATCTCGGCTACAAAGTCGCAGCGATCCGCCATCCCATGCCCTACGGCAACCTGGTCAAGCAGGAAGTGCAGCGCTTCGCCGATTACAAGGATTTGGTCAAGCACCAATGCACCATCGAAGAGCGCGAGGAATACGAACCGCACATCGACAACGGCGTGATTGTGTACGCGGGCGTGGACTACGAGAAAATCGTCCGCGCGGCTGAGAAGGAAGTGGATATCATTCTGTGGGATGGCGGCAACAACGACTTCTCGTTCTATGTCCCCGACCTGCAAATTGTGGTGGCCGACCCGCACCGCCCCGGTCACGAATCGACCTATCACCCCGGCGAGACCAATGTCCGCATGGCGGATGTGTTCGTGCTCAACAAGGTGGATACCGCCGACGCAGACAATGTCATCCAGTTGCGTGATTCCCTGCGCCAGTTGAACCCCAAGGCAATTCAAATCGAAGCCGCATCCCCACTCTTTGTGGATGACCCTGCCGCGATTCAGGGCAAGCGCGTTCTGGTCGTGGAAGATGGTCCCACCCTCACCCACGGCGAGATGGCTTACGGCGCTGGTTACGTTGCCGCCCGCCGCTTCGGCGCGAAGGAAATCGTCGACCCGCGCCCGTTCGCGGTCAAGTCGATTGCTGCCACATACAAGAAATATCCAAAGACGGGACCCATCCTCCCCGCCATGGGCTATGGTGACGCTCAGACCAAAGACCTCGAAGCCACCATCAACAAGGCAAACGTGGATATGGTCATCATTGGCACACCGATTGACCTGACCCGTGTGATCAAGATTCGCAAGCCATATCAGCGCGTGCGCTATGAGTTGCAGGAAATTGGTCAGCCGACTTTGCGGGATATTTTGACGAAGAAGTTTGGCAAGAAGAAGTAGATTGGTATTTGGTAGATTGATAACCAGTTGCCAAGCGGTCGCTGATTTGCAGTTTGTGAAATGGGAGTCGGAGGTCTTCTGCCTTCGACTCTTTTTTTCAGTATCTTTTCGATTGTCGCAGTGTTACCAATTTACCAACTTGCCTAATCACCAATCCCCAATTACCAACCCCAAAAAGGAACTTGACATGACAACCCTTGCCCCCACTCTTTCCCTACGAACCTTTCCCCGCATGGCTGGCTGGCTGCGCGACCTGATCCTGATCACGGCTGGCGCTCTCTTTGTCGCCATCCTCGCGCAGGTGAAGATTCCATTGCCGTTTACACCCGTCCCGTTGACCGGGCAGACCTTTGCCGTCTTGCTCGCCGCCGCTGTTTTGGGATCGAAACGAGGCGCGGCTTCGATGGCTTTCTACATTGCTCTCGGCGCATTCGGACTACCCGTCTTCGCCGGCGGCGCGGCTGGAATGGCATATCTCAGCGGCGCGACTCTCGGCTACTTGATCGGATTCGTATTCGCAGCCTATGTGATCGGTTCGCTCGCCGAGCGCGGACTGGAACGGAACATCCGCACATCACTGCTCCCGTTTTTGGTTGGGACAATCATCATCTATACCTTTGGCGTTGCATGGTTGGCAATTCTTCTTGGCAGTTTTGGAAAAGCCGTCACAGCCGGACTCATCCCCTTCCTGGTTGGCGACATCATCAAATTGATCGCCGCCGCGCTGTCGCTTCCCGCCGCATGGAAGTTGGTGAAGTAAAAACAAGAGACTGTCACTTTCGAGATGACAGTCTCTTGTTTCATTCCATGCTCAACACCCGCATCGACACGCGCCTTCGATGCGGGCGGGAACGATGCTCGAAGACATAAATCCCCTGCCAGGTTCCCAGTGACAAGTCACCATCATCCACAGGGACTGTCACGCTGACATCGGTCAACATGGAGCGGATGTGGGAGGTGGCATCGTCAGGACCTTCAAGATCATGGGTGTACCAACTGTCCCGTTCGGGGACGAGTCGCTCCATGAAGGTCTCCAAGTCGGCGCGGGCAGTTGGATCCCAGTTTTCGCTAAGGACAAGCGAAGCGCTGGTGTGCTGCAAAAAGAGGAAGCACATCCCTTCGCGCGCGCTCCAGTTCCGTAGTTGTGCGCGGACAATCGGCGTAATATCATGCAATCCCTTGCCGGGGGTGGAAATTTCCAGGGTGGTTTTATGCCAGTTCATCATGCGGGAATTATAGCAGGCGGAAGTCCGGAGAAAGCCTGTCAAAACTGAAGACAGGGACAAGAAATGGGAGGATTTCACGGTTTTGCAATTTGCTATAATAGGCATTATAGGAAACAAAATCGGGACGCAGACAACCGCTGATGCGGGTCGATACAAAGAAAAAATCGGCTTTTTCTACGCGCTTCGCGGTTAGCCGCATGTCAGGTTTTCGGCTTATTGCCGATAAAGTCCATTCAAAAAACGCAAAGAGCAGTAAAAATCAAGGAGACCGACTTTGCTCGCGATTCTAAAAGAATGGTTTTCGCTCGACAAAACATTCGAAAAAAAAGAAGACAGGCGCATGGCAGTCATCTTGCTGACCATGATCCTGGCATACCTGATCTTAAGTGTTATAGTCCTATTCATCAATTTGACATGGGGGGATGATAGTCTGGCGCCTTTTATCATCGCAGGCATCCTTTTACAAACTTTTCCTCTGGTGGCGCTTTTGAAAGGAAAATTATCTGCCAGCAGTCACTCGGCGACTGTAATCTACATCGGATTCACCACTCTCTTTGCAACCAGCGGGCACGGGATTCATGATTATGTCATCATAACCTATCCGGCAATCATCATGTTTGCAGGATTGACCAATCAAAGGCGTGGATTAATCGTATCGACCCTGCTAACCATCATCTCTCTTTTCTGGCTCACTCTCGGAGAGATGAATGGATTGTTTGTCGTCCACAAGACGTATAAACCGGACCTGGTGGATTTGGCTTCCAGTTGTCTTCTGATTGCCATCGCGGCGATCGCTGTAAACCTTCTGGTATCGAATCTGGAGTATGGGCTGACGCAAACATGGCGCGAACTTGCCAGCCGGCAGCGGACGGAGGAGGAACTGCGCGAAAGCCGCAAGGAATTCCAAAGGTATTTCAGCATGGGGGCAGTCGGCATGGCTGTAACCACACCGGACAAGGTTTGGGTCGAAGTAAACGATCGCCTGTGCCAGATATTCGGCTACACCAAGGAGGAACTTACAAAACTGACCTGGGCGGAAATAACGCATCCGGACGACCTGGGCGCAAATCTGGAATTATTCAACCAAATGCTAGCGGGCGAAATCGATTCGTTGCAAATGGACAAACGTTATATCCGCAAGGATGGGTCCGTGGTTTACACGACCATTTTCACCAGTTGTCACCGCCACCCGGATGGTAAAGTGAAACATCTCCTTACATCCATCATCGACATCACCGAACGAAAATTGACAGAGCAGTCGCTCGATGAGGCCCAATCCCGACTCCACTTACTTGGGGATAATTTGGAGGAGGCGGCGTTGTACGTGTACTCTCATGACGCCGTGGAGCGACCGCGTTTCGAATATGTAAGCGCGGGTATGGAAAAATTGACAGGGATCTCAAACGAAGTAACGCTTGAAAATGCCTCGAATTTGCATGCGACCATCCTGCCGGAATACCTCCCGGAACTATCCAGGCTGGAAGCACAGTCCAGGGAAACCCTTCAAAGTTTTGAAATGGAAATCCGCCAAAAGCACGCCGTATCCGGGGAAGTCCGCTGGATATTACTCCGCTCCACTCCCCGCCGAAGGCCGGATGGATCAACCGTCTGGTATGGGGTTCAAATCGATATTACCGAGAGAAAACGGAACGAGACACTGCTCGAAGAAGTGAACGAACTGTTGCGTGTTCATTTACTGGAAATCGAACAATTACACGAAGAATTACTCGAGCAGGCCATACGCGACCCATTGACGGGCTTGTACAACCGCCGCTACATGCACGACATATTCAGGCAGGAGTTTTCCAGGGCCAGGCGGGAAAATTACCCCGTCAGCGTAATCATGATGGACATGGACGAACTAAAAACACTCAACGACACATGCGGACACCACTTCGGAGATCGGGCGCTGCAAGCCTTTGCGTTCCATTTGCAGTCCATGACCCGCAAGGAGGATATTATCTGTCGGTATGGGGGGGATGAATTTACTGTTATCCTGAGCAAAGCGTTTCCAAAAGACGCGGTGAAGCGCGTGGAGGAATGGCGCAAAGCCATGAATAACCATCCGCTGGAAATCGAAGGCAAAAATGGGGTTACGATCAAGTTCACGGCAGGAATTGCCAGCTACCCGGCGCACGGGGTTACTCTGGAGGAAATTGTAAATTACGCCGATGTCGCCCTGTATCGGGCAAAGGCGCGGGGACGAAATTGCACAGTCGTATTCGAGGGACCCCATTAACAGCGAGCGTTACTCTATCTCTGACGAGACTTTTCTTTTTCCCACTTTCAACAACCCGCTCTCTTCGCCGAAGCGCAGGATGAAATAATTCGAAAGCAAAGCCAGCCCAGCCGCCATGTAACTCGCGGGATACGCCGCTACAGACATGAAGTTCAGCACAGTCTGCGCCGTAAGCGAAATAAGATCATAGCCGCCCAGCCAGTAGAACGTGCCAATACCGTCCGCCAGCGCGAAAAGGATCAAACCCCACCACGGACGGCTCCACTGTCCGCGCCCGAAAAGCAGGGAAAGCCAAATGGCAGCCATTCCCTCCGCGGCGTCGAAAACAGGATACAGAATGGTGACGAATAAGATGATCCACCTGTAGCCCTCGCCCAAGCCCGAACTTTCAGCCCAGACGGTCAGTCCGGCAGTGACCAACAAAGCGAGCATAACCAGCCCCAGATAGATGCGTCGGCGGCTTCTGGTTTTGGCCCCATAGACCAGCCTGAGTTGATAATAAAGGGAAAGCCCGAGGAAGAAATATCCAAACAACCAACATACATCCACCAGGCCGAAATCAGGGTAGACGCCATCCCAATAGACAACGTCATTGACCATTCCGCCAATCTCCCCCGCCACCCAGAACCATAAGCCAATGGCAAAGGACTGCCAGATGTGATAGGGAATCTCGCGTTTCTCGAACTGGCTCGTCAGCAACGTCCCTGCCACAGCAGCGCCGAAGGCCGGAATCAAAACCAGAACGTCAATCAATTTATCGTTCCAAAAAGCGTCTGAGATGGGTTCCGAAAAATAGACCCACAGAATAACTGCCAAAAAAATCACCGAGACCGCCGCGCCGGTTCGGATTATTTGCAAGGGGGAAATTTTCGAGTTTGGGCTGTTCAAGTTTTATACCTGTTCATTCCGAAAATGCGGCGGGAATCAAACGCTGGGATTGCAGCACAGCGCGCTCATCGGGGTGCACCTGTTCAAAGGTCTCACTCAACAATCTCCGGGTGAGGGTGTTACCAATGACAAAGTCCATCTGCGCGCCCATCGCCATGAACATGGATCGATACGCATGAGCGGTCTCCATGACATAAGGAAAAAAATGCAAATCGAACAGGTCGTTTTCGACAAGGGAGATTTTCCAGGGTTGGACCTGACGGTTCAACTCGCGATCCAGCATCTGCAATAGTTTCTGCCCGACCATCTCCTGATAACGGCCGAGAATGCCGCGGCTCCAATGCCTGGCTCCCTGCCGCAATACGGCACATTGATACGACTGCGCTGAAGGAAGATGAACATAGGATATGACTTCAAACCCGACTTTTTCATCGTCCAATTTGGGGAACTCGAAGATGAAACCCTGAGATATGGAGAAAACCAGTTCCGATTTTTGAGGTTCCCCCCGCCAAAAGAACGCAAATCCATGGAATTTTTCCGACCGGATTTCAACCAGCCCGCTCCATTGATCCTGCTTCCACCGGGCGACCTGCCAATTCCAGGCTTTGCCATCCATGTTTGAAGATATCCCCCCCACCTGTGATTCAAGCGCCAGCAACAGCAGCCGTCCGGCCACATCGGGCAGGATGATCCGCCGGATCCGGGAATGGGCAAAGGAGGAAAATTCGGCCAGCGAAATATGCCTTGGCCGGTCATTCTCAAGCAGATAAGATACCGCAGGTTCGCCACCGACAAGAATCATAACCGCGCCCCGTTCTCGCTCTGCGTCGATCTGTTTCTCGATCAACCCAGCGGCATTTTCGCCGCGAAAATAAACCTCCGCGCTTACCGGGGAGTTCTCGAATCGAATATCCTCAATTTGGCGAAAGAAAGATTTCATGAAAGGATCGGATCGAATGACAAAATCACTTTATAAAATTTTACTGTATTTTTTATCTTTTCATGATTGCAATTTTAAGATGATCCGACTATCGCAAACCTTCGAACAAATCTGTTTCGACCCGCCTGCCGCCATTGACCAGGCTAAAGGCGCGGTAAAAAGTCCCCTGCATGGCAAGCACAGAGGCGGCTGATTCTTCGGGCATCCCAGCCAGCACGCCCAGGGTCGGCAACTGACTTTGATGACATTGGATAGCGCGCCAGGCGGCATTGCAATACTCCGCCATTGGAATACGCGTGGTGACCATCCAATCCTTCCACGGGACTTCGCCGCGGATTTGACCATCCACCGGGAAAGACATGTCGCCCATAAAAGGCGCGATGAGACCGATAAAACCTTCAGCGTCCACCATGTAATACAACTTCGAAACGCGATGCGCAGGGAGGTTTTCGGCATCCAGATAATCCGCGTCTGCCGCGCAGACGATGGCCGCTGACGCAAACTGTCCAATGGCGATGTGATCGGGATGCCCATAATTCCCATCAGGAGGAAAGGTTATAACCACCTGCGGCTGGATGCGGCGGATGTGCGTGACAATCCTGCCGGTAATCTCCACATAAGGAACCCGATCCACCTCTCCATCGAGATAGCCGAGGAAATGCAGGCTTTTCATGCCAAGTTCCCTCACGGCATTTTCCAACTCGCGGGTACGAATCCGGCCAAGTCCACTCAAACCTGGATTCTGCTCTTCGGGGCCGAACCAGCCGCGCTCGCCGCGAGTAGCACAGACAAGGTGGGTCTCCACCCTTTCGGCGGAGTATTTTGCCAGCGTCCCGCCCATTCCCATTGACTCATCATCGGGATGTGCAAACACGGCAAGAAGTTTCAAAGAAACCATATCGCTCCTTTTTTACAGAAAACCCTAAAGGTTTCCGCAGCCTTTAGGGTTCATACATGAAAAAATCCAGAAAAGGATTATTTTTGCGCAATCTTTTGCAGGGTGTCGGGAGTCAGATTGAAAGCCCTCGCCAACCCCGCAACAAAACGCGCGCTTTTGAGTTTGATGCGCCACAAACCAAAGTCTTCGAATTTGAACATCGCCTCGGAAGCGGGGAAACGTTCGATGTACATCGCCTTGACCGGAGTGTAACCCGGCTCGCCGTTCTCCATGAATTCGACGCTGCCGCGAATGGACAAACGCGCAAGCGTCTGTGGATCGGCGCGGCCGTCATCTGGTTCCGCAATTAACAGGCCGACCTGTTTATTCTTTTGCATGTCCACCGTATGCTGGGCAAGGCGGCTGACATGAATATAGAAGGTGCAGAAATCCTGGGCTGGAACGAATGCCACCATCGAAACGCGAGGCTCTTCATCCCGCAAGGTGGCCAATGCGGCAATCCGCGCATTGACAAGAAGTTGAGCGAGGTTTTTTTCCGACTGGGTATCCATGGTTAATTGCTCACTGGCAGATTATCCAAACGAACGCCATGGCCGCGGACAGAATCAATGTATTGATGAGTGGGGTCGAGGGCGGCGATTCGATCGCGCAGGCGGCGGATGAGCGCGTCCAAGGCCTGGTCCGACACCCCAACCATTTGATCCTCGCCCCAAACGGCGGCAACCAGATCGCCGCGGCTGATAACCTGCCCCTGGTTTTCGTACAATATCCAAAGCAATTTGTATTGCTGGGACGAAAGCGGAGGTGACATTTGCTGCTGATTAACCCAAACCTGGCGGGATTTTTGATCCATCAACAAACGCCCCGGGCGAATCCCGCCTTCGGCAAGCGGCATGGTGGCATCCGAAGTAAGAAACAGAAACTGTTGGGCCAGCGCAACGCCAAGCACATCGCCATCCTGCAACATGACGGGCGTCGATAACTCTGCGCCATTGTGATTCGTGCCGTTCTTGCTCCCAAGGTCCTCGACTGTCACGCCTTCGGACGTGGGTGTGATCCGCGCATGGAAGCGGGACACCTGCCGGTCCTGGACGTTGATCTCACACGTGGGATCGCGTCCAATCATCAACGTATGGCTCAGCGACCAGCGTTGACCCTTGAGCGGGCCCTCCTGCGCGATGAGAATTGGGAATTCTTCTTCATGTTTCATAATGGCCTCGAATAATATGATAAAGACGCTTATAATATAGCAGAAAAGTGTAATTCTGTGCATCCTTACTTTTGTACATTATCAAGACTTCAGCATCAAGCGATACACGCCGAAAATATCGCCTGATCAATGTCAGCGCGCAAATGGAATTCACTTTTGAAACAGCAGGACAAAGGAGAAGAGGTGCCCCATCCATTGAGAAAGGGAGAGGCGCTGCGCAGCCGCTACAAGATTCGCGAACTGATCGGTCAGGGCGGCACTGGCAGTATTTACCTTGCAGACGATACGCGCCTGGAAGGAAGGTTATGCGCCGTCAAGGAGGTGGAACATAACCGCGCCCTCCCCCCGCAATTCATCGCCCAGGCCCGCGAACAGTTCTTCCGCGAGGCATCTGTGCTTGCGCGCCTCGACCACCCCAACCTGCCGAAAGTCTCCGACTTCTTCTCTGAAGGACCGCGCGATTATCTGGTGATGGATTACGTCCCGGGCAAAGACCTGCGCGAACGAATGCTGGAGGCGCGTCAAAACAAGATATTTCTACCTGAAAAGGAAGTCCTGCGCTGGATGGCGCAACTGATGGACGCCCTGACCTATCTGCACCAGCAGGCCCCCCCCATCATCCATCGCGACATCAAACCCAGCAACCTGAAAATCACGCCCAGTGGATTGATCAAACTTGTGGATTTCGGTCTGGTAAAAATCCTGGCTCCAAACGAGACGACCATCACCATCATTCAGGGACAAGGCACCGCCCTGTACACTCCGCTGGAGCAATATGGCGGCGACGACTCGCATACCGACGTGCGCGCCGACATCTTCTCCTTTGGCGCGACTCTCTATCACCTGCTGACCAATGAGCCGCCCGCCGAAGCGCGAAAGCGTTTTCTCGACACCCGCAGTCTGACCCCGCCACGGGACATCAACCCTAATATCAGCGCCCGTGTGGAAAAAGCAGTCCTGTGGGCCATGTCCCTGCATCCCGACGACCGCCCGCAAAGCGTGATCGAATTCCGCGAGGCATTGCTGGGCAACCAGGATATTCCCGACCAGACCGGACCGCAAGCCCCAAGATTCAATCCACCCCGCTCCCTCTTACCCCAGGAACGGATCGTCGGATATGCGGCGCTGGCTTTATTTCTGATTGGATTGCTGATGACAGTGACAAGATGAACGGGTCGAACAATTTACCCTTCCCGGTTGGAGGTGGAATTTCCAGTCTCCGGGTCTTCCGCTTTTTGGATCATTCTGCAAAACGAACATAAGCCGGGGGCCGAGGTGGGCTGTCCGCATTTATAACAGGGATGCAACTGCGCCTGACCTTCGCTTTTCCCAATAAATAGATTCCCGCCACTTTTCGCTTCCAAAAAACTCAGGTAGAAAATAAGTTTCGTGCCGGGGCGCGCCGTCTCGAGTCGATTCAACGCCTCCTTATAGAAGATGGACTGTGACCCGTCCGCAAAGGGACATTCGTCGTAAATGTATTCGATGCCGCGCGCAATGGCATAGGCGGTCATCTCGCGCTCGTAGAAACGGCATAGCGGCTTGACCTTTCGCGCCAGCCCATCGCTTTCTGGTAAAACGGGGTCCTGCCGCAAAATATAATCTCCAATCCATTTCAAGGTATTGCCGAACAACACAGCCGCTTCATCGTCCAGGTTGTGTCCAGTGGCAAGCACATCGTAGCCAAAGTCACGCGCAATGCGGTTCATCTCATGGCGCTTGGCAAGTCCGCACACAGCACACGGACGGCCGTGACCACGGTGACTGATTTGA
The DNA here is from genome assembly GCA_034433295.1 of Anaerolineales bacterium. Classification (GTDB taxonomy): domain Bacteria; phylum Chloroflexota; class Anaerolineae; order Anaerolineales; family Villigracilaceae; genus Villigracilis. The sequence continues at coordinate 532 of DAOUAS010000131.1, read as the reverse complement.
GACAAAACGGGAATGGAATTTCCGTATTCCTTTTCGGTGTCCACAACATGCAACTTGAGATTATGTCTGTTTGCAAATTTCTCTGTCAGCTTCTGTGACTCGCGCGAATACGCGATACCTTCGTCAATTCCGAGGGCGAGGTACAATCCATCTGCCTGATAACCCAGCCTGACGAGGATATCCCACAATGAAAGAGAATCCTTTCCCCCGGAAACCGCTACGAGTATTTTTTCATCGCGGGTAAACATCCCATATTTTTTGATGAACCGCTCGGTTTGTTCAGGAATCCATTCCAGGTAATGCTCCGTGCACAAAGCCAGTTTGTGCTGGCGCATGTGGATGGAGGCTTTCCGGTCACATTTGCGGCATTTCATATCTTTTCTCACAATACCAAGCCGACATCACGGCGGTTTTACATTCGGTAATGGTCAGGTTGAAGTGAAAAACCTTAACGCGAATTTCTCGAATGTTGCGAATAACGCGAAAAAGCCCAAAAGACATTCGTGAAATTCGCCCAATTTGCGCCATTCGC
>DAOUAS010000130.1:0-22018 GCA_034433295.1 Anaerolineales bacterium | reverse complement strand
GTCCCTGAGGGATGTCGTCAATGGAGGGAAGGTCGTAAAAGAGATAAACCTGAAACGCGGAAGCGCCGGAGAAAAACCAATGGGCAAAGGTGCCTGGGTTTCAAGAGGGGGCGATTGGGATGGTCATATGCCACGGGCAACGATTTTTTAACACACCCTGTCTGGGGAGCACTCAATTGTTGTTAGATGGACTGCAAAATCCCCTGATTTTGCTCGAAAGTCGGGAGGCTTTCGACTCGTCCCGACATGTTTTGCATACACACCCTTGTCTGTTACAATGAGAATGTCACTAAAAATGTGGTATAAACCGCACAATTTCCGCGGTTTTTTCCTCAACATGTCAATGCACGGACCATTTCGCCCATATACCAAACAGGCACGAGAAAGAATATCAAGGCACCATATGACCGATCTTTTACTTCTAAACGGCAAAATACATACCCAGAACCCTGCCTTGCCAGAGGCTACCGCAGTCGCCATGCTCGATGGACGTTTCACAGCAGTAGGGACCGATAAAGAAATTCGTCCGCTGACAACAAAAAACTCTCAGGTAATTGACCTGAAAGGCCGCCGTGTCATTCCGGGTTTGTTGGATTCCCATGTGCATTACTACAATTGGGCTCTCGGCCGCAAACAATTACAACTTGAAAATACGCGCTCCCGGACAGACCTGCTGGAGCAATTGGACAAGGCCGCCCGTGCGGCTGCTCCCCAACGATGGATATCCGGGCATGGCTGGAATCATACAACATGGGCAGACAACCGTCCCCCCACCAGGGAAGAATTGGATCGCTTCAGTTCGGGTCATCCGGTAATTTTGTATCACAGTAGTCTTCACATGGCGGCGGCCAATTCACAGGCTTTGCAGATTGCCGGCATCAGCAACAAGACACAGGATCCGCCGCAGGGTGTCATTGACCGTGACGCGTCTGGAAATCCCACCGGCATTTTGCGCGATCTGGCTATGAATCTCGTCACCGGGATGATTCCACCGGCCGACGAAACCGAGGCTGCTGAAGCATTCAAGGAAGGGTTCAAGATTTTCCACAGCCTGGGACTGACCGGTATTCATGACCAGCGGTTGATGGATGCGCCGGAATACCCCGCTTCGTTCCACATCTGGCAAAGACTGCATGCCGCAAAAGAAATCGAACTGCGGGTTTGGATGAACCTGCCTGGAAACCGTCTCGAAGAAATCATCGCTGCCGGGCTGCGGACTGGCTTCGGCGATTCATACCTCCGCATTGGGCATGTTAAATACTTCGCCGATGGCGCCCAGGGACCACGCACAGCCTGGATGCTCGAACCATACGAAGGCACCAACAGTACTGGATTGCAGCTTACCCCGATACGGGAAATTGCAAAAGCCATCCATCGCGCATCGGCAACGGGACTGGCAGTTTGCATTCACGCCATCGGCGACCGCGCCAACCGTGAATTGATCAAGGTGTTCGAGGAGGTGCAAAAAACATCCGCCTCTGCCACTCGCCCCTCCGCTCCACACAAGATCGAACATGTGCAAATTGTCCAACCGGAAGACCTGATACGCCTGTCCAAACTGAATGTCATCGCCTCGGTTCAGCCCATATCCGTCACGGACGATATTCCGATGATGGAACCGACCATCGGCTCCCGATCCCGCCTTGCCTATCAATATCGATCCATGTGGGACGCCGGTATAAAAATGACATTCAACTCGGATTGCCCTGTATCCGACCCGAACCCATTCTGGGGAATCCACGCCGCCGTCACCCGCCGCCGCCGGGACGGAACGCCGGAGGAAGGCTGGTATCCGGGGCAGTGCGTGACAGTCGAACAAGCCGTTTGGGCGTATTCAATGGGCGCAGCGGTCGCTTCCGGACAAGAGCCCGATTTGGGCAGTATCAGCACGGGCAAACTGGCAGATCTGGTTGTATTGGATCAGGACATTTTCACCACCGACCCAATGGAAATATACAAGACAAAGCCGGCCATGACCCTTTTCAACGGCCAGGTTGTGTATGAAGCATAGGAATAAAAAAACATCGGCAATCTGGCGCAAAAAGCGAAACCTTGCGGCGCGCCGGTGTTATAAGCGCAAGCCGCAAATCTGCTCCAAGAAATAGCCCGCGTCAAACTTGAAAAGGGATAAAACCAGATTCACCTCAAGCTGTCCGATACTCCGCAAGCCATCGGATTCAGTTTTAGCGCAAGCGGTGAAACTCGGCATATTTTTGATATAATCCCCCCGTTCGACATCCCACCCACTCAGAGGAGTTCGAAATGTCAAACAGCAATAAAACGAAACTCGCGCCAATTTATTTTTTGCAATTCATTCCGGTTATCCTTTACCCGCCAGCGACACTGCAGCAAGGATGGGGTGTAATATTGGTGGTCGTGGCGGTCATACTGGCACTGGGATACTTCCTGCTGACGGGGCGTTCCTGGGCTTTGAAAATGAGCATTTTCATCCAGGGGCTGAACATTATCATTCGCGTGATGATGGGATTTGCCAATGCCGTGCGTCCGGAAAAATTCGGCGGCGGCTTCGACGGCGCGCTAATCATCGCATATCTACTGGGTATAATCATCTCCGGCTGGTTCCTGTTTCGCCTTGACCAGCCCGACATCAAAGCCACCATCGTCGCTTAGATATTCCACGATAAGTTAATACCGGCTTGTTGGTGTAAGCCGAATGTTAAAAAAGGAGGTGTGTTATTGAAGATACCTGGCAAATCGAACACGCTGAAAGAAAAGTATTTCGAACACATTTTGCAAAGGAGATAATGAAGAATGAAGACAATGCATAAATTATTTATGGCGCTGGTGGTGTTAAGCCTACTCCTGACGGCGTGCCAGTCGGGCGGCGGCACCCTCAAAGTTGCGGTACTGGCTCCCCTGAGCGGCGCTGTGCCGACCTTCGGAGCCTCCATGAAGAACGGCATCGAACTTGCCACCGAAGAATGGAATGCAAAAGGCGGCGTATTGGGCAAGAAAATCGAACTGGTAATTGCAGACAGCCAGTGCGAAGCCGACCCGGCTGTAAATGCCGCTAACAAGGTTATTGACCAGGACGGCGTGAAATACATCCTCGGTGAATTGTGCTCCAAGGCTTCCATCCCCGTCTCGGAAATCGCCGAAGCCAAGGGTGTGGTTCAAATTTCCGGAAGCTCCACCAATGCCAATGTGACCCTCAACGTGGATGGCTCGACCAAGAAGTTTGTCTATCGAACCTGCTTCATTGACCCATTCCAGGGACTTGTGGGTGCCAAATTCGCCTATGAAAACCTCGGTGCCAAGACGGCCTTTATCATGCTCGATCAGGGCAATGACTACGTGCGCGGTCTGGCGGAAGCCTTCGAAGAATCGTTCACAGGCATGGGCGGAACCGTTGTCGGCAAGGAAACCTATACTTCGACGGACACAGACTTCTCCGCCATCCTTTCCAAGGTTCAGGAAGCCAAGCCTGATGTCATTTTCCTGCCCGACTACTATCCGATCGTCAATCTCGTTGGCGCCCAGGCCAAGCAGATGGGCATCACCGCCCCGATGCTTGGCGGTGATGGCTGGGATTCCGCCGATCTGAGCGGCGCGGCGGCGGCTGGTGGTTACTTTGTCAATCACTACACCTCTGACTCAACAGCCCCAATCGTGGTTGATTTTGTAGCCAAATACAAAGCTAAATATGGCTCAGCCCCCGATGCCATTGCCGCTCTCGCGTACGATGCCGCAAATGTCATGTTTGCAGGAATCGAAGCCGCTGGCAAGGATGACGCTGCTGCCGTCACCAAGGCCGTGGAAGGGCTTACCTGGGAAGGTGTGACCGGAAAGATCACTTTCGATGAGTTCCACAACCCGATTAAGGGCGCCGTCGTTATGAAAGTCACTGAGACCGGCGTCGTTTACGAAGCCTCGGTTCAACCCTAGTTTATACGCTTTACGAATTGAGGGGCGGCTTCAAAGCCGCCCCTCAATTAGGTCTGCAAGAATTATCTGATAATTTGGAGACATCATGACCACCTCATCGTATTCTTTGGCTCAAAGAGTCATACAAGGCCGCTGGATCGGTAAAATCATGTTAATCCTAGCCTCTATGGGGGTGGTCTGGGTGATTGGAAACAAAGCGGCGGAGAATCCGACTTTGTTTATTCAGCAGATCATCAACGGACTGCAACTCGGATTTGTCTACGCACTGATTGCTCTCGGCTACACCATGGTGTATGGAATCGTCCGCCTGATCAATTTTGCGCACGGCGATGTTTTCATGGTGGGCGCTTTTGTCAGTTACTTCTGTGTGGCCAGGTTTGGACTGCACGCCTGGCCTTCCGCCGTTTTCCCGGGGCTTAATGCCGTTGTGTCCGTCCTGATCGGGACGATTACTGTTATCCTCGTCTCAATGGCAACCTGTGCAATTTTGGCAATTACAATCGAAAGAATCGCGTATAAACCCCTGCGCGACGCGCCGCGCATCTCCGCACTCATTACCGCCGTAGGTATCTCCTTTTTCCTTGAATATTTCGGCGCTCTGGATTTCGTCTTTTCACCGAACTTCATCACCTACCAGCGTCCTTTTGAGGTTGTAACCTACTATATCAGCCAGGGCATATTCAAACTCGAGAAGGGGCTGGAGCCTCCGCCTGGAAGTATCATTTTCACCAATATCTTCGTCATTATTGTTATCGCGTCTTTAGGATTACTTTTTCTCCTGCAATTCATCGTGCGGCGCACCAAGGTCGGGAAAGCCATGCGCTCTACCGCTTACGACAAGCCAACCTCGCGCCTGATGGGCATCAATGTTGACAACATCATCACCATCACATTCGGCATCGGCGCTTCCCTGGCAGGCGCAGCCGGTATGTTGTACGCAATCGCGTTTCCATCCATTGTCTTCTTGATGGGCGTCACACCCGGTCTTAAGGCGTTCGTGGCGGCGGTGCTGGGAGGAATTGGCAGCATCCCGGGAGCCTTGATAGGCGCGCTTATCATGGGACAGGCTGAAACTCTCACCGCTGCCTATATCTCAACCCCAATGCGGGATGCGATTGCCTTCACCTTGTTAATCCTGGTGCTGATGATCCGCCCGACCGGTCTCTTTGGCGAACCGGAACGCGAAAAAGCTTAGCGGAGGATTTATATAATGTTGAAGAAACTAGATCGCAGTACTGTAGGCTTTTGGGGAGTTGTCATCCTGTTCATTGTAGCTGTGCAGGTTCTAATATCCACTGGCATCCTGTCAAATTTCTGGACCACGCTCCTAAAACTGGGTGGGGTAATGGCAATCGTCAGCCTGGGTCTGAACCTTATCTATGGTTTCAATGGGCAGTTTTCGCTGGGTCAATTCGGGTTCTATGCCATCGGGGCCTATGCGGCCGCTGACATTACATACCGATGGAGTCAATTACATACGGCGGACGGCTTGGTGGTCGTTACCCTGGCTGTTGTTCTGGTGGGACTGGCGCTCGTCTTGATGACCAATCTATTAGGACGAATACGCGGGCTGGATACGCTTTCCTCCTTTGGACTATACCTGATTGCAGTCATTGCTGTAGCTTATGTTTCGGTCAAATTGAGCCAGTTTTTGATCGCCCCTGTTACCGGTCTGCTTGCATCCATGCCGGAAAACGCATCGCTGAATATTGTCTTTTTCATAGCCGTCTTGGTGGCAGGAATCCTGGCAGCAGAAATCAGTTACCTCTTCGGTCTGCCTGTTTTGACCCTGGGGTCAGATTACTTTGGCATCGCCACACTGGGCTTTACAATCATCGTCAAGGTATTATTGGATAACACCGATACAATGCTGGGATTCGAAGAAATGAAAGGCGCAAGAGGTATGGTGGGCATCCCGAAAGCCACAACCTGGATATGGGTAGCAACTGCGTTGTTCATCGTGATTGCAATTGTGCGCAACCTGTTACACTCCAGTCACGGACGGGCATTGATATCGGTTCGCGAAGATGAGATCGCCGCCAAAGCCATGGGCATCAATGTCGCCCAGCAGAAGATTTTCGCCTTTGTGCTTGGCAGCCTGTTTGCCGGAATCGCCGGAGCGTTATACGCTCACATTAACGGGTTTCTGCACCCCAATACCTTCAATTTTATCAAAGCGTTCGACCCTATGATTGTCGTGGTTTTTGGCGGACTGGGAAGCGTGACGGGCAATGTGTTTGCCGCCTTTGCCTGGGCCCTCATTTTGGAAGGCTTTCTGCGTATATTCCTCCCCCCGGGCTTTGAAACCTGGCGCTTTGTTGTGTACCCCATCCTCCTGCTGATCATGATGCTGCTGCGACCTTCGGGCATCTTTGGCAGTTTCGAAGTGCCTTACATCAAGCGAGTCCTGCCGCCATTGCCCGCATCACTGACTGGCAGCAAACCCCAGAACGGGGCAAAAGGAAATTAGCCATGGCTAAATCATCAAAACCCTCCTCTACAGAAAAAGAAATCGTTCTGGATATTTCCGACCTTTGCAAGAATTTCGGCGGGTTGAGCGCGGTCAAGAACTTCAATCTTACGATCAAACAAGGCGAACTGGCCGGACTGATCGGACCCAACGGCGCAGGCAAGACCACCGCCTTCAACCTGATTACCGGCATCTATGCGCCCACATCGGGAAACGTCACATTCAGGGGTGACAGATTGACAGGGCTTTCCCCATTCGAAATCACCAAAATGGGCGTGGCGCGCACTTTCCAGAACATCCGTTTGTTTCCCAGCCTTACCGTGCTGGACAACGTCCGCATTGCCTACCATGCCCATGCGGGCTACGGTCTCATGGACGCATTCCTGCATACGCCAAAATACCAGGCAAAGGAAAAGGAATTAACTGAACGCGCGCAGGAATTTCTCGCCGTGTTCAACCTGCACACCCGCCAGGGTGAAATTGCAAAGAACCTGCCCTACGGGGAACAGCGCCGTTTGGAAATTGCCCGCGCGCTGGCCGCCGATCCATACCTGCTTCTTCTGGATGAACCCGCCGCCGGCATGAATCCCAACGAGATTGGATCGCTGATGGAACTGATCCACTTCATCCGCGACCGGTTCGACCTGACGATCCTGCTGATCGAACACCAGATGCGGGTTGTCATGGGAATTTGCGAACATATCACGGTAATGGATTTTGGCGAAGTGATCGCCCACGGGAATCCAGAGCAAATCCAGAATGACCGGCGCGTGGTAGAAGCCTATCTGGGCCGCGGCTCCGCCGAACTGGTGAAAAAATTGAGCAAGGAGCGGACCAATGTTGCTTGAAGTCGAAAACCTCAACGTTTATTACGGCGCCATTCATGCGCTGCAAGGAATCTCCTTCGACATCGACGAAGGTGAGGTCGTCACCCTGATCGGCTCGAACGGCGCTGGAAAGTCGACAACCCTTAGCACCATTTCAGGGTTATTGCAACCCAGAGTCGGGTCGGTTTCCTTTCGCGGAAAAGACATCACCTTGACCCAGGCGCAGGATATCGTCAAACTCGGCATTTCGCAATCGCCGGAAGGACGAAAGATCATCGCCACCCTGACGGTGCTCGAAAACCTCGAAATGGGAGCATACACCCGCAGCAACAAGGCGGAAATCAACGCCAGTATCGAGCGGGTTTTCAAAAGTTTTCCGCGCTTGAAGGAGCGCCAAAAACAACTTGGCGGGACTCTTTCAGGCGGCGAGCAACAAATGCTTGCAATGGGACGCGCTCTGATGTCTAAACCAACCTTGCTCCTGTTGGATGAGCCCTCCATGGGTCTCTCCCCCATCCTGGTGGAGGAGATTTTCAACATCATCCTTGAAATCAACAAACAGGGGACAAGCATCCTGTTGGTAGAGCAAAACGCCCAGATGGCGCTCTCTGTCTCGCACCGCGGATATGTTCTGGAAACCGGACGCATTGTGCTGCAAGGCAAATCGGATGATCTATTGCATAATCCTCAGGTCATGGAAGCCTATCTGGGTGGACATTAGATTAAATTTCGACCATTGTAACGGAGGCGCATTGGGGGGCGTCTCCGTTTACTTTTAAACCACCTTGCTGTTCGCTATACAATGAAAATCCTCACCCTTGAACATGAACTTCCCGGCGCAACAGCAGAGAAATTTCGGTTATATTCCCGCGCCGGCGCCTTGATGGAAAATTGTCCGCCTTCTGGCATCCGCAGAGCGAAACGAGCACCATCGATTGACAAAAGCGGAAGCCATGACAAATTACCTCCGGAAGGGCAAGGTCGGGTAAAATCCAGGTATGATTACGGTTTCCAGTCTTGTCTATTATCCGATCAAAGCCTGCCGCGGATTCGACGTGACCGAAACGCGGGTGGAGCGCATGGGGCTTGCCAACGACCGCCGCATGATGGTCGTCACCCCCGAAGGCGGATTCCTCACCCAGCGAGAGCATCCCAAACTTGCGCTCATCACGCCCATGTTGAACGGCAACTCGGTGACCCTCTCCGCACCGAATTTCGACTCCGTTCAATTCGAGATTCGTAAGTCGGATGCGCCCACCCTCGTAGGCATTTGGTCGAGCAAAGATGTCAGGTCCACTGACCAGGGCGAATCTGCCGCAAAATGGCTGTCGGATTGGCTTGGCGCCTCCGTGCGCCTCGTGCGTTTGGATGAGCGTTTCAAGCGGAAACTCAACCCCGATTACGCGGTCAGCGAAGAAGACCATACAGGATTCGCAGACGGCTACCCGATTCTGATTATTTCGGAGGAATCGCTCGAAGACTTGAACTCGCGGCTGGCCGTTTCTGTTGCGATGAATCGATTCCGCCCGAACCTGGTCGTCAAAGGCTGTGAGCCGTTCGCCGAGGACGGCTGGAAGCGCATCCGCATTGGGGGAATCGAGATGGCAATCGTCAAGCCCTGTCCGCGCTGTGTGGTCACCACCATCGACAAGGAAACGCTGGAGAAAAACAAGGAACCGCTCAAGACGTTGAGTACCTATCGCAGGCAGGATGGCGAGGCAATGTTCGGCATGAACGTCATTCCGCTTGGAGAGGGTGAGATAAAGGTCGGAATGAGTGTGGAGGTTTTGAGTTAATGGAACGCGCCCTCATTGACATCCTCGGTTGGACTGGAACAATTTTGTATCTCCTCGCCTACGGGTTGATTTCCGCCAAAAAGGTGGAAGGCGACTCATGGGTTTATCAAGGCTTGAACATCCTTGCGGGGGCATTTCTGATCGTCAACACATTTTACCTGCGGGCGTATCCGTCTGCGGGGTTGAATATCGCCTGGGTGGGAATTGCAGTCCTGACGCTTGGGCGCAAAGTTTGGGTGAACGCTGCACATGGCTGATTTTTCACGAAGGGATTTTTTGAAACTCGGCGCTGCCGCCCTACTCGGGGTTTCGGCAAACAAATTCATCCCCCAACCGAACGATGAACCATATTTCACCGCGCCGCTGATCTGGCACGGGAGCCGCGCCTTCAAACGCATTGCGTTCACCTACGACGATTGCTATTTGCTAAACAAAATGCAGGCGCTGGAAGTTTTACTCAACGAATATCCCGACTTCAAAGTGACCTTCTTCCCCGTCGGCCAAAAAATTCTGCACCTCGAAGAACAAGACTCAGGCATCTGGAAGCGACTCATCGAGAAGGGACACGAGGTTGGCTACCACACCTTCGACCACGTCAATCTGGGTGTGATGACGCCCGCCACAGCATTGATGGACTACGACAAATGGTACACCGCGCTAACCCGGGTACTGGGTAGGGAATACCCCGTCCGCTTTGTGCGCCCGCCGTACGACATCATCAGCTATACATTGGATGTTCTCTGCCAGGAACGCGGACTGGTCGCAACGCTTTTCTCCATCGGCGGCGGCGGCGAACCAGACATCGTCACCAGAGCCATTCAAAAAGGCAAGGGCGGCGACATTGTCCAGATGCACATTCGCACGCAGGATTACAACTCCAGCGTGCAGGTCTATCCGTGGCTGCGGGAAAACAAGTGGGAACTGGTGACCATGAGCAAACTCTACGACGATTATCTGCGAGAGCAGGTCAACTCGGATGGCTGTGACGTGGAGGCAGGAAACTCGCTGACGAGGACATGTGTGGAGTGAAAGAGCAGAGAGTAGAGATTGGAGATTAGAAAGCAGTAAAAAAAGAGGCGGTTGGCTTGAATGACAACTGCCTTTACTATTCTCTATTCTCCAGTTGTCTATTCTCTTGCCACGTCTGCCGAATATTTATCCGCAAACAATGCTGGTTGTCCGCCTGTGTGCCAAAACAGGATGGTTTCGCCCATCTTGAAATGTCCCTTGCGGATGAGGTCGATCATCCCAGCGGCGGCGCGTCCGGTGTAGACAGGGTCAAGCAAAAGGCCTTCAGTGCCAGCAAAGAGTTTGATGGCTTCACGTTCGCCGTCCCCGAAAACCCCGTAGCCCGCCTGACAATAATCATCGTTCGCCAAAACATCATCGCCTGTAAACTCGATCCGCTCACCGAGCTTTTCACTGGCGCGGGTTGCCAGCGCGGAGATATTTTTCTTGAGGTCTGCCACCGACTCGTCGATGCTGATTCCCAATGCCTTGCCTTTGAAGCCAAATACCCGCTGACCAAGTGCAATTCCCGCGTGCGTGCCGCCCGAAGAAGTGCCAAAAACAATCCAGTCTGCATTTACATTTTGTTTCATCAATTCTTCCATCGCGAAAGTGTATCCCATCGCGCCTGTGACGCTTGATCCGCCATACGGCACGAGATAGGGTTTTCTCCCTGCGGCGACAGCTTTATCAAAAGTCTGCTGCAAAACACGGTCGCGATCTTTTCTATCGGAAACGGTGACGATTTCCGCGCCAAAGAGTTGGTCGAGTAGAAAATTTGCAGTAGGCTGGATCGGACGTTCGCCCGTCAGAATCAACGTACAACCAAACCCAAAACGGGCGGCGGCGGCAACGGTCTGTCGGCAGTGATTGGATTGAATTGCGCCCGCTGAAATCAGCGTATCCGCGCCCTGCTCACGGGCTTCGGCGACGAGGAATTCCAGTTTGCGGGTCTTGTTGCCGCCGAAGGCGAGTCCCGTCTGGTCGTCGCGCTTGACGAGGATGCGTGGTCCGCCGAGGGCGGCAGTCAGACGCGGGAGTTCTTCTATCGGAGTGGGAAGGTGGGCAAAATTCAATCGGGGAATGGGTTTCATTTGACTCCTCCCGTCAATTTGTCAAGCGCCTTGAACTCGACAATGATTTTCTCAAAGCAGACCATATCCGCAATGTATTCCTTCTTCAAAGTATGTTGCTTGTACTGAATTTGGAGAACTTGTTGGGACACAAAAGGAATTTTCTTTGCGGCACACTCAATTTCCATAGCCTCTTGATATACCGCTTCCAAAAAGCCTGAACCCAAAACACGATGGACTTCAATCGCCGCACCTGCAATCGCATATACTTCGTCTTTGTAAATCAACTCAGCCATCGCGCCTCCGAAAAATTCGTGCTTCTTCGTGCTCTTCGTGGATTCTACTCCAACCTCTGCTTCGTTTTTTCCTTCCCCCTTGACCGCATCACATCCAACACACGCGGCATGACCTCGGCATATAGTTTGTACCAGAGTTTGGTTGGCGCAAAATCGTACGCGCCGAGCGTGCGAATCACTTCCCCGCCCAAGCCTTCCTTGAAGCGATACACGCCCCACATCGAGTCGCTTTCGTCAAAAGTCTCAGGAGCGCCCCACAGGTCGTAGGCGCTGCATCCGCTGGCTTTGGCGCGTTTGATGGCTTCCCATTGCAAAAGATAGGTCGGCATTTTTTCACGGTGAAGGTTCCGCGACATGCCGTAGACGTAGTACGCCCGCCCTGCGAACATAAATAGGAAGATGGCGGCGACAGGTTCGTTTTCAACTTCGGCAATCAATGGAATAGACGAAGGTTGAAGGTCGAAGGTCAAGGACTGGTTTTGCATAAAAAGCTTCCACACAGTCATGTAATATCCCTCATCGCGTATTACAAAGCCGTCGCGGACGCTGGTTTCGGCGTACATTTTGTAAAGCATAGGCAAATCTTCTGATATGCCTACGCGCAGCGAGATGCCTTTCTTTTCGGAGAGGCGAATGTTGTAGCGGGTCTTGGGTTTCATCCGCGCCAGCATTTCTTCTTCGGTGGCAGATAGGTCAACGAGCACGCTGTTGCGGAATTGGATTTGGTCTGACGAATAGACCCATCCCCTGCCGATCAATTCCGACCTCACGGCTTGACCTTTTTCTTCCCTGACCTCTCCCTCGCTGTTGGGGACGCCGCGCCCAAGCACGACATCAGGGTCAATTTTGAAGAAGATGGCCCCCTGCTTTTTAGCAAAGGCTTGCAGGTCATTCAGGACGCGAGTACGCAGGGGGATGTCCTTCCAGTCGAGCAAAGGTCCCTTTGGCGCATAGAGAATGGACAGGCGGGCGGCGAAGCCTCGGTTGAGGATTTGCTTTTTGAGGATGAGGCAGGCGGCAAGACAGTTATTAGAGATTAGAGATTGGAGATTAGTTGAGACGTGAAGTTTTCCGTCGTCCGTCCAGATAGCGTAGAAGGGAGTCCATCCGTACTTCGCCTTGACCTGCCCCCACTCGCAGGTTTGGAGGAAGTGCGGATTGGGAAGTTTTGAAATCAGTTCGTTCCAAATATTGTTTGTCACTATTCTCTATTCCCAATGTACTTCGTGTAAAGCCAATACAACAGCGGATTGTAAACCCTGTCCACGGCTTGGGCTGCGCGTTTGACATCCCCGCCAAAGCCGCGCTTGAAGCGATAGACGCCCCACAAGCCATCGTGACGAGTCTCAAAGTTGGCTTCGAGCGTTTCGTCGTCTTCGTCGGGGACGCCCCACAGGTCGTATTCTTCGCAGCCGCGCGCTTTTGCCCAGCGGATGGCTTCCCATTGCAGGAGGTAAGTCGGCATTCGGTTGCGCTCGTGGTCGTTGGATGCGCCGTACACATACCAGGCGCGCTTCCCGTTGGCGAAGACCATCAGTGAGGCGAGCGGTTTGCCTTCGTATTCGGCAACCAGAAGTTCACAAGTCCCTTTGGGATGAAATAACTCGTAGGCGCGTTGATAGTATTCCTTGGAATGCACGCCGAAGTTGTCGCGTCCGCCTGTGACGGTCATCATTTCGTGGAAGGTGGGGATGTCGTCCCATGCGCGGACGGTCACGCCCTTTTTCTCGGCAAGGCGGATGTTGTAGCGGCATTTGGGCTTCATCTTTGCTAGGATTTCATCTTCGGCTTCGGCAATCGAAATAACGACGGTGCGGGGGGGTTGGATGTTATGATGAGAAAGGATGAAGGATGAACGCTTCGCGTGAAGGATGAATTCTTCATTCCAAGCATCAGGTTCGATTTTTAGGAAGATGGCGTGGTTTTGTTTGCAGGCGGAATCGACTTCTTGCCAAAACCGTTCACTAACCTCTGACCACTGACTACTAAACACTGGCTTTGGAAGATAACCAATTGTCAACCCCAGTGGCAGACGGCGAAAGAGGATTTGGGCGCCGATTTCATTTTGGATGATACGGGCGGGTTTCCAGCCGAAGCCCCTCTTTAATTCTCCCCACTCGCCCAATTGAAGAAGGTGTGCTTCGGAATGCGATTCCAGAAAATGATTCCAGTCAGTGAGATTGACTTCAGGCATGGGTTAGAGGTCAAAGGTCGAAAGTTGAAGGTCGGGAGAGGATTCGGTGATGTGCGAGCCCGGGATGAGTCCGTCAAGAAGATTGGTGAGGGCTGCGCGGTCGTCGGAGAGGCTGAGGGTGGTCAACTGCTCGATGGCTTGAGTCAAGTTCGGGGTTGGCAAGGTTGAAGGCTCGTCGAGTCGGGAAATGTCGGGGTGTGGAGTCGGCTTGAGAGCAGAATCAGAATCCCAGAGTTCTTCCGCCAACTTTTCGCCTGGACGAATTCCCGTAAACGTAATCTCGATATCCTTGTGCGGTTCGAGACCCGAAAGTTTGATGAGATCTTCGGCAAGGTCGAGGATGCGGACAGGCTCGCCCATGTTGAGGACAAAAACCTCTCCGCCGCCCTGCATGGACGCGGCTTGCAAAACGAGATAGACGGCTTCGGGGATGGTCATGAAAAAACGAACCATGTCGGGATGCGTGATGGTGACGGGTCCGCCGTTGGCAATTTGATTTTTGAAAATCGGGATGATGCTGCCGCGAGAGCCAAGCACATTCCCAAAGCGGACAACGGTGAAGGCGCGGTTGTGCGCGTGCGCGGCGTCAAGGACGATCATTTCGGCGAGGCGTTTGGTAGCGCCATAAATGCTGGATGGGCGCACGGCTTTATCGGTGGAGATAAGAACGAAACGCTCGACATTATGCGCGACAGCGGCTTGCGTGAGATTGCGCGTGCCAAGCACATTGTTGGAAATGGCTTCAGCGGGATTGGCTTCCATCAGCGGGACGTGCTTGTGCGCGGCGGTGTGAAAGACCACCTGCGGCTGATGTTTGGCAAAGATGGCTTCGAGCCGCTGCGCGTTGCGGATGTCGGCGATGACGGGGATAAGTTTGAGGCTTGGGTAATTGCCTTGTAGTTCGAGCAGGATTTCAAAGATGGAATTTTCACCATGACCAAGCAAAACGAGTTCGGCAGGGCTACGCCGCGCAATCTGACGGCTGAGTTCGCGCCCGATGGAGCCGCCCGCCCCCGTGACGAGGACGCGCCTGCCTTCGAGCGCCTGCCCCACTTTTTCATCGTTCACGCGGACGTGTTCGCGGCGCAGAAGATCGGTGATATCCACTTCACGTAAGCGGTTGACGCTGACCTTGCCGCCGAGCAGTTCATAAATTCCGGGCATGGTGCGCGATGGAATACCCTTTTTGCGGCATTCGTCATTGACGAGGCGAATGATGTTTCCAGGCGCGGAGGGAATGGCGATGATGACTTCATCCACCTGCTGGTTGTCGAGGATATCGGCGAGTTTGTTCACCTTGCCGATGACCGAGACACCGTAAATCTGGTGGTTTTGCTTGGCAGGGTCATCGTCGAGGAAGCCGATTGGGGTGAGGTTGAGTTGGGAAGGTCGCTGCAACTCACGCACGACCAACGCGCCCGCGTCGCCCGCGCCGATAATCAGGGCGCGTTTGGATTTTGAACTGTGGCGGGCAGTGGATTGCTCCGCGAGAATCCGCAGGGCAAAACGCGAACCGCCGATGAGGACGAGCGAGAGCAACCAGTCAATGCCGAGGGCGGAGCGCGGCATCCCGGGCTGGAGGATGCCCGCGCTGATGAGCAGGAGCATGACTCCAGAGGTCAAGACCGAAGCGGTGGTCACGGCAACAGTGATGAGTCGCAACTCGCTGGTGCTGGCGTAAATCCACAGGCGGCGGTACAAACCGAAGTAAAAATAAACGGGGACTTTAATCAGCAGCGCCACCGCAGACATCATCAACGCGGCAGGGAAATAAAACGGGAGTTGACTCACATCAAGGCGCAAGGCAAAACTCCCCAACACCGAGATAGTGACGAGGGCAAGATCGCCAATTAAGACGAAGCGGTTGCGAACGTGGGAACGCGAGGACATGGGAAAAGAGCGCTGAACGTTTAACGTTAAACGTCTCGCATCTCCTCCACCGCTTCCTTCACCCCTTCGGCGAGAGTCACCTGTGGGCGGAATTCGAGGATGTCCATTGCTTTTTGGGGCGTGCCGATGGACCGGTAGATGTCGCCCGCGCGCGGTTCGGAATGAATATGCATGGGGGCGTCGGGGAAAATTCCGTAGATAATATCAACCAGATCGAGCAGGCGGGTCTCGACACCCGTGCAGACATTGAAAATTTGCCCAGGCGCGGCGGGATGACGCGCGGCAAGCAGGTTGGCTTGTACCACGTCGCGGACGTTGATCAGGTCGCGGCTTTGTCCGCCGTCGCCAAAGATGGTGATGGGTTTGTTGTCCAGCAGTCGGCGGATGAAAATCGGCACGGCGGCGGCATACATCGAGTCTGGTCGTTGGCGGGGACCGTAGACATTAAAGTAACGCAGGGCAACCACCTCGAAGTTAAAGGAGCGCGTATAAAGTTCGGCGTACATTTCGGTTACACGCTTGGAGACGGCGTACGGAGAAAGTTGTCGAAGCGGCGTATCTTCCATAAGCGGCATGGCAGTCGAGTCACCGTACACGGCGGCGCTGGAGGCAATAACAGCGCGCTTTACGCCAGCCTTGCGGGCGGCTTCAAATAAAATAGATGTGCCTGTGATATTGACATCGAAACATTCCTGCGGTTTTTCCATTGATTCAGGCACGGAAACAAACGCCGCCTCATGGAAAATGATTTCCACGCCGCGCACGGCTTCCGCCACGCGGGAAGCATCGCGCAGGTCGCCCTCGACGATTTCCACGTCGAGTCCGCTCAGGTTTTCGCGCTTGCCCGATGAAAAATTATCAAAGACACAAACTTTCCCGCCCTGTTTGAGCAATGCGCGCGCAATATGAGAACCAATAAATCCTGCTCCGCCAGTAACAAGGTACTTCATGATGGGTTGCTCCATTCTTTGAGACAGCCGCATTGCAAACGCGACCTACCGCCCCGTCCTTCGCAATACAGTGCCGACCGTACGCAAAACGATGTTGAAATCCATTGTCAGCGTGCGGTGCTTGATGTAATACAAGTCGTATTCAAGTTTGACCATGGTCTCTTTCACACTGGCTACATAGCCATAATTGATCTGCGCCCAGCCCGTAAGACCGGGTTTCACCAGCAGGCGCGCCCGATAGAACGGAATCTGTTTCTGGAACTGCGCCACCAATTCGGGGCGTTCGGCGCGCGGTCCCACCAGACTCATCTCACCCGTCAGCACGCTGATGAACTGTGGCATTTCATCCAAGCGGGTACGGCGCAGAAAATCTCCAACCTTGGTCACGCGAGGATCATTGACAGCGGCAAGTTTGGCTTCGCCATCCTCTTCGGCGTTCTGCCACATGGAACGAAACTTGTGGATTTTGAAAACACGCCCGCCCTTGCCCAACCGTTCCTGCGAATAGAAAATGGGGAAACCGCTTTCGAGGATAATTGCCAGCGCGGAAAAGGGATACACAACCAGGAAAACCAGAGAACCAACCAATCCCCCAAGAATGTCCATCAGGCGCTTGAAGAGTTCATACATGCCGCTCACCCGCACCTGGTCCACAAAGGAGCGAATGACCCAATCCGATTCAAGGTGCTCAACCGGCACACGCTGGGTCATTTCCTCATACATGATGGGCATACGGGTGACCTCGACACCCTTTTCCTGCGCGTCCAGAATGGACTGGAAGGTCTCACCTTTGATCTCGCCATTGATGGCGACCACAATATCGGATATCTGATAATCCTCGATAATATCAAGCAGTTTATTACTTGCCCCCAAAACCGCGAATCCATTAACGGATTTTCCAAGTTTCCCCAAGTCATCATCGATAAAGCCGATCAACAGGAAAGGCGGCGGACTGAGTTTGCGGTAGATGTCGGCGAGTGAATGCCCCGCCTTGCCTGCGCCAACAAAAAGGATGCGCCGCATCAACCCGGATGAGGTGTAGAGTCGGATATAGATGGCGCGCCAGACAAGCGTTAGCAGGGATGCAAGCAGAAGGAATGCGCCGATGCCGATGCGCGGAAGAGAGTTCGGATCCTGATTAATGGTGAAAATCAGCGAGTATCCCAGCAGACCGACAAGGGGCGCCACCGCAATCCCGCGCAGGGTCTTCTTCCAATTGGCGGCGGCGTGAGGTTCGTAGGAGTCCACCATCAGCAAAAGCCAGACGAGCGGAAGAAGATAGAACCAGAAAGGAATTTTCAGGTCAATGATGGCCGCGGCAATTTCCCGGGCGCGTTCCTCCCTGAAACCTCTTTCGATCAGGCGCTCAATCTCGCGCGCCAGGGAAAATTGATACCAGACATACAATGCAATGAACATCGCCCCCGCGGAAGCGATCAAATCACCCAACAGCAAAATAAAGCGCTGTTCACTAGGTCGTAATCTCAATCTGGGTTGATAGATATCAGCCATGCTTGTTGAATGGGCTTGAAATGCTGCTCCACAAAAATCCCGCGCCCCACGCCAGATGCATGGTGGAGATCGCGAGCGGCAATCCAAACAGAGGGAATCCTGTCTTTTTTTCGACTGCAATCTTCAAACCGGCCAGCGTCAGGACAAAAAAATAGCCGGACAACTGGGCGGCAAGAAGAATACGGGCAAAACCGATGAATAAGGATAACACAATCAGCGCAAAAAGGGAGAGCGTAAACAGCGGCGGCAAAGCCTGTCTCCAACGCAAGGTACGCGGATAACGCCGAAGCATTTTGAACTTCCAAAAGCCGTAACGCCAGTATTGAGCCGCCAATTTTCCTAGCGTGCTGCGCGAGAAATACACCGAACGGATGGACGGGTCGAGCCAAACCGTCCCACCGGATTCGCGCACACGGGTGTTGAATTCATAATCCTCGTTCGTTAGCAAAGTTTCATCGAACGTGCCGATTTTATCGATCAGCGCGCGGCGGAATGAACCAAATGGCACAGTGTCCACCGCGCCCGCTTTGGCGTTGAGCCTATACATCGCGTCGCCCACTCCCAGCGGGTGCGCCGCCGCAAACGAAATGGATTTCGCGATCCAGGTATCCGCTCCGGGACGGATTTCCCACACACCGCCCACGTTATCGCCTTTGCCTGATTGATGAGCCGCGACGCAACGTTCGACATATTCAGGAATGGGCATGGAGTGGGCATCGAGTCGGACAATGACTTCACCCTTTGACTTGCGAATGGCCTGATTCAGTCCCGAGGGAATTGTCCGAGCCGAATTCTCCACCACATATATCGCCAGATCGGGACGCTCCTTTTGAAAAGAAGCAATCACCTCTCGCGTGCGGTCCGTGGATAAGCCGTCGGAGATCACCAACTCCATCAATGCGCGCGGATAAGTCTGCGCAAGCACGGCATCGAGCAAATGGCGGATGGTTTTTTCCTCGTTGTAACAAGGGACGATGATGGATACGGAGGGATTCATTACCTGTTTACTTGTTTACCTGTCTACCTTCTAAACGGCAGAAAAATCTCGAAGGTTGTCCCCTCACCCAACCTGCTGCGGACGCCAATTCTACCACCATGTGCCTGAATAATTTCCTTGACGATGGCAAGTCCCAAGCCGGAGCCATGTTTCTCACCTCCCTTTCGGGCGGGGTCGGCTTGATAGAACCGTTCGAAGATACGTGCCTGCGCTTCGTCGGGGATTCCGGCGCCTGTATCCGAAACCGAAACCAGGATTCCTTCTTTGACAGTTGAAGCTCGTAATGAAATGACTCCTCCGCTGGGCGTGAATTTCAGGGCATTATCCACAAGGTTGGTGAAGACCTGTGAAAGGCGGTCACCGTCGGCGGTGAGAGTTGGAAGATTTGCTGCGCATTCCGCTTTGATTTCCACGCCTGCTTTCTGCGACTGCGGCGTGAACTTTTCAGTCACAGCGTTCAATAACGCGGGCAAATTCACGGGTGACATGGTAATGTCCGCCGTGCCAGCATCGAGCCGCGCCAAATCGAGCAGGTTGAGCGCCATGCGGCGCATCCGTCCCGCTTCGTTGTAGATGACCTGCGCGGCCTGCTGACGTGACTCCTCGGTATCCGCCGTGCCGTCGAGAATGGCTTGGGCAAATCCCTGCACCGATGTTAACGGGGTCTTCAACTCATGCGAGACATTGGCAACGAACTCTCGCTGTGATTTTTGACTCGCCTGCGTGCGCGCGATCATCGAATTGAATACGCGGGTCAACTCCTGAACCTCATGCGGACCGCGCACATCCACAGGCTTTGCTTCCGCCGATGGCATTGTCTGCGCGGCGAGAATCACCTTTTGCAGTGGATCGGCAATCCAACGCGCGAACAAAAACGCAACCGCCAACGAGAGCAACAGGGCAATCAAACCGCTTTGGATGATGAGCGGCAGGAAATCGTCGGTAAAGAGAGTCACAATCGAAAAGCGCGGACGGGGCGACGTCACAACAAGATGCATATTATCCGGGAGTTTCTCGGTCACATACAGCCATGCCGTGCCGTTTTCGTCGCGCACAAGCGGGACACTGCGGGGAATAACCCGTTTCGTCGGAAACGGCAGGGGCGCTTCGCTTTTGGAAGCCGTATCGAAGATCAACCGTTTGTCTTTGGAATACAACAAGATGCGCACGTCGAACACACGCGCCGCTCTCTTCGCCGCCGCTGAAATATCCTGATTCTCGCGTTGGACCAACGTAGTTTGTACGGCTTTCAGTCTCTCGATTGTCTGACGGTACAGAAGCGGATTCCGCAGCAGGGACACAAACAAAATCACCGCCACAATGCACAAGGCAGTGACGATGATCAGGGCGTAACTCAACCAGAGACGGGAACGGAGAGAGGAAAACATAAAAATAAAAGGTTCCATTGCGAGGGCGATGTTTTTCGCCCGAAGCAATCCCTATGCATCAAGAGACTGCTTCGTCGCTTTGCTCCTCGCAGCGACGTCATATCACCAACTTATACCCAACCCCTGTCACAGTTTCGATCTTCACAGTTGCGCCCTCCAGTTTCTTCCGCAGGTGTGCGATGTGGACATCCACGGTGCGGGTCTGACCGTAATAGTCGAAGCCCCAGGCAAGTTGGAGCAACTGTTCGCGGCTGAAGACACGCCCGGGTTGTTGCGCCAGGGTGAGCAACAAGTCAAATTCCTGAGTCCTCAAATCGAGGAGACATGAAGCGACGCTTGCCTCGCGGGAAACAGGATCAATCGTCAGGTCGCCGCGATGGATGGGTTTGCCGTCAGCTTGCTTCGAACCGTCGCTTCGGCGGAGAATCGCCTTGACGCGGGCAATCAACTCACGGGGGTTGAAAGGCTTGGTCAGGTAGTCGTCGGCGCCGAGTTCGAGGCCGAGGATTTTGTCAATATCTTCGTCGCGCGCCGTCAACATGATGATGGGAGTCTGGTCGCCAGCCGCTCGCAACTTCCGGCAGACTTCAAAACCGTCCAGCTTGGGAAGCATCACATCGAGCACGACCAACGCGGGGCGGTGTTTTGCGACTGCCTCCAGCGCCGCTTCGCCGTCGCCAATCTCCTGAACGCGAAAACCCTCGCGCTCGAAATACATGCGCGAGAGTTGAATAATGGAAGGTTCGTCGTCGACCAGCAGAATCAATTCGGAGGGCATGGCGTATAAAGCCCTAAAGGTTTTGGAAACCTTTAGGGCTTGTCATGTACTATCCAACCAGAGCGACAACTTCGATCTCGACCAAACCACCGGCGGGCAAACCCGCGACGGCAATCGTACTGCGGGCGGGCGGATTTTCAGGGAAGAATTCAGCATAAACAGCGTTCATCTTTTGGAAGTCCGCCATGTCTTTGAGAAAGACCGTGGTCTTGATTACCTGTCCCAAACTTGAGCCGGCGGCTTCCAACACATGCTTCAAATTGGTAAGCACCTGGCGGGTCTGCTCTTCGACTCCACCCGTGACGAATTGCCCAGTGGACGGATCGAACCCCAGTTGACCAGCAGTGTAGACCATCGTGTCGGCGCGAATCGCCTGCGAGTAGGGACCAACGGCTTTGGGGGCCTTGTCTGTATGAACGACTTCTCTTTTCATGGTTACCTCTTTTTGAATGTTTTTTGGTACAACCTTACCGCATTCTACACTACTGAATTTGGGTTGTCCCTATCCTGACGGACAGGTTAGGAAATTCGCCTGCTCTATGGGATCAAGGCGATGGCTTCGATCTCGACCAGACCGTTCTTGGGCAATCCCGCCACGGCAATGGTGCTGCGCGCGGGCGGATTCTCGCCGAAGTACTCTGCATAGATGGCGTTCATTTTGGCAAAGTCGTTCATGTCCCGTAAAAAGACAGTGGTCTTGACCACATGCTTGAAGGATGAACCCGCCGCTTCGATCACGTTCCGCAAGTTGGTCAACACCTGATGGGTCTGCGCTTCCACACCGCCGGGAATCAAATCGCCCGTGGCGGGGTCAATACCAGTCTGACCAGCGGCAAAGATCATCGAGTCGGTGCGGATGGCTTGTGAATACGGACCAATGGCTTTGGGAGCCTTGTCGGTATGGACGATTTCTCTTTTCATGATTACCTCTTT
>DAOUAS010000129.1:0-4336 GCA_034433295.1 Anaerolineales bacterium | reverse complement strand
CTTCGCTTCGCTCAGAATGACAATACACAAAATATGACCAAACAACCTATCCTGACTTCAAACGCCCCCGCACCAGGCGGCGCATATTCGCAAGCCTTGCGCGTCGGCGACTTCGTTTACACCGCTGGCATGGGACCCTGGCATCCGTCCACGCGGCAGGTGGTCGGCGAGACCATTGAAGAACAGACTGCGCAAACGCTGGAGAACATCAAAGCGATTTTGCATGAAGCGGGGTTGGGCATGGAAGACGTGGTCAAGTCCACCGTGCATCTCGCGGACTTGAGCCTGTTCGCCCGCTTCAACGAAGTCTACACCCGATACTTCCCCGACCCGAAACCTGTCCGCACGACGGTGGGGAGTCAACTCCTCGGGATTCTGGTCGAAATCGACGTGGTGGCGTATGTCCGCAAAGATTGACCGCGCCGACCTGTTGCGCCGCCTCCATCTCGATCCGCGCCACGTCGAGCGAATCAACGCCGCCCTCTTCAGCCCCGACCTGCGCGCCTTCGCTGATTTTTTAGACGTGGTCGAGAAATACGGCTCGCCCGAAGAAATCAACGCCAAGGCTGAGGAAGCGGGAAAACTGCCCAACCTCGAAACGGCGGTGGCAAAAGTCCGCCCCGAATATTTGGCTGACCTCAACTGGCTGAAAGAGCAAGTCGAGCAGCAGTCCTTCATCCGCATCGCCGATTACCGCAAAAAAGTTACAGACAGGACGGACTTCAACGAAAACAACCCAGTCACGATGGAAATCAGTTCCTGCCA
Organism: Anaerolineales bacterium; assembly: GCA_034433295.1. GTDB lineage: Bacteria > Chloroflexota > Anaerolineae > Anaerolineales > Villigracilaceae > Villigracilis. Next base: position 3,571 of record DAOUAS010000129.1, on the reverse strand, counting down.
GTATTTCCCCTGGCTGATGGACATCGCCCGCCGCGCTTTCGAAAACGGTGAGATCATGCCAGGGCGCTTCATACGCGTCCGCAACATGAAGGAGCAGGAAGCCGACGGCGATTTGCCTACCTTCGCCGCCGCGATGAAAATCATCGGCGCGAGTTACGTGGAACAACTCGACACGCGCGGCTCGGACGGCGCGAACATCCACCTCGGCGGAATGGACACCATCATCGGCTACTACGGCGGCGTCGGCGAGCCGAATCACTACGCGCTGAAATGGCTGGACGAATTCCTCCACTATTACACGACCTACGGCGTGCGCCAGATTTTGAACGTCAACAACGGCACGGTCTTGCTGGCATACATGCTGCACCGCCTCGGCATCGACATCGAGTTCAAGATTTCGGTCACGTTGGGCAACGACAACCCCTACGCCGCGTTGTGGACTTTGCTGACCGCGTCCCTGTTCACCCGCTCCGATGGTTCCACTCCGCTTGAGGGATTCAACTGGAGCAATTCCGTCCACGCGGGAACCATCGAAAACGCCGCCGAACTTCGCAAGGCGCTGAACCTCGAAACGCAAGTCCGCTTCGAGCATCACGTCACGGAGACGTGGAAGGGACTCGTCATCCAACCGTATGATCGCCGTGAAGAAGTGCTGGGGCTGGCGCAGACCGTCCCGAACATCTCCGCCAAGCACGAAGGCGGCGAAGTGGAAGTGGAGCGCTCCCGCGCCCGCCCGTCCGAGATTCAGGATTATTACCGCATGAAAGCCGAAATCATCGAGTCAGGCGAATGGGAGGCATTGCGCTTGAACTTTCTCGATAAGTTTGATTCGATGAACATTACCGCCCGCGCCCTCACCGAACGCGGACTGTCCTTCGTCGCAGCGAGGAATTTGCACCTTTGAACCCTCTCAACATCCCCTCCCCCGCCTCCATCCACTCCGCCCGCGAACGCCTGGCAGGGACGATTCTTCGCACGCCGTTGATTCCCTTTCACGCTTCGACTACGCTCAGCGCGGAGATTTTCCTCAAACTCGAAAACCTCCAACCCACAGGCTCGTTCAAAGTGCGCGGCGCAGGAAACACCCTGCTCTCGGCGAATCCCGAACAACTCAAAGACGGCGTGTGGACAGCGTCCGCTGGAAACATGGGGCAGGCATTGGCGTGGTACGCGAAAAAACTAAACATTCCCTGCACCGTCCTTGTCCCCGACGACGCGCCAGAGGTGAAGGTTCAAGCCATCCAACGCCTCGGCGCGGACGTGGTCGAAGTCCCGTTTGCGGAATATCAGTCCGTGCAAAAGGAAAACTCGCACCCCGCAATCAAGGGTCTGCTGATTCACCCCTTCGCCGACGAATCGGTGATGGCGGGCAACGGCACAATTGGATTGGAAATTTTGGAAGACCTGCCCGACGCGGACTTGATTCTCGTCCCCTACGGCGGCGGCGGGTTGAGTTGCGGAATTGCGGCTGCCGTTCGCGCTGAGTGGAGAGACGAGCGAAGCGAGGAAAGCAGTCGAAGCGCCTTGTCACCGTCCTTCGACCCTTCGACACGCTCAGGGCGGCGCTTCGCTCAAGACGAAGTCAGAGTTGAAGCCGTTGAGTTGGAAACCGCCACCCCGCTCACGTCTTCACTTGCGGCGGGGAAAATGGTAGACGTGCCGTATCAAGCCAGTTTCGTCTCAGGCATGGGAGCGCCCTTCGTCTTCCCGCAGATGTGGACGTTGGCGAGTCAACTGCTGAACGGTTCGCGCGTGGTCAAGTTGGCACAAGTCGCCGAAGCCATCCGATTGCTGGCGGAGCGTCATCACATCATCGTCGAAGGCGCCGGAGCAGTGGCACTGGCGGCGGCATTGCAAATGACCGAAAAGAAAAAAATAGTTTGCGTGGTGTCTGGCGGAAACATCAACGCCTCGCACCTGAATCAAATCCTGCAAGGAGAATTGCCTTGAAAGACCCGAACATTGGACGAATCGAAGCGCGACCTGGTCAACAGGCGTATGGCATGGGGCTGGGCGTGATTCTGCTGGACGACGTGTACCCTGGCTTCCCTGGCGATGTGCGCAACGCCAGCGGATACCCCTTCCCGATTCAATACGAAGTCGTCAGCGGGGTGGACATTAAAAAATTGGTGGTGGATAGCAACAAGATCATGTGCCTGCCGCAGCTCATTAGAGCCGCGCAAAAGTTGGAGAAACTCGGCTGCCGCGCCATCGTCGCCGAGTGCGGATACTTTGCCTACTTTCAGCGCGAGGTGGCGGCGAGCGTCAAGATTCCCGTTTTCATCTCCAGCCTGTTGCAAGTGCCGATGGCGCAGCAAGTCGTCGGCGCAAGTCGCGTGGTTGGGATTTTAATGGCGAACGCCAAACACCTGACCGATCATCACTTGGAATCAGTCGGAATCAAAATTGGTTCGAACTACGTCATTGGCGGCGCGATGGAAGACCTGCGCTGTGAGGAGTTCGATCACCTCTGGACTGCGGGCTTGCGGACGGACCCGCCTGCTGCAGATTACACCAAAGCCGAAGCGGAATTCCTGGCGGTTACAATCGAGTTCTACAAGTCACACCCGAAGATGGGTGCGATGGTCTTGGAATGTACGGGCTTCCCGCCTTTCGCCCGCGCCCTGCAACGCGAGATTCAAATCCCCATTTTCAGTTGGGGCACACTGATGGAGTACGCCTACTCGGTCGTCGTCCACCGCGAATATTACGGGCATGTGTAAATTCATGTCATTGCGAGGGCAATGGTCTTCTGCCCGAAGCAATCTCCAAATACCGTGAGATTGCTTCGTCGCGAAGAGCAAGTGCGCTCCTCGCAATGACATTATGGAGACTTTATGATTATCGCAAATTCCCTCGAACGTCACACCCCTCAATTCCGCGTTCTCTCTGATGAGCAGTGCGCCGAGATTTATCAAGCTGCGCTGGATTGCCTCGAACGCATCGGGATTCAAATGCACAACGCCGCCGCCCGTGACCTGCTTGCCGCGCACGGCGCAACGGTCACTGACCATATCGTAAAGATTCCAGCAGATCTGGTCAGGCAAGCGATTGCATCTGCTCCGTTTGAATTCACGGTCTGGGGGCGCGACGACAAACATAAAATGCAAGTTGCCATCAACCGCGTCCACTTTGGACCTGGTCCCACCTGCACTTACTTCATAGACCCGCAGACAGGCGAACGCCGCAAGGCACAGCGCGGCGACGCGGGCATGACCGCCAAAGTCTGCGATGCCCTGCCGAACATCGACTACATCATGGGCTTAAGTCTCTTCGACGACGTGACGCCTGTGCTGGCTCCCGTCTACGAGTTTGCCGAGGAACTGGCGAACACGTCCAAGCCCATCGTCGCGTGGGCGAACACCGCCGCCACCTTTGACGACATTTATCAAATGGCAGTCGCCGCAGCGGGGAGCGAATCCGCCCTGCGCGAGAAGCCCATCTTCGCCCTCTTCACCACCTACGAATCACCGTTCAAGATTGCGGACTCTGCCCTCTCGACTTTAATGAAGGCAGCGGAAGTCGGTGTGCCATCAATCTGCCTCGGTGGACCCACCGTCGGGTTGGAATC
>DAOUAS010000128.1:0-20165 GCA_034433295.1 Anaerolineales bacterium | reverse complement strand
CGCCTCGCCCCTACTGTGATTACCGTTATAATCGACTGACAGTCACCTGAGGTGGCTGTCAGTTTTTGTGACCAACCATGATTCACGTCAACTCCCTTACATTTGGCTACCCGCATACCGCACCCATCTTTCAGGATTTCAACTGGGATGTACAGCGCGGCGAGACTTGGGCAATCCTCGGTTCGTCGGGTTGCGGCAAAACCACCCTGCTCTACCTGCTGGCTGGGTTGCGTCTCCCAACCAAAGGCATCATTGAAATTGACGGTGAACGGTTGTTGCGTCCCCGCCCGCGCAGTGGATTAATTATCCAAGATTACGGCTTACTGCCTTGGGCAACCGTACGTGAAAATGCGGGATTGGGATTGCAAGTCCGCGATTTTTATGGGGAAGACGGCAAGCACACGCCGATGAATTTTCAACCTGAAAACGATGTGGACTACTGGCTCGAAAAGCTGGGGCTGGTTGAAGTCGCGGATAAATATCCCGCCCAAATATCTGGTGGACAACGCCAGCGAACAGCCATCGCTCGCACGCTGGCTTTATCTCCCGACCTATTGCTAATGGACGAGCCATTTTCATCCCTCGATGCCATCACCCGCGAAGACCTGCAACATCTCACTCTCTCCCTATGTCGCGAGCAAGCCCTGACCTTGGTCATCGTTACTCACGCCATCGAAGAGGCAATCGCGTTGGGGAGCAAAATCCTTCTCCTGGATTCGTCGCCACGCATTTTCGAGAATCCGCACGCGGGAGAGATGGAACATCGCAACAGCCGCGAATACCGTGAATTGTATGAGTTGCTGCGTGGAGAAATGAGAAGCGAAAAATGAGAAGGCGCGATATTGTTCTCTCCATCCTCGGGCTGGTCATTGTATGGCAGATCATTGCCATGCTGGTAAAGCGTGACATTCTGCCCGCGCCGTGGGACGTGTTCGTCGTCTTCATCGACGAATTGGACAACGGACTCGTCACTCACTTCCTCTACAGCTTATGGCGGGTAACGGCGGGAATGCTCCTCTCGGTGCTGGTCGCAGCTCCTGTCGGCTTGTTGATCGGCGGCTGGAAGCGGCTAGACAGAATCTTCTCGCCCATCATCTACGTGCTGTACCCGATTCCCAAAGTGGTCTTTGTGCCTGTCGTTTTATTATTTTTGGGGATTGGGGATGCGGCAAAGGTTACACTCATCTTCTTGATTTTATTTTTCCAAATCGTCGTGCTGGTGCGCGACCAAGCGGCTGGACTTCCCCCGCAGTTGATTCAAAGCCTGCGCAGCCTCGGCGCGGGACGGCGGGCGCTGTTCCGCTTCGTGTACCTGCCCGCCAGTCTGCCCGCCATCCTGACCGCGCTACGGCAATCCATTGGCACGGCGGTGGCGGTGCTGTACATCACCGAGTTGTTCGCTACAAAATACGGTTTGGGATATTACATCTACTACAACGGCAGTACACTCTTCAATTACCCCGCCATGTACGCGGGCGTCATCGCCATGAGCCTGCTGGGACTCGGCATGTACTACGCCGTAGATTGGGCGGAAAGACGGTTGTGCAAGTGGAAGTTCGTGAGTTGAAAAGACTTCACCAGGAAGAGACGGCTCATGTTTAAAAGAAGTATCACCGTCTGAATGAGCGGGGAAGTTCCTAACGTGAATGAATGAGGCGAACACAGCGAATTTGACGAAAAACTAGCGTTTTGCCCTTTTCGCTCTGTCCATCCATGAGCCGACAACTTTCCCCGCTTTTTTCCACCGGTCAATCACTCTTTTGCTGTTTGAACCAAAAAAATCCCCCACCTGTCAAAAGAGTTCTTTGGTCGTTCAAAATCAGACGATAATTTATTAGAAATTTATATAAAAAAATTCAAACGGTTGTTTTTGTAAGTATAATAAAAAAAAGTTTTTGAAAATAGAGGTATGAATGAAAAAAGTAACTTTCTTCTCCCTGTTGCTGATTATTGGGCTAATAGGTTCGCAAGTATTGCCAGAGTTGCTCGGCTCCTCGTTTCCCATGGTTTCCGAAATCGTCAGCGTGCTCACCTTGATTGCACTCTCTTTCATTATGATTCACGTGGGGTATGAATTCGAGATCGAAAAGGACAAAATCAAATCCTACGGATGGGACTATGTCGTGGCAATGACCGCAGCCGCTTTTCCCTGGGTCTTCGTGGCCTTGTATTTCACCTATATGATGCTCCCGCCCGACTTGTGGGGGAAATGGGATACCTGGAAAGAGGTTCTGCTTGCGTCACGCTTTGCCGCGCCAACCTCCGCCGGGGTATTGTTCTCCATGCTGGCGGCGGCAGGACTGGGAGCCACATGGGTCTTCCGCAAAGCGCGCGTACTGGCAATCTTTGACGACCTTGACACCGTGTTGCTCATGATCCCCCTGAAAATGATGATTGTGGGGCTGGCATGGCAGTTGGGGTTGGTGGTGCTGGTAATGGTGGCTTTGTTATGGCTGGCATGGACATTCATGCGCCGCATCAAACTTCCCGTTACATGGAACTGGGTACTGATGTATGCGACTGCCATTGTCGCTGTCACCGAAGGAACTTACTACCTCACAAAAGTCATGGACCCGGACGTTCCCATCCACATTGAGGTCCTGCTTCCCGCATTCGTGCTTGGCGTCATGCTCAAGATTCCGGAGGGAGCCAATCCGCACAGCGATGATACCCGCGAAGGGCATCAGGATGGTCCCGAAACGGAAATCGAGCAAAAGGTTTCCTCCGTCATCTCCGGTGTCTTCATGGTATTGGTCGGTCTCAACATGCCGCTTATCTTTGGGCAGGCATCCAACGCAACAAAGGAAGTCAGCGCCACAATCACCGGCTCCCAACCCGCCATGTCTGCCGGTGTGCTTGCATTACACGTGCTGGCGGTGACAATCATTTCCAACATTGGCAAGATGTTTCCGGCCTTCGTCTATCGTGATGAAGCGCACTGGAGAGAACGTCTTGCATTGGCAATCGGGATGTGGCCGCGCGGCGAGGTGGGCGCGGGGATTATTGTCATCAGCCTCGGATACGGCATTGGCGGCCCCATCGTCACAGTTGCCGTGCTGAGTCTTGCGCTAAACCTGCTGTTGACCGGCGTGTTCATCTGGGTTGTCAAACGCCTGTTGTCGAATGTCCCTCAAAAATAAGGGCAAACGGAATAAAAAAACTCCCGCATCGCGCGGGAGTTTTTTTTATTCGCCGTGCATTTGACGATATAACGAACGCAAATTCCGGCGGTGTAATGTCTCTGCCAATCCGCCGAGATGCACGCGACTCTTGCCGCAGCTTTCGATCGTGATTTCATCAAGGTATTCATCCACATTCTTGCGCTTACCCGCAGACTTGACAGCCTTTTTGATGTTGGTCAGGTAGTTGAGGTTTTCCTTCACTGCCGCATCGATCTCGCCGCGCAGGATGATGTCGCCGTGCCCCTGGATGATATTTTCCAGTCCCAGCCGCCCAATCTTTTTGACAGATGCCAGCATGTCGTCTATGTCTCCATCCACCACGTAGGGGAGAGGCATGAAGGCGTCACCGGCAAACAACACGCGATCCTCCTCCACCAGCACGGAAATCCCGTCCTGACTATGCCCAAAAGCCGGGAAAAAAATCAGGTTCTTTTTTCCGACCCGCATGGTCAATTCGCCGCTATCGAATGTGATGTGAGGCGGAACGATCTTGACCTGCCGCAAACTGGGATTTTGCCTGCGCGCAGATTCAAGAGACGGAAGTCCATATTCAAGAAGGTACTCGCGGCATTTTGCGTGACCGATGACCGTTGCGCCGGGAAAGAAACAATTGCCCCAAGTATGGTCGGCATGATAATGGGTGTTTATGACATACCTGACCTGTACGCTGAGTTCATGTTCGATGAACTCGCGCATCCCCAGGGTTTCCTCAGGCAAGGCCAGAGTATCGATCACAACAGCCCATTGTGGGCCCACGATCACCCCGGCCGTCACCTGGGCATATACTTCACTTTGGAACCAGAAAACATTTTCAGATACTCGCTCGCGATGCATGCGTCCGCCTTGCAGATGAATTTGTATTGTACAGTTAATAGCACAAATCCGGACAAAATACAAGTTGTATATACAAAACTCAAATTCTTTTCATAATTGAAGGAAATATCAGAAATTATTACTTGATTGGGCCGGTTATAAGTGATAAACTTTATTACATGCCTGCGGATATTCTTGTCGTTACGGCGTCTTCCCAACTTGGAGACAGCATCCGGCACACGATGGAACAAACGGACTTGTACCGCATCCATGTCGTGACCAACAAATCATCCGCCATTGTGCGTGCGGATGAACTTGGCGTCCCGCTGGCAATGCTCGACTATTCGCAAAATGAAGAATGGGTGCAGGATGTCGGGCTTTCCCTGCGCACCATACGTCCGTCCATCAACCTCATCATCCTGTGCGATGACGAGACCCCGCCCCCTTCGTTGGATAAATTGCGCCCATGGATTCTTGTACGCAAGCCTTTCAGGATGTCGAATTTTATGACCGCAATCAGTCAACCCCAACCCGCCCGGACAGTGCAAAACACCGAAAGCCTTTCCCTGCCATGGCTGAATGATCCGAACAAGGCCGCGCAGCATCTCACCCGAATCACACTGGAATCTTCGTCGCAAGCCGCATTGATTACCCGCAGCGACAACTTGTGGGCATATGCGGGCAGTCTGTCACAGAACGCGGCCAAGGAAGTTGCCCAAACCGTCACCCGCAATTGGGATGGACAAAAAGGCTCCGATCTGTTGCGCTTCATCCGCCTCGAAAGCACAAAAGCCGAACACATGCTATATGCCACCCGCCTTGCGGACGATACGGTGCTTGCGCTTGTTTTCGATGCAGAAACCCCGTTCAGTACCATTCGAAGTCAGGCCAGTCAATTGGTCTCCAACCTTGGCAATGAACATTCCGAATTGCCAAAGCCGCCGGGTCCCGCCTCTCTGCCAACACCCGTTGAACAGGAGGAGGCGCTTGACATCCCCCCGATCAGGGATATTCTAAACAATATTCCGACCCCAAATCCGGAGCCGGCCACCACCCATGAGTTCAGGCTTCCACACAAGGAGGAGTTCGACCCGAACGAAACGCGCATTTCCACGCTTTCGAATGCCTCGGTCTTCAAACGCGAAGCATCTCCCTCCATTCAAATGAAGAAGACCTCGATCATCGTTCAACAGGCAAAACCCGCAGAAGACAAGGCACAGCCTGTCCAAACTGTATTCGATGTGCTTGAAACAACCATGCCGTCGCGTCCCAAAGGCAGGCCCGAGACCCCGGTCTCCAAGCCTGTTCCCGGGGATGCGAACACGACGCGTGAGAGCGCCACGACAGAAGCCAAACGCAAACTGGTGGTGGAACCGACTACGGCAGGACTCTATCACCTGACCTATGCCTGTCTGCTGGTCCCGCGATTTGCGTCTCACTACATCACAGGCGATCTGGCGGAACGTATGAGCGATTGGATTCCGAATATTTGCATCGCCTTCGGCTGGCGGCTGGAATATATTTCCGTGCGCCCCGAATATTTGCAATGGGTTGTAAACGTCCAGCCGAATACATCGCCCGGCTACCTCATGCGCATCATGCGTCAGCAAACCTCAGAGAAGATTTTCAGTGAGTTCCCGCGCATGAAAAAGGAAAACCCGTCCGGTGATTTCTGGGCGCCTGGCTACCTCATCATGGGCGGCACACAACCTCATCCCCAGCAATTGGTGCGCGATTACATCCGCCAAACCCGCGAGCGTCAGGGACAACACGTCCCCATCCCGCAAGCTGAAGCGCAAAGTTTGCGGCTTCGCAACTAGGAACGAAAATCCGGAAAGCGCAGAGTATAATGAACTCTGCGCTTTATTTTTTTAACCACATTCACTCCAAAAAACCATGCCCCCCACACTTTATCTCATCGATGGACACGCACTTGCCTACCGCATGTACTTTGCCTTGACCGCCGGGTCGGGCAGTCAACGCTGGCAGACTTCAGCAGGCGAACCCACGGCTGGAATTTACGGCTTTGCCCGCGAACTGGTTCGCATTCTCGAAAAGGAAACGCCCGAATATCTCGCCGTTGCCTTCGACGTGGGCAAGACCTTCCGCGACAACATCTTCCCCGAATACAAAGGCACGCGCGAAAAGATGCCCGACGACCTGCGTCCACAGATCGAATACATCCGCAAGATGGTGGATCTATTCAACATCCCGCGCCTCGAAATGGAAGGCTACGAAGCGGACGATGTGCTCGGCACGGTGGCGCGCATCGCCGCTGAAAAAGGCTTGGGAGTCAAAATCATCACCGGCGATAGAGACCTGTTGCAACTGGTCAACGAACGCACTGCGGTTTATCTCGCGGGCGACGACCAGACCTACATCACCGATGAAGATGTCATCCGCAAACTCGGCGTACGCCCCAACCAGGTGGTCGATTACAAAGCCATCGTCGGCGACACCTCCGACAACATCCCCGGCGTGAAGGGCGTCGGCGAAAAGACCGCCGTCAGCCTGCTCGAAAAATTCGGCACGCTCGACGGCGTTTATCAAAACCTCGACCAAGTCGAAAAACGCTGGCAGGGCAAACTCGAAGCCAGCAAGGAAGCCGCCTACATGAGTTACGACCTGGCGCGCATCCGCACCGATTTGAAAATGGACTTCGATTTCGAACACGCCAAAGTCCAGCCTTTCGATGGGACGGCGCTGGCGGAATTTTTCCAGGCGATGGAATTTCGCACGCTCCTCAGCAAAGTCCCAGCCCTGAGTCAGGGACAACAACCCGCCAACGGGTCGGTCGCTGCGCCTGTGCCTTCGTCCAAGCCGACAAAGACCAAAGGCGGTCAACTGACGATGTTCGTCAACGAGCCGCGGGTAGTGACGCCCGCAAAAGAATCCAACATCGAAGTCCTCATCGTGGACTCTCTTGATAAACTGGATGACCTCGCAAAGCAACTCTCGAAGGCAAAGGTCATTTCATTCGACACCGAAACCACATCCACAGAAGAGGTTCAGGCGGAGATTGTCGGCATCTCGCTGGCAATCAAAGCGGGGCAGGCGTTTTACATCCCTGTCGGACACACCTCTGGAAACAACCTGCCGCTCAAGAAAGTCATCGCCGCGCTCACGCCCGCCATGACCGACCCGAAAATCGGCAAAGTGGCGCACAACGCCAAATATGACTACATCGTCCTCGCCCGCCACGGCTTGACCGTCTCGCCGCTGACTTTCGACACCATGCTGGCGGAGTTCATCGTCGATCCGTCTTCGCGAAACCTCGGCTTGAAGAACCTCGTCTTGGAAAGACTCGGCGAAGAGATGACTCACATCGAGGAGTTGATCGGCAAGGGCAAAAACCAGATCAGCATGGCGGATGTTGCCATTGAATCCGTCGCGCCCTATGCCGCGGCTGATGCTGAAACCACCTTGCGCCTCATGCCGATTCTGCAAAAGGATTTAGAGCGTGTGAGTGGCGCGAAATTGCTCGCCGAAATTGACCTCCCGCTGACCCCCGTCCTCGCCGACATGGAAATGACCGGCATCATGATCGACCTGCCCTTCTTCCAGCAAATGTCCGATGAACTGGCACAGCGCATGGCGGAGATCGAAAAGCGGGTCTTTGAATCCGTCGGCAAGCCGTTCAATCTGAACTCGACCCAGCAACTTTCGGATGTGTTGTTTGTCCACCTGCGGCTCGACCCACCCGACAAGGGCAAGAAAACCGCCAGCGGACATTACTCCACCTCGGCGGAAGTCCTCGAAGCCCTGCGCGGCAAACATCCCGTGGTGGACATGATTCTCGAAAACCGCGAACTCTCCAAGCTCAAGTCAACCTACGTGGATGCCCTGCCCGCCGCCGTCGACCCGCGGACCGGGCGCGTGCATACTTCATACAACCAGACGGGAGCGGTGACTGGACGGCTTTCATCCACCAACCCGAACCTGCAAAACATCCCCATCCGCACCGAGGAAGGGCGGCGTGTGCGAAACGGCTTCATTGCCGGCGAAGGCAGCGTGCTGCTCTCGGTGGATTATTCGCAGATCGAACTTCGCATCGTGGCGCACATGGCTGAGGATGAGACCATGCTCGCGGCGTTCAAAGCCAGCGAGGACATCCACGCGACGACGGCTGCCGCGGTCTACGGCGTGGGGTTGGATGCGGTCACGAAGGAGATGCGCCGCCATGCGAAGGCGATCAACTTCGGGCTGATCTACGGCATGTCGGCTTTTGGTCTCACCCGCACCACCGACCTGACCCTTGCCGAATCTGAAAAGTTCGTCAAGACCTACTTCGAAAAATTCCCAGGTGTGAAAAAATATCTCGATGGCATCCGCCAGCTTGCGGCGCAGCAGGGTTATGTCGAGACGCTGCTCGGACGCCGTCGCTACTTCCCCGCCTTGCAGGGCAAACTCAATCAGCAATTGAAGAACCGCGAAGAGCGCGAAGCCATCAACGCCCCCATCCAAGGCACGGCAGCGGACATCATGAAGATCGCCATGCTCAAAATCCCGTCCGCGCTCGTATCCGCCGGGCTGAAAGCCAAAATGCTTTTGCAGGTGCATGACGAACTGGTGCTGGAATGCCCGGAGAAGGAAATGGAAAAGACCGCAAAGATCGTTCGGGAGACCATGTCCAATGCCTACCCGATGAGCATTCCGCTTTCGACAGAGGCTCGTTTCGGAAAAAGTTGGGGTGAGATGAAGGTATTGGAATAACTCACCCCTTGGAGCCATTCTTGGAAAAACCATGCACGGTTATAATTACATTGAAACAATAAAACATGACTTATTGAAATAAAATTGGATCACTATGCCAGGACGAGAAGACATTTTTCAAAAAGCGATGAATGACGGTCACTCCGCCGCCTGGGACCAGGAATGGGGCAAGGCGGTCGCCGCGTACCGGCAGGCCCTGCAGGAATTCCCCGACCATCCAAAGGCGCTCAACAGTCTGGGACTTGCGCTGTATCAACTCGGAAATTTCGAGGAAGCCCTGCAGACGTACATGCAAGTGGCAAAGATCTCGCCCGACGACCCGATACCGATGGAAAAAGTGGCGCAACTTTCCGAACGGATTGGGGATTTGAAAATGGCAGTGGATGCGGCGCTGCGAGCGGGCGACCTGTTTTTGAAGCAGCGCGACACCGAAAAGGCGCTCGAAAACTGGGTGCGTGTCACCAACGTCAACCCTGAAAATCCCATTGCCCATTCGCGTCTGGCGCAGGTGCATGAGAAACTCGGCCATGCACAGCAGGCTGTTACGGAATATCTGGCAATCGCCAGCATCATCCAGCGCGCAGGCAACCTCGAAAAAACAAAAGAGATGGTAAACAAGGCCCTGTCGATTCTCCCCAACAGTATCGAGGTCAAACAGGCGCTCAGTTTACTCAATGCGGGACAATTGCTTCCAAAGCCCATCCGCGGCAAGGGCGGAACGGGTCCGATCCGCATGTCACAGGTGAAGCAACTAGAAAAACCGAAAACAGCCTCCGGGCTAGATCCGGTTGCCGAGGCGCGTCAGAAAGCGCTGACCCAGCTTGCGGAATTGCTTTTTGAATTTTCCGATGACAGCCCAACCTCACAGGAGCGCAAGGGGCTTTCGGCAATCATGAGAGGCACGGGCGGACTTTCGCTCCAGCAGTCCGAACAAACGAAAGTCATCATGCATCTCGGAATGGCAATCGACCTGCAGACCAAAGGCAATGAGGCACAGGCTGCAGAGGAGTTCGAAGCGGCGCTGGATGCCGGCTTCAAGCATGCGTCACTGTATTATGCAATCGGGCTTTTACGCTTCAAAGGGGAACGAACCGAAAGCGCCCAGCGCTTTCTGCAAAACACCGTCAAACACAATGAGTATGCGCTTGGCTCGCGCTTGTTGCTGGGGCAGTTGATGGTCAATAAAGGACGTTTCAACGAAGCCGCCATCGAATACCTCGAAGCGCTCAAACTTGCCGACGCGACCACCATCTTCGCAGAAAAGGCGGATGAATTCAGCCAGCAATACGAACCGCTGATCGAGTCCCATCAAGGGCAGCGGGATGAAACCGTCCTGCGGAAAGTGTGCGAAAACATCAACAACCTGCTCATGCGTCCCGACTGGCGCGAACAGATTCACAAGATGCGCGAACAGATGCCGAAGCAGGAAGGCGATATGCCCGCGCCGCTTGCAGATGTGATCCTGCAGGCGCAATCCAGTACCGTGCTCGAATCGATGAACAGAATCAACCAACTGGCGCGCATGGGAAGCCTGCGTTCCGCAATGGATGAGGCCTATTATGCCATGCAGCACGCGCCGACCTACCTTCCGCTGCACATGCTGATGGGCGACCTGCTCGTCCAGGAAAAACACGAAGCGGATGCAATTGCAAAATACAGCATCGTGGCACATGCCTACAGCGTGCGCGGCGAAGCATCGCAGGCGGTAAAGATCCTGCGGCGCATCATTCAACTTGCGCCCATGGACCTCGGCGCGCGCAACCGTCTCATCGACCAGCTCATCGCGCGCGGACAGGTGGACGATGCGATCCGCGAATATCTCGATCTGGCGGCCATCTATTACCGCCTCGCCGAATTGGATATGGCGCGCAAGACCTACACCACCGCCCTGCGCGTGGTTCAGCAGGGACACGCAAGCCGCGACTGGAACGCGCACATCCTGCAGCGTATGGCGGACATCGACCTCCAACGCCTCGATTGGAAACAAGCCCTAAGAGTATACGAACAACTTCGCACCATCGTCCCCGATGATGAATCCACCCGCAGGCAGCTGGTGGAGCTCAACCTGCGCATGGCCCAGCCTGAAAAAGCCATGACCGAACTTGAAAATTACATTACACATCTCGAGAGCCAGAACAAGAGCGATCTCGCCGTCCTTTTCGTCGAAGACTTAATCAAGGAACATCAAGAACAGGTGCTGCTCAAACGCACCCTGGCCATGCTGTACTTCCGTGCCGGGCGTATGGATGAAGCCATCTCCATTCTGGACACGCTCGGGGAAGCCCTCATGCAAGTTGGCAACAAGCAGGAAGCGTTGGAAGTGATCAGCCAGATCGTCATGATGAATCCGCCCAATGCCGAGGAATACCGCAAACTGCTCTTCCAAATGCAAAACAGTTAGAGTCAGATCGATGTCGAAAAGTCCGCCGCAATACTGGCGGGCTTTTTTCACCCCCAAATCTGATTCCGTCCCATTGACTTCTTCACGATCCGCGCATTGTCACATGCTATAATCCCGGCGACTTACAAACGGAGAAACAACATGCCAAAAACGCAAAATACTTCAGTGATGAACTGGCTTTTTGCCTTCACCTTCATCGTGGCTATGCTCGTCGTCTTCGGAGGATTCGTCCGCCTTACCCGTTCCGGGCTTTCCATCGTGGAGTGGAATCCCGTCAGCGGCGTCGTCCCGCCCATTGGTCAACAAGCCTGGGAGGAGGAATTCGCCAAATACCAGAAAACACCCGAATACCTGCACATCAACACGGAGATGACGCTCCCCGAATATAAATTCATCTTTTACATGGAATGGATTCACCGCATCATTGCGCGGCTGGCGGGACTGTTCTATGCCATCCCCGTCTTCTATTTCCTTTTCAAAAAGGCAATCCCATTCAGGGAATTCGGAATCTACTTTGCCATGGGCATGATCTTTATCGCGCAGGCATTTATGGGCTGGTATATGGTCGCCAGCGGACTGGTCGACCGCCCATCCGTCAGTCACTTCCGCCTGACCATTCACCTGCTCTTTGCCCTGAGCCTGCTTGCCCTTGCCTTGTGGACTGCGCTTGGACACAAATTCGGATTTCACACAGGCAAAAAGGTGAGATGGTCACTACCCTCGAATTTGAGCGCCTGGGCGATGGGATTGCTCCTCCTGCAAATCACCTATGGCGGCATGACGGCGGGGCTCAAAGCAGGTCACGTGTCGGATACCTGGCCGCTCATGTTCGGCAGATGGATTCCGCCTGGACTTTTCAACTCATGGATCGATCTTTTCGAGACTCCGCAAACCATTGTCTTCATCCACCGCTGGCTGGCATGGCTTGGATTGATTGCCGTGCCGGTGGTCACTTACTTCGTGAGGAAACAAAATTATCCAAAGGACGTTCAACGGGGATTGCTTTGGCTGACCGGAGCCGTCGCTCTGCAAATCACACTTGGAGTGTTGACCGTCCTATCGTATGTCAACATCGTCATTGCGCTCACCCACCAGGCCAACGCATTGATCCTGTTCGCATTGGGGATTTATTTCCTGCACCGGTTCAGGGCGCTGGATGAAGCATGGGCTTGAATCGAAAAAGGACACGGCGCAACAAGGCCGTGTCCTTTTTTTACACAAAAGATCATTGCCCCATCTCGGCCAGCATGGCTTCGATCTCCTGCTGGAAGGTGGCATAAGGATATGCTCCCTCGAGAAGTTTTGTTTTGACTTCGCCGTTGACAGTATAAGTGATGACGAAGGAAGGGGTGGCCTTGACGCCCGCAGCAGTGGCATCCTTCATATCCTGTTCGACCAGACCGTCGTACTTGCCATCGCTGAGGCAGGCTTCAAACGCCTTTGTGTCAAGGTTCAGGAAGTCGGCGTACTCCACCAACCGGCGATCCAATGGGGTTCCCTGAGCGCTGTGAACATTACTGAAAATTACGTCGTGCATTTCCCAGAACTTTCCCTGATCGCCCGCGCAATATGCCGCGCCGATCATCTGGGCGGACTCCGGCCCCATGAAATCGCCAAAACCATTGTAGACGAAATACACCGTGCCATCGGCAACGAAGGTGTTCATCAATTCCTTTTCGGTGGTTCGGTAAAAATCGCCGCAATGCGAACATTGGAAATCGGAATACTCCTCGATGCGAATCGGGGCATTGGGATCGCCGGCCGCATTGAAATCGACATTCGGGCGGGTAATTGTTTCCGGGGTAATGATTGCCTCCGACGGCTTGAGACTCGGATAAATGATCAAAAAGGCGACAAAAAGTACGCCAATACTGACAAGTCCAATCGCGATCAGGCGGCTGCGGTGTTCCCTGCGGCGCATCTGTTCACGGCGCGCCTGCCGTTTGCTTGTATCCTTGGTGCTGGTCATGCTCTCTCCTCTAAGTCGAATGTTATGGACGTAGATTGTCCCATGCCCAAATTGATTTGTCCAGTAAAACTTAAAAGGCTCTTATCTTTATTCCCGCAGACGGGCGTCCATCCAAACCATCATGGTTTTGAAAACCTCTTCTTTTTCCGCCTCATTATGAAGTTCGTGATAGGCATCATCCCATAGAACCAACGTGCAATTCTTCTTTACTGCCGCGGCGAATTCGGCACTGCTGGAGGGGAAAGCCACCACATCCGCCTTGCCGTGCATGAGCAACAGTGGAAGTGAAAACTCGCGCGCATGGGTCAGCACCCAGCCGGTGACGCCGCTCATGATTTTGCCGAAACCAAAAGTAATCCTGTCATGCACAAGCGGATCCTCGATGTAAGCCTGCACCACCTTTTGATCGCGTGAAATGCCCTTCGGATCCAATCCGCTGGCAAGGGAGGTGGTTGGCAGCAATGAGCCAAGCACCTTTGCCATCAACACCTTCAGATATTGTTTTTCCAGGGCGGTGTGCAGACCCGGGCTGGTGGCAAGCACCCCTTTGATATTTGGTTTGCGAGCCAAACCGTAGTACAACACCTGAATGCCCCCAAGACTGTGTCCATAAAGAATAATCGGCAAACCCGGGTAATGCAGGCGCGCCTGCTCCAATGAAACATCAATATCCCTCATAAAATCTTCGATGGAGGAGATATGCCCGCGCGCGCCGCCCGAACGGCCATGCCCGCGCAAATCCGCGCCGAAAAGGACGTAGCCCTCCCTGCCAAGAGCCTCGGCAACGTGAGCGTAGCGGGAAGTGTGTTCGCCCAATCCATGCACGAGACAAACAACCGCCCTGGGTTGGGGCATGGTCGGCTCCCATGCCTGAGCAAAGATATTCAACCCGTCATGCGACTGCCAGGTCATTTCATGATGTTTCATTTCAGCCTCCGATGGTGGTTTTGAATCCGCATGGCGACGCGGTCAGGCCAGGGCGTCAAGCACCCAATGAACAAACATATACGGGGAATTGCTCTCCGGTGCGGACAAAACCCATCTTTTTATAAAGCGCGAGCGAGGCGGTGTTATCCGCCTGCGTATTGACTGTAAGTTTGTTGATCTGACCCGCGGTCAAAATCCAGACGAGGCGCCCCGCCAGCGCCGTCCCCACCCCTTTACCCTGCGCATCAGGCCTGACTGCAAGCCTGGCCAGGTGTGCGCCAAATGGGTTCTTGGTGCTCAATTGATATCCAACGATCGTTCCCGAATCATCCTCGGCCACTGTGGCGCTCGCGCACTGTAAACGCGCCCTTTCGAGCACCTTCTGAGTATTATGCCAGAACATCCCAAACGCCGCAAAATCCACCTGCGCGACTATGGGCATATCCGCATCCAGCATGGGACGGATGCGAATTCCGGGGGTTGGCGGAAAAGCGCGGATGTTTTCATGCCTCAGTTCCAGCATGACAATATTCTGCCTCAATTCGAACCCGCTGGAAACCAGCAGGGATTGGAACCATTGTTTGACCACGATTGCCGCAACGAGTTTTTCCCCGTTCGATAACGCCATCGTCTCGCGGGCTGTTTCCCATAGGGGCGCCCATGCCTGTGCCGACGAGAGATACTGATAATGGCCGAAATAACGAATCCAAGCTACGTGGGGCGGGTCTTCGGGGCAGGCCAGGGCGGCGCTGATGGTTCCACCTTCCTCACGCACCCAGTAACAGGGGGAACCGATCCACTCCAGGGGGGAATGCCAGTCCAGGTGGCGGTGGCTGTTCGATTCGTAGTAAATCAGACTTGCAATCCGGTCATGATCCCACTCAACGGCGGGGCGAACCCGCAGACCAACATTTATCATTTGATGAAACGAAGAAGAAATTTCAGGATACGCTCAAAGAAGCCGGGGTTTTCCTTTGCTTCGAGTGATCCCATCATCTTGAAGGCCGAGTCCGTCACCTTGCCGGTTTTGAGTTTTATGGCTGCGGAGGATTTCATGACCAATGAGCGCAAATCGCCTTCCCCCGCCTGAGAGAACAATTGGGCGGCCAAGTCGTATTTTTCGACAGCCTCATCGTAACGATTCAGCGCTTCGAGCGCCGCGGCCTGGTTTCCCAACGCCATCCCCTGGCGTCTGACATCTTCGGCATCTGCAAAAACCTTGTCGGTGTCCAACGCGGCGTCGAGCGCTTCCTGGGGCTTTCCAGACTGAAGCAATGCCACACTCAGGTTGTTTCGCATTTCGGCCGCCATCAAACCCGCGCGGTCGGAGGAGTAACCATCAGCAGCCTGTTTGAACAATTCGGCGGCCTCCTCGAATTGTTTGCTCCGAAAAGCCTGTTTTCCCTGCTCGGCGAGTTGGTCGGGTGTGGGGGTCATGATCTTCCTTCCTTTGAGCTTTTTATCTCAATCTCAGAGAGTAATATCAAGCAATCCCTCCGCTACGGAGCGCAGCTTTTCGCGGGACAGATCGCTGAGTTTCATGGCCAGTTCAAGATAGGGGCGGTTGACCGGCTGACACACAAAATTCTGGATTTCCTCCGGCAACTCGAGGAATTTTTGCATCGCCCGCTGGCTGGTCATCCACTGTCCCACAGGACCGTTCTGATCGAAGAACGTGTCGATCCGGCTTCCCATCACCGTAAGAATCGCCTCGAGTTCCGGAACAGGCACGGCGCGTTCACCCAGTTCATATGATTTAAGACGCGCCTGGGTGATGCCGGTTTCCGTCGAAAGGTGGCGGATCGACATGTTGACGTTGGTGCGTTCCTGCCTCAGGAGCGCGCCAATCATTCTCTGACGCAGGGTGATCAGGCGGGCGATATCGACCGGCTCGACAAACACCGAATCAGACTTGGTCTCATTTCCCCAAAACCGGGTGATGGGAAGTTTGAGATAGAACACCAGGGCCTCAAGTTCGGGCAGAGAAGGGGAGCGTCGTCCCTCCTCGTATGCGCGAAATATCCCTGCCTGTATGCCGATTGCGTCTGCGCACTCCTTGATACTGCGGCGTTCCGCCATGCGCGCGTCTCGAATCAGCAAGCCAAGTTTCTTTTGACGGATGGTGATCTGGGCGTTGTTCATATTTCCTCTAAGTGGATGAATATCTGGATTATAGCAGAGTGTCTAACGTCGAGCGTGTTGGTTGACGGATGCCCGCGGGGAGAATATATCCGCGCCAAGCCTGAAACCGGCCGCTTCGAGCCGCGGCGTGAAATTGGGGCGAATACCCGTGGCTGTGATCTCGCCCAGAACTTTTCCATCGGTATCGACGCCGGTTTGGACAAACCGAAAAACGTCGGTTAACACAATTACGTCGCCTTCCATTCCGGCCACCTCAGTCACGGCTGTCACCTTGCGTTGCCCGTCCTTCAGCCGGGTTTGTTGGACGATCAAATCCACCGCCGAAGAAACCTGCTGGCGCACCACCTTGACGGGTAAATCCATGCCGGCCATCAACACCAAAGTTTCGATGCGGGAAATGGCATCCCGGGGGGTGTTTGCATGAACCGTGGTCAACGACCCATCGTGTCCTGTATTCATGGCCTGGAGCATATCCAGAGCCTCGCCGCCGCGCACTTCTCCGACCACAATGCGGTCGGGGCGCATCCGCAGGGAGTTCTTCACCAATTCGCGGATCGTGACCGCGTGAAGCCCGTCGGCATTGGCAACCTTTGTTTCCATGCGCATCACATGGTCCTGTTGAAGCTGCAGTTCGGCCGCATCCTCGATGGTAATGATGCGCTCGTTTTCCGGAATAAACCCCGACATTACATTCAACAACGTCGTCTTGCCCGACCCGGTGCCGCCGGAGATGACGATGTTGAAACGCGCTTTGACGCAGGCCCGCAGGAAATCCGCCATCTGCTTTGTGATCGAGCCGAAGTTGACCAGGTCCTCCACCTTGAGTTTGTCCCTGCGAAACTTGCGGATGGTGATCGAAGGTCCATCGATTGCCACGGGGCGTACCACGGCATTGACACGCGAACCGTCGGGCAGGCGCGCATCCACCGTGGGAGAGTCCGCATCCACGCGGCGGCCCAGCGGCAAGATAATACGATCGATAATTCTCAGAACGTGGTCGTCGTCATCGAAGGTAATGTTGGTCTTGAGCAATTGCCCTTTTTTCTCGATGAAGACCTTCTTCGGCCCGTTGACCATGATCTCGGAAACATCCTCGTCATCGAGCAGGGATTGAATGGGGCCGAATCCGAGCAGGTCGTTCAATACCTGGTCGAAAATCTGCCTTCTCAGATCCTCCGGCAGTTTCAACTGGGTCTGGGCATACACGAGGGCAATGTTTTGTTTTATAAAGGAAGCCCGCTGTTCGGCGGATACGCCCTCCTGCTCGAGGGCGCGCATGAGGTTATCGGCAAGATACTTTTTCAGCCGGATTAAGTCCTGTCCTGTGAGCCTGGCCGGGGACGATGCGTTGAGGGAGGTCATTGGTTTGCCTCCTTCCGAATCTCCTCATTGTCCTGTGTAATCCACACGATTTGGGCGCGCTGAATGGCCATGAAGGGGACGGCAAAGAGAACCTTTTCCTCCGCGCCGTACACCGACGCCTGAGTGACGGCAAGAAAGACCTCGGGACGTTCCAACTCATTCTTGAGTCTTTCCCCTTCACGGACATGAACCAGGCCGCGCACCAAATGGGTTGTCGTTTGGATGACCACCGGCACGGGGATTTTCTTGACTATATCGGTGTAGTATTTGCCTTTGTCGTCATATTCGATTGTCATGGCATTATTCCTTGAAGCGTCCAAAAAACTGTGTCCGATTACGCGCGCAAACTGCGGACTAGAGTTGACATTTCCTTCGCCGTCTCTGCGAGAACAATCGAGGCGGTATCCTTTGGAAATTTCAAAGCGAAGGGCTGGCGTTGACTGTTAGCTAAAGACATATTACTGCCAAGATATGGCATGGCGGCATTGACCGGTACGTTCAGTTCCCTTTCCATATCCGACTTGCCCAATCCTTCCAGCCCCACAACACGATTCAGAATGGTGAAAATCGAATTCATCCCCACCCCCTTGCCTTTCATATACTCCAGAACGGTTTTTGTCATCGAGACGGCGCTGATATCGGTGCTGATCACCAGCACATTCAGGTCGGCATGTAGGATGAGGGGCATCATGATGCGGGATAATGACCGTCCGATATCGATCAAAACATAATCATATGATTCCTTCAAAACGGAGACGACATCGCCAATTCGGGCCACCTTGAGGAGCCCGCCGCTTTCCGGATCAGGCGACCCGGCAAGCAAGTTGAAACGCCAGTTCTTCAATTCAGGCAACGCGTCACGGAAGAAGTTGGGAGTGGACTGCTCGGGAGGCATGTCGGTAATCGAAACAATATTGTGAGGTCCCTCGTAACCGACAATCGGCGCGATGGAACCGATGGGGAGCACCATATCTACCACAAGCACTCGGGACTCAGGGTGGTTGCTTCCAATATTCATGGCAATATTGGCGCAAATGGAAGAGGTTCCTGTTCCGCCCTTTGCGCTTTGGAAAACCATCAAAAAGCCGCCCTTTCTATCCGTGATTCCGCCGCCGCCGATTAAACGATTGGCGGTCTCGATCAAACGCGCCATTGCCTGCCCCGACTTGGAAATGTAATCGTTGAAACCCGCATCCAGGCAGGATTTAACCCGTCCCGCGCTTGGGTCTCCGCTAAGAGCTATCAGGGGCATATTGGCAGTGCGCGCATCCTGTTTTAGCTTCCGGGCAAGTTCCTCGCCTGGAATATCCGCAAGTGCCGGGTCGATTACAGCCAGGTCAGGGCGGTCGCGCCAGGCATGGATCAAGCCCTCCTTGCCAGAACCGGACTGGATGACTTCATCCTTCTGTTCAAGGAAATGGCGCGCGACAAACTTTCGGCTGGCGGCGTCCGCATCGATTATGAGGATTTTCTTTCCTGGCATGAATCAAGTTCCCTTACAGGCAGTTTCATGCGCCCGGGATCATGATTCGATGGGCGGCATCAAATATCCCAACCCGGAACGTGTGACAATGTGGCGTGGGGTGTGGGCGTCCAACTCCAGTTTCTGGCGCAGACGGGCGATACTCACCCAGAGAATTTCCTTGTCATTTTTGTATTCAGGACCCCAGACGCTGGTCAGAAGGTCTTCGGATGTGAGGATTTTGCCCACATGATGAGTAAATTGAAGCAACAGCCGGTATTCCGTGGCGGAAAGCGAAACAGCCTCTTCACCGCGCCAAACTTCCGCGCGGGCAAAATCAATCTTGAGGTCGCCATGCGTAAAGAAACGCGCCTGTCCTGTCGTTTCGGCGGGTGTCTGTGCGCGGCGCAGGACAGCCCGCACCCGCGCCAGCAGTTCGGTTGCCGAAAATGGCTTGACCAGATAATCGTCGGCGCCAAGGTCGAGGCCGCGCACGCGATCCTGTTCCTCGCCCCGCGCAGTCAGAATCACAATCGGCACATTGGAGAACTCGCGCAAACGCTGGCACGCGCCAAACCCATCGAGACGCGGCATCATCACATCCAACAACACCAGGTCTATCGGTTGGGCCGAAAACACGTCCAGCGCCTGCACGCCATCCTGCGCGGTGGCGACCTCATACCCCTCGGTACGCAAATTGGCTTCCAGAAGACGCAAGTATCGGGGCTCATCATCCACGATCAAAATACGCTTGGACATAACGTTCTCCTTGAAAAAGAATAGTGGTGAAGGCAGGTCAAAGCATTGGCTTGACGGGCAATTCGATTACGAAAGTCGTGCCTTTGCCCAATTCCGACTGCACCCAAATATTACCATGATGTGCCATAATTATTTGCTTGCAAATATATAATCCCAGCCCTGTGCCGGTAACGGTGCGTTCGCCGGGAACGCGGTAGAAGCGCTCGAAAATAAACGGGAGGTAATCCTCCGGGATACCCTCGCCCATATCGGAAAAGGTGATTATGATTTTTTCCCCAACTGTCTTCATGCCAATGGAAATTTCCGAACGGGGGGCATATTTGATGGCGTTGCTGAAGAGATTTTCGAACACCTGGGAAAGCCGTGTACCATCGCCACGGATGGGGGGCAGGGGCGGGAAATCGAAGGTGATTTTCAAATCGGGGTGGTGGACGT
>DAOUAS010000127.1:0-4046 GCA_034433295.1 Anaerolineales bacterium | reverse complement strand
ATCAACAAGTCGTTGAAGGTCTATGTGGAGAAGAATCCAGGCGCGAAGATCTTCGATGCTTCACAAGGCGACGGCGGCGCATCCCTGCCTGGCGTGCCGAAGGCGATTTTGGAACGTGCCTCGCAACTTCAGATCGAACATGGGACCGCCTATGATATGCCCTACGGGACCGACGCCTACCGCAAGTCTGTTGTGGAGCAATATTGGAAGCTGGACTCATCCTCGGGTTGGGGACCCGCCAACGTGCTCGGTACTGCGGGCGGACGCGATGCGCTGGTCAAGGCGTATCAAGCGATGATGGCGCTCGGTCACGGACGGCAGGGCGATCTCATCATGGTTTCTCGCGTTCCGTGGATCTCCTACAACTGGGGACCGTACGGCGTCGGGGCAAACGTGCTTTGGGCTCCTGGCGATCCCGCTCAGGGTTGGATGTACACTGAAGACGCCATCCGCGAGAGTGTTAAGTTTGCCGAGTCAAAAGGACGGAAAATTGCAGGTCTGGTCATCACCAATCCCGACAACCCCACAGGTTTGACCATCGCCGTCGAAAAGCAGGTGTCGCTTGCCAAAGCCGCGCTCGAAGCGGGTGTGGCGTTTGTCCTCTTCGACTGGATGTACCACTACGTGACCGACGAGTCGCCAATGGACTTGAACTCCTTCCTCAAGTTCTTCACCCCCGAAGAGCGCAAGCGGATCATGTTCCTCGACGGGTTGACCAAGTCTTTGGGTGCGTCGAACATCCGCAACTGCCATTTGATCGCGGACGAAAGTGTCATCAAGTTCATCGTGGCGCGCGCGTCGCACACAGTCATGCCACCTTTCTACGCGCTGGCGATTGCGATGGCGGCGTACGAGATGGGTTACCTTGAAGCCGCAAAGACTATTATCGAGCCGACCAACGCCAGCCGCATTGTCTTGAAGAAACTGCTCGCCGAGAGCGGAATGCAGCACATCATTGGCAAGGGCTATTATGCCTTCATGAACGTGGGCGAATTCCTCAAAGCCAAAGGCTGGGCGGACAGCGAACCTCTCGGACAATACCTCGCCGAAAACCACGGTGTCGCCATTGTGCCTGGCGCGTTCTTCTCCCCCTTCGGCGGTGACTGGATCCGCTTCTCGTACGCCACCCCCGCCGAACGAACCGAAGGCGCGTTCAAGAGGATGGTGGAAGGTTTGGAGAGTTTGAAGAAGTAGTTTGAAAAAAGAAGAACGAGGAAAGAAATTTTTTCTTTCCTCGTTCAAAATTATTTATTGGAAGGCAAGATGCTTACTTCAAGGATTTTTCAATCAAAGACCAATTATCTTTAAATTTTTCAAGGTCTTTTGGAAGAATGGCGCAATGCAAGGATTTCGGATTCTTTGTCCGACGACCGCCTTTATAAGTCTTTGAGAAATATGCTTGTAAATCCTTTATTTGAAAAATGAAAAATTCGTCGTTTTCATCTTCTGCCAATAGGACAAAAATACAAACAAGATTTGGATTAGGTAATTTTTGCTCTCCCTTGACATATTGAACATCATCAATAATTTCAACATCTAGAAACCTGGTTATTTGGAATTGCCAAGACCCACCATTGATAGCTTTTACCTGTACTGGAATTGAATGCCCTTTATCGTCTGCAATAAGCAAATCAAAATCAGGGACATTCCCAGCAAACGGGGTGGCAATATATCCAAGTCTGCCAAGTTTTGCAACAATGAGATGTTCACCTATTTGTCGGGTGAGTTGCGTACTTCGTCCTGTTGCCATAGAAAGTTCACCTATTAGATTTTGCTGAAAGACCAAAATCTACCTTTGTTGCATAAATTTTAGCACAACCACATTTGTTTTAAGTTTAATTGTCATTATTCTCTTGCCAAAGGAAATTATCATGCCCCAAAAATTCGCCGACAAATATCATCTCGCCGTTGAACAATCCATCAAGGAGAAACCCCAAAGCGGACTCAGCGGTTTCGAGCAGGAATGGAACATGCTCGATGAAAACCTGCGTCCGCTGTTGAACGTGGGTGCGGGTCCCAACCAGCAGTCGTTTGTGGACTACCTGCGTGCCGAGTGCATCCCGCCGTGGCAGAAGCAGTTCAGCCAGTTGGAAGTCTTCCACTGGATGATCGAATGGGCGACGCGCCCGTACTATCATCCGCGAGGCGCGATCTATGAAGCCCGCCTGATGGAAGCCGCCCTCATCAATGCCCTGCACAAGGCAGGCTCCACCTTTGGGGAGCGGCTCTACTACTGGCACGGCAATCTTTTATACCTGACCGATGTCGGGCACGGTTCCGTCCCAGGTAGTTGGGGAATTGCCAAGCGGCGTTATCTCGAAAAATGCGTTGACCTTTACGGCGAGTCGCTTGCCACTACGGGCATTCATGCTAACCTGTCCCTGCCCGACCCGCTCTTCGCCTGGGACTTCATGCACCTTCCCGCCCGCGAGCGCAGCGACAAACATCTCGACGATTTCAAGTCTGAGTTTTATATCACTGCCACGCGGTTGATGCGCGCCTTTTCCGCGCTCTTTATCGCAACCAATGCTTCGACGCCGATGAAGGCTCAAGTCCGCGACGGTCATGCCGTGGTGGTGCTGACCGAGTTCGACTCCGTCCGCAACATGACCTTCCCCAACCCGCCCGCGATCGACCTCCCCGATTTGTATCGCTCGTACAATGATTATCTGCAAATCTCCTACGACCTCGTCCGCACGGGAATCCGCTTCGGTAACAACAACTGGACTCCAGTCCGCGCGCGTTCGTTCGCCGACCCCGTCGAGAGGATCATCTCGACGACCAGCGACCAGCTCACAGCGTTGTACAAGCGCGGCTTGTTCGCGGCGGGTCAGTCCACACCTCCCGAAGAGATGGCGCTCCAAATCGAAAGACAGAATCTGATGGCGCGAATCAACCTGCCGATGGGTCGTGTGGAAGTCCGCACCGACGAAGGCGGTCACAGCCTCGACCTCGATACTGCCAACCTGACCTTCAAGCATCTCCTCCTTCTGCGGATTTATTCCGACCCGCAGTTTGCGCGCGCCTTCCGTTATGATCGTGAAGACATCACCCGCGCCCGTGCCAATGAAAACCTCGCCGCCCAACATGGGATGCGCGCCGAGATCGCCAACCCGTTCACGGGAAAGCCGATTGCCATGCGCGATTTTCTCAAGTGGACGTTGAAGGAACTCAAGCCGATGGCTGAAGCCTTGAACCTGTGGGCTGACCTCACGCCGCTGGTTGAGCTGGCAGACGGGGCGCGTAACACTGCCGAGAAGATGCGCGCCCGTTTGCAGCTCGAAGCGAACGAACACGGCGAAGTCCCGCTGGAAGTTTTGAAGGAACTGCACTTCGAGCGCGAGGCACAGGTCAAGGCAGATGTGGAACGCATCGCCGCTGAATACGGTTCACTCGGCGAGGAGTCAGCGAAGATCGCGGAATTCCTCCAACGTGGACGCGACTCGGCACGGGACATTCCGAGTGCGTCGATTCAATTCCGTCCGCGCACACAGGCGGTAATCGAAGTTTCGTATCCCGACAAGACCAGCGA
The DNA here is from genome assembly GCA_034433295.1 of Anaerolineales bacterium. GTDB lineage: Bacteria > Chloroflexota > Anaerolineae > Anaerolineales > Villigracilaceae > Villigracilis. The sequence goes on along the minus strand of DAOUAS010000127.1, from coordinate 514 downwards.
AATCCTCGACCTCGCCCAGCAGTTGATTCGTATCCCATCGGTCACGGCTTGCCCCGACGAACGACTGGACGAAGTCCATCGCGCGGGTTCCCTGGTGGATGATTACCTGCGGAATGCTGGATTGGACGTGAAGTATTACGATGGGAAGTATCCCGCGGTGTATGCGACGTTTCCAGAAGCAGGTAAACAGCCGATTTTGCTGACAGGGCATTTCGATGTTGTCGAGCCTGAGCCTGATGATTCTCAATTCATTCCAAAAATAGACGGTGATTACCTCTGGGGTCGCGGTGCGGCGGACATGAAGACCGTTATTGCAACCTATATGGTTTGGATGAAGGATATGATGGCTTCTCGTCGGGGCGACCCGTCGGGTCGCCCGTACCCCAACATCGCCCTGATGTTGGTCGGCAACGAAGAGAACGGTGAAACTGAAGCCTGGGGCACGCCGTATGTTTTGAAGGATTTGGATTTGAATCCCGCGTTGTTCATCGCAGGTGAGCGGACAGGCGAAAAA
>DAOUAS010000126.1:0-12856 GCA_034433295.1 Anaerolineales bacterium | reverse complement strand
TTTGAGTGAGCGCTATCGAAACCGCAGAAAAAGGTTCGCTTTGCGCTTTTGCCTAATCGCCGCACTTTACAACCTCGAACTCACTTCAAATTGACTTTTGCAAGAGGTCTAATAAGTTATGAGACCTGACAGTTTTTTGGAAACCTGTCAGGTCTTTTCTCGTAAAGTAAAATAGAAACGATTATTCAACCTGACAGGCTCGCTTTGCAAAACCTGTCAGGTATTTTTTCAACGAGGAACCGATGACCGACCCTGAATTTTGGAGAATGTACTTCGAGACTATGCTGGAAGTCCTGACCTTCCTCGCCCTGTTGACAGGGTTGTTTGGACTGCTAATTCCTGTCTTCCCGGGCTTGACTGTGATGTGGATTGCGACCCTGGTCTACGGGATTATTCAACTCATTGCAGGAAACATGACTTGGGTTACCTGGCTGCTTTTTGTTTTCATCACTCTGCTGATGATTGGCGGCAACATCGTGGACAACATCATCATTGCCAAGCACATGCGCGACAAGGATATCCCCTGGAGTTCGATTCTACTTTCGTTTGCAGCGGGAATTATCGTCAGCCTTTTCCTGACCCCGTTGGTGGGGATTATCGCCTCGCCTGTCGGACTCTTTCTCGCCGAATGGAGAAGAGTCAAAGACAAACAAGCCGCCCTCGCCAACACCAAAGCCTGGATGACGGGCTGGGGCTGGTCTTTTCTAGCCAGATTTGGGATTGGGCTTTTGATGATTGTATTGTGGGGGCTGTGGGCGTGGATATGATTTATAAGCTCTATCGGGGGCTTAGCCCCCGATAGAGCAACAGTCAACTTACAGGGCGGGATTTTTCAACATCGCTGTCAACAACTTGACCGAATTCTTCAAATCGTTAAAATCCACCATCTCCGAGGCGGAGTGGGTGTAGCGGCTGGGGATGGACAGTGCGCCCGTCATCACACCTGCGCGGGAGATTTGGATTTGCTGGGCATCGGTAGAGCCGACCAGCAGCACTTCACGCTGGTAGGGAATCTTTGCCTTCTCCGCAGTTTGAATCATCCAGTCCACCACACGCGGGTCGGCGATCATGCCCACGTCGCGGAATTTGACGCAGGGTCCCTTGCCGAGCTCCATCACCATCTTGATCGAAGCGGGGGTATCACCTGTGGGGGTCACGTCCACGGCAATGCCGATCTCGGGGTCGATGCCGAAGGTGGCAACCCCTGCGCCGCGTGTGCCAACTTCTTCCTGAGTCGTGAAGACAAAATACAAATCATTTGGCGTAGACTTGAGTCCGCGCAGGGTTTCGATCAGCACAACCACACCCACGCGGTCATCGAGAGACTTGGCAACGAGGCGGTCACCCATCTCGACGAAGGAACGCTCGAAGGCAGCAATGTCACCGATCTTGACGGGGCAATCGTCCCTGCTAGTGGCGCCCACGTCAATGTACATTTTGTTGAGCGGGATAATGTTATCGATCAGTTCCAGACGGTCATAGCCGATCAGCCCCATCGTCCCGTTCAAAAAACGCACCCGCGACCCAGGCAGGTATCTGCCAAGCGTCGTGCCGACGTTGGTGAAACGCACAAAACCTTTTTTGTCCACATGGCTGGCGATGACCCCGATCTCGTCCATGTGCGCGGCAAGCATGATTCGCTTCGCGGATTTGGACTCCTTCGTCGGCTTCTTGCGGACGATGAGATTGCCCAGCGCATCCACGCGGACTTCGTCTGCGAGAGGTTTGACTTCCTTCAAGATGATTTCGCGCACGGAGTCTTCATAACCCGACGGCGCGAAGGTTTCGGTCAGTGTCTTGAGTAATTGTTTCATCGGTTACTTTCCTAAAAAGAATTTCTCACCAGCAGAGTAAGTTTTGCTTTCGTCTCTTGTAAACACATGAGCTTTGGACTTTCCCATCACAGTCCATTCTCCATCCCGCCGGCCGACAATGGCAGTGTCTTCGTCCACACCGAGCATGATCTCACCGTCACGCAGTCGGCGGCGGAGGGTGGCAACCAGCGGCTTGCCAAATAATGGCATAGCGTTGAAATGTGGCAGCAGGGATGCAATCGGCAGGATGTCAAAGGCGGCAGTGGAGCGGATTCCCGCCGCTTTCACATCGGGCATTTCCTTGCCGAGAATCATTGCGCCTGCCGAGCAGCCAGCGTACACCGCGCCGCGTTCCCAAGCCTTTTGCGCCGATTCCCAAACGAGACTGTCTTTGAGGGTTTTGTACAAATAACTTGGATGACCGCCTGAAAAGTAGATAATGTCAGCATTATCCACCACCGACGCATGGATTGGGTCATTGGCGGATTCCTTGTCGATGACGGGAAGCGCCTGCGCCTCCGCGCCAAGTCTGGTGAAATGTTCCACGCCCATGTTCGACCAGCGGGCGACGCTCTTCGGACCTTCGTCCCCCGCTGCGGTTGGCAGGCAAACCACGCGGGGCTTGCGCCCATTGGCTCCGCAATGGGCAAGCAGGTACGAATCCACTTCATCCATCACGGGGAGATATTCACCAGAACCGAGTAAGGCAATGAGTCCGTTCATAAAAAATTCCTTGTCATTGCGAGCCTCCGCACTTCCCTGGCACCACCCGCCAGGGCGGGTGTGGAGACGAAGCAATCTCCCAATTGATGAGAGGTTGCTTCGGGCGGGAAGAATACCGCCCTCGCAACGACATATTTTTTTATCTTTCCTTCACTAAATCACGCGTCATATCCTGCAGCGCCGCATACAATAAATTCAACGTGTTCTTCCAATCCTCCACCCGCGCCACGCTGACAGGGGAATGGGTATAGCGATGAGGCACGGAGACCGAGACCACGGGCACACCCGTCCGCGCCTGCTGGATTGCGCCCGCGTTTGTCCCACCGCCGCCTGGCTGTCGAAACTGGTATTTGATTTTGTGCTTCTCCGCCGTTTCAGCAAGGAAGCGGACAAGACGCGGATCGTCCAATGTGGATGAGTTTGCCATGTAAATGGCGGGACCCAACCCAAGCTGGGTGTTGTAGCTGTAGTTTTCCGCGCCCTCGTAGTGGGGCAGGTCACGCGCGGGAGTGGAATCGACTGCGATGGCGAGGTCAGGCTCGAAGTAGTGCGCCGCGACCTTCGCGCCGCGCAGACCAATCTCCTCCTGCACGCTGAACGACAGGCACAACTCAATGTTCTTCGGCGCGTGCTTCAGCAACTCGATCAAGATCGCAATCCCGATGCGGTCATCGATGGCTTTGGACATGATGGATGGTCCAACACGTTTGAATTTGGTGGCGAATGTGGCGCGGTCGCCTACGCTTGCCTTGCCTTCGAGACCGAGATCAATTCGTAGGGAATCCACATCGAGGGCGCTTTCCAATTCGGATGGGGTGGCGAGGTGAATCGGTTTTGCTCCAATCACACCGACTGTGTGGTCTTTACCAACGATGACCTGTTTTCCTGGCAGGTGACGCTCGTCGATGCCGCCGACCACCTTGAATTGATACAAGCCGTCGCCTTCGTCATGCACGATCATGAAGCCGACTTCATCCATGTGGGCGTCGAGCAGAACGCGCAACGGCTTTTTGCCTGTGCTTTTCTTCCTGACCAGCATGCTGCCAAGCGCATCCACCTTGACTTCGTCGGCGTGGGGCTTGACTTCCTCCAGAACGATGCGCCGCACCTCACCTTCGTCCCCAGAGACGGACATGGCGTTGCATAGCTTTTCGAGCAATTTGATTTGCGGTTGACCGATGGATAGCATGGTTTCTCTTTTGATTTCACGCTCTGATGGGGTTTAGCCCCGTCAGAGCGTGACATTTAATCCCAAACGATCTTGTTCATAAAATCCGCTTCGAGCGAGGCGGCGAATTCGGCGAGCAGGCGTCCCGCGCGTTGGATGTCTTTGACGGCGACCATCTCGACAGGTGTGTGCATGTAGCGCAGCGGGATGCTGACCAGCAGCGTCGGGATTCCCTCCGCTGTGAGCTGCATGAAGTCGGCATCAGTGAGGGAGTATTCGGGCATGGGCTCGTCTTTAATGGGAATTTCCACTCGTTGAGCAATCTCCTTCATCCGCTTGTATAGGAACGGATGGTTGTTGGGACCGACGCCCAAGGTCAATCCTTTGCCGAGTGGGAAGGTTTCGTAACCGCTCGCGCCTGGACCTGAGCCGTAGGTCGTGTCTAGTGCGATGGCAATGGTGGGACGCAATTGAAATGCGGAAGTAATTGCACCAAGCGCGGTTGTCTCCTCTTGAATGGATGCAACTGCATAAACATCCCAGGCATGTTTCTTGTTTTGCAACTCTTCGAGACAAACCGTGAGCGCGGCGACGGAGGAACGGTTGTCGAGGGAATGTCCGCTGAGCAAACCGCCCGACATTTCGACGGGTTCGGTGGCGAAGGAGACTCGGTCGCCAATTTCAACCCGCTTTGTAACTTCGGCAGGCGTGAGCCCCATGTCAATCAGCAGGTGGGGCAAGCCAATCACACCTGAGCCTTTGCCTTCGGGCAAAAGACTCGCAGGCGGCATGACAATGACCCCGTAAAGTTCCTCGCCTGTTTTGGATGCATGGACGGTGACAGGCGTGCCGGGCAAAACGCGAGGGTCAAGTCCGCCGATGTTCGTGACGTGCAAAAAGCCATCGGCGATGCGTGAGACCATCAACCCGATGGCGTCCATGTGGGCGGAGATCAAGACCGACGGGCGGGGAGAGACTTCAGAAACAGAACCAGCTTTCAGCGCATGGACCGAACCAAGCCTGCTGCGGCTGACTGAATCCGCGAGCGGAGTCCACTGCTTATGAATCAAATCTGCAACGGGAGTCTCGTATCCCGAAAGTCCCGCGACGGAGATCATTGATTTCAGAAAAGGCAAAATATCGTTCATAGTCCTTGAAAAAAAGAGACCCCTATTTTTGGAGTCTCCGTGAGGTTATCCGCCGCCAAAGGCTGTCGGCGAGGCGGACGGTGTGATGGTCGGCGTCGGCGTGATGGTGGGTGTCGGTGTAATTGTCGGCGTGAATGTGCTTGTAAACGTCGCGGAGGGTGTCCACGTGGGCGTAAATGTATAAGTGGGTGTATAGGTAAAGGTGGGCGTAAACGTTTGAGTCATCGTCGACGTGGGGGTATATGTCGGCGTGTTCGTGTTCGGTTGGAAGGGTGTAAGCGTGTGAGTAAATGTCGGGGTGGGTGTTGCAGTTTCTGTTTGCGTAAGGGTGACGGTGTTGGTCACCATCAGTGGGGTGAAACTGGCTGTCGGCGTGAATGGGGTTCCCGTCCCAATGGCCGTGCCGGAGGGAGTCGGCGTTGGGGTTGAATTTCTGTCAGGAGCAACATATAGAAAAATGAAACCGATGCAATAACAGGGAATGGTGGCAATGGTAATCGCGACGAGGGTCATGCGAAGGCGGGCGCGGGACAGTTCGGATGCAAACATGATGGGTGGATTATAATCCATGACTAATTAGAACCCAAATTCAGGCCTGGCAGGTTTCCAATAACCTGTCAGGTCTCACAACAGGATACAATGATCCCTCTTCACCTTCATATCTCAGGTTTCCTTTCCTACCGCGACCCCGTCGACCTGGATTTTAACTCCTTCGACCTAGCCTGCATTTCGGGACATAACGGCGCGGGCAAATCGTCCCTGCTGGACGCGATGACCTGGGTGCTGTTCGGTGAGGCGCGCGGCAGGAGTACGGACGTCATCAACCTTAACCAGGATGTGAAAGCGGCGGAAGTAGCCCTGACCTTTGCCTACGAGGGAAATACTTTCCGCGTACAGCGGGCTTTGCCGAGGGGGAAGAGCACGGTGCTGGAATTTCAAATTCAGGATAAAGATATTTGGAAGCCGCTGACGGAGAAGACGACCCGCGATACGCAGGCGCGAATCGAACAGACTTTGCGGATGGATTACGACACCTTCATCAACGCTTCGTTCTTTTTGCAGGGCAAGGCAGACGAGTTCACGCAGAGGAAATCCAGTGAGCGCAAGGCGGTGTTGAGTTCGATTCTTGGGCTGGAGATTTGGGACACCTACAAAAAACGAACTACCAAACGACGCGAGCAAATCGAGAACGAAGTTTTGTCAATCAATGTACGAGTAGAAGAAATTGACTCGGAACTGGCGGAGGAAGATGTCCGCGAGTCGCGGCTGGCGGAGTTGGAGAACGCGCTCAAACAATTGTCATCTTCACGCGAGACACAGGAAAAGGCGCTGGAACTCATTCGCAAGAACGCGGCAAGGATTCAGGAACAGCGTAAACTGGCAGAGACTCTGTCCGCGACGTTGGAGCGGACAAGGGCATCGCTAGCAAATATCGAAATGCGCCTTGCCGAAAAAGAAGGCGAACGCGCAAATTATGCCGACTTGATCCAGCGCGCCGAAGAAATCGAGGCAAACTACAAGGCATGGCAAAAGTCACGCAAGGAGATGGAAGCCTTCGAGGAAACGGCGCAAAAATTCCGCGAGCAGAATGAACTTCGTCAGCCATTGCTGCGTGAGATCGAGGTGGAGAAGGCGAAGTTGGAGCATGAGTTTCAGAATCTCAGTCATCAGTTTTCAGTCCTCAGCGAGCAGGGAGTTGTGATTGGCATCCTGGAGGAACAGATCAAGGCGGCACAGGCTTCTTTGAAAGAAACTGAGGAAAAGGTCAATGAACGCGGCGAGTTGGAAACTCAACGGAATGAAACACGTGAGAGAAATGCGGCTCTCAAGGTTGAGAACGAAACCCTTCGCAGGGAAATGGATGAAATCAAGAAACGGATTGATTCACTCGAACAAACCGAGGGAGCGACTTGTCCCCTTTGCGGACAGGAATTAAGCGAAGAACACCGCCAATCTACTTTAGAGGAATTGAACAGGCAGGGCAAAGATAAAGGCAACCAATTCCGCTCAAACAAAACAGAAATCGAGAATATTGAATCGAAAATTACCGATTACCAATTACGAATTAGCCAACTCGCAAACGCTGAAAAAGACCTGCTCACTCATTCCAGTACCGTTTCCCAACTCACTGAGCGAATTGAAAGTTTCCGCTCTGCGGAAGGGGAATGGAAAAAGACAGGGGAGAAACGGCTGGCCGAAGTGACGAAGATTCTGGAAAAAGAATCCTTCGCGGCAGATGTCCGCAAACAGTTGTCAAAACTGGACAGGGAGCTTGCCAAACTCGGCTACGACCCGTCGGCGCACGAGGCAGCAAAGCTGGCTGAATCAAATGGGCGCAAGGCGGAGGAAGAATTCAACAGCTTGAAATCTGCCAAAGAAATCAGCAACCACCTCGAGGGTGAGATCAAAAGCCGGGAGGCGGAAAAAGCTCAACGCGAGGAAGAAGTCAGGGAGAGCGATCAGGCTTATCGAGTCGCTTCCCAAACTTTGATCGAATCAGAGGCGGGTTCACCCAACCTGCTCGAAGCCGAAGACAAATTGCGCGACTTGCGCGAAGAGGAAAATGATTTGCGGGCGCAGGTGGGTGCGGCGCGTCAGAAGGTGGAGGCGCTGGCGGGGCTGCGCGTCCGTAAGGGTGATTACGAAGGCGAACGTGAAGAACTCAACCAGCGCATCATCCGCCACAAAACTTTGGAGCGCGCTTTCGGCAAGGACGGGGTTCCCGCCCTGCTCATCGAACAGGCATTGCCGCAGATCGAGCAGAAGGCAAACGACCTGCTCGACCGCCTGAGCGATGGTCACATGTCGATTCGGTTTGTGACCCAAGCTGAATACAAGGACAAGAAACGCGAAGACCTCAAGGAGACGCTCGATATCCAGATCAGCGATTCGGCGGGCTTGCGCAATTACGAGATGTATTCGGGCGGCGAAGCCTTCCGCGTGAACTTTGCGATTCGCCTCGCGCTCTCCGAGATTTTGGCCCAACGCAAGGGCGCGCGCCTGCAAACCCTGGTCATCGACGAAGGTTTCGGCTCGCAGGATACGCTTGGCCTCCAGCGGTTGATCGAAGCCATCAATACGGTCAAGCACGACTTTGCCAAAATCCTCATCATCACCCACCTCGACGAACTCAAGGATGCTTTTCCGAACCGCATCGAAGTGCAAAAGGGGGAGCGGGGAAGTTCGGTGAAAGTCGTTTAGCGCAAAAAGGTTTCAGATCATCAATCCGCTTTCAAAGGAAACTAAATGAACAAAGGCGTTCTGTACGGCATCGGCGCATATGCGCTTTGGGGCTTCTTCCCCATTTACTGGAAATTCCTGCATCATATCAGCGCTTTTCAGTTGATCAGCCACCGCATCATCTGGTCTTTCATCCTGCTGATGGCTGTCATCTTTTTCACCGGACAATGGGCGGACTTCCGCGCGACGGCGAAATCCAAGAACCTGTGGGTATATCTCATTGCCGCCCTGTTGATCGGCGTGAACTGGACTTTATACGTCTGGGCGGTCAACAAGAACTATATCGTCGAAACCAGCCTCGGCTACTTCATCAATCCGTTGATCAGCGTTTTGTTGGGAGTCATCTTTCTTCGCGAACGCCTGCGCCTCGGACAATGGATTCCCGTCATCCTCGCCGCGCTTGGCGTGACCTACCTGGCTTTCGTTTACGGACGCCTGCCCTACATTGCTCTCTCGCTGGCATTTTCATTCGGCACATACGGACTGGTAAAGAAACTTTCGCCGCTGGGTTCGCTGTATGGGCTGACCGTCGAAACGGGCATCCTTTTCATTCCGGCGGTTGGCTTTCTTCTCTTTGCCCAAGCAAACGGAAACGGCGCATTCCTTCACACCGGTTTTGCCTCGGACCTGCTGATGATCGGCGCGGGAGTTGTCACGACTGTCCCGCTGTTGATGTTTGCCTCCGCCGCCCGTTCTGTTCCGCTCTGGGTGGTGGGACTGCTCCAATACATCGCGCCAACCCTGCAGTTTTTGATCGGCGTGTTTGTTTACAAGGAACCGTTCAGCCATAATCAGTTGATTGGTTTTGGCATCGTTTGGGTCGCGCTGGCAATCTTTCTCGTCGAAAATTTCCTGTCCAGCCGCGCGTCTGCCGAGCCATTGCCGGAGATAGGGGAAGGCTGAAATTGCATCGTGACCTGCGGGATGCTTTGCGATAAAATTGCGCCTTAAACGTAAAAATCCCTCCAAACCATAAAGCGAGGCCGCGCCAATGAGCAAAAAATCTCCAAAGAAAATCCAACAAAGTGAGGTTGTCATGAGCAATAAAAAGAAAGGTGTAATTGGTATTTTGACCGGGGGCGGCGATGTGCCGGGGTTGAACCCCGCCATTCGCGCAGTGACCTTCCGCGCCTTGCGCGAAGGCTATCAGGTGATCGGCATCCGCCGCGGCTGGGCCGGGTTGACAGACATCATCCGCGACAAGGACGCCGACAACAGCGCCAACTATCAAATCCTGACCGAAGATGTGGTCAACCGCGCCGGGCGCACGGGCGGAACCTTCCTGCACTCTTCGCGCACCAATCCAGGCAAGATGAAGAAGAGCAGCGTCCCCGAACACTTGAAGGATCAGTATAAGGAGGAGATCAACGACCTGACGCCGGAAGTGATCAAGAACCTGGACTTCCTCGGCATCGATACCATGATCCCCATCGGCGGCGACGATACCCTGAGTTACGGCGTGCGCCTCTACCAGGAAGGCTTCAAGGTGGTCGCCATCCCAAAGACGATGGACAATGACGTGCCCGGCACCGATTACTGCATCGGCTTCAGCACCTGCGTCACCCGCACCATTTCGCTGACCAACAGCCTGCGCACCATTGCCGGTTCGCACGAACGCTTCCTCGTCCTCGAAGTTTTCGGGCGTTATGCCGGCTTCACCGCCATGCTTCCCACCATGGCGGGAGCGGCGCATCGATGCGTAATCCCCGAACACAAATTCAACATCGAACACCTGACCGATCTCCTCGTCCAGGACCGCAATCGAAATCCCAGCAAGTATTCGGTGCTGTTGATTTCCGAAGGCGCCATGTACGAAGGCGGCGAGATGGTCTTCCAGGATCGCAGCACCGACGCCTATGGTCACGCCAAACTGGGCGGTATCGGCGACCTGGTTTCGGAAAAGATCAAGGAACTTTCGCCCAAATACAACAACGGCAAAAAGGTCGAAACCATCACCCAGAAGATCGGCTACATGGTGCGCGGCGGCGACCCAGACGCGATTGACTCCATCGTGCCAATGGCCTTCGGCAACCTCGCCCTCGACCTGGTGCTGAACAACATCCACGGCAGACTGGTGGTGCTGAAGAACGGGCGCTATGACAACGTCCCGCTCGACATCATCACCTCGACCAAGAAACTTGTCAACGTGCCCCAGTTCTATGATACCGACCGCTACCGCCCGAAGTACGAAAAATTCGAGATGAAACCGCTCTTCATCATGACCAGTGAGATGTAAATAAATGTCCGGGTGACAGTCGCTTTGCGGAGTGGCTGTCACCTTTTAATGGCATCAAATATTATCGGTTGAAAACTTTATTGAGGAGACTAACAAATGAACTTTACAATGTGGAAGAAAGCTTTGAACGTGATTCCCGATGTCTCGAAGGAGGAGTGGGACAAACTCGACCTGATCTCGAGGTGGTTGATTTCCACCCGCGCCGCAGTTCTCATCATGACCTTTATCTCCGCCGCCCTCGCCGGACTCTTCGCCTGGCGCGACGGTTCGTTCAGTCTCGTCCCCTGGCTTGCTCTTGCCTTCGGACTTATCATGGCGCACGCCAGCAACAACATCTTCAACGACTACACCGACTTCGTGCGCGGCGTGGACAAGGACAACTACTTCCGCACCATGTACGGGGCGCAGCCCATCGCCTCCGGCTTGATGACCAAACGTCAGCACCTGACTTATTTCGCAGTGACGGGTCTGCTCGCCCTCGCGGCGGGACTGTATCTCATCTTCATCAACGCCAACGACCCGTTGATCTGGATTCTGCTCGCCTCCGGCGCATTTTTCGTCCTGTTCTACACCTGGCCGCTCAAGGGGCTGGGACTCGGCGAAGTCGCCGTGCTGGTGGTTTGGGGTCCACTGATGATCGGCGGCGGATACTACGTCCTCACCCACCAATGGAACTGGTCGGTTGCCATCGCCAGCCTGCCCTATGTTCTGGGCGTGACCACGGTCATCTTCGGCAAGCACATCGACAAAATCAGCGTGGACAAAGCCAAGAACATCCACACCCTGCCCGTGGTTATTGGCGAAAAAGCCGCGCGTTATGCCGTGATGGCGATGATGATCCTGCCATATCTTTTCACGGGATATCTTATTCTGACAAAGTTTTTCACGCCTATCATGCTGATCGTCCTCTTTGCGCTTCCCGCCCTGCGCGAAAGCCTCCCGCCTTTAACCAAGCCCAAGCCTGATACCCGTCCCGAAGGCTTCCCCGACGGACAAGGCGGCTGGCCGCTGTACTTTGCGCCCATTGCCTTTCGCAACAACCGCTCCTTCGGCTCGCTCTTCATGCTCGGCTTGCTGATGGATGTTGCCCTGAGAATTTTTCTGCCAACTTTTTGGCGATAGACCAAACTTGTGGAGGAGGCGCAGGAAAAGCGCGGCGTTCAAGGCGACGGGAGTGTAGGGCCCTTACAGATGTACATAGAATCAAAACAGGACTGCGTTCCAATTGCAGTCCTGTTTTATTTTATGCTCCAATCGACAAATCACGATTATCTTTTTATGCCATCCTACCTGAGCAGGAGGATTCGCCCGAACCAGATCGTCCAGATAGGATACAGAACATACGTCCCGAGAAACCCTAAATACGCGGCACCGAGATACCACGGCAGCGACTCCATGGTGTCGACACGAGCCAATATTCCTGGAATACCGAGGAAGCCCATCACCATAAATGCGCCAGCAACAATCCCAAACACGACCAGGCCATGAGGCAATGCATCACCATTCAGCATGGTGTAACATAACGCCGCCAGCCACAAGCCGATCAAAGCGTTCCCGACCCCTGTATACCAACCAGCCAGGACAAAGTCTGTAAAGCAGAAAATGATGAGGACTGACCCGATAATGGCAAAGATCGCACCAACCACCACAAGGACAAGCCCTATTTGACTCATCAGCGGCGACCTGGCATGATGTTCAGCATAAAGCATCCACGCCAGAACCACACTCAAGATTCCGACCATGGCGTTGAGAACGTCGTTGACTGTGCCAAAGCGCCCATTTACGGTATACATCAGGATGAGGAATATCACTGCAAGGATAACCGTGACCCCCGTTGCAATTGCTGTCCAGCCGACCACGGACGGTGAGAAAGTGCTTGTTGTCATTATTACTCCTAAAGTTGATTGACCTATGAATAAAGTTCGCACTGGGATGGATTGTAGCACCTATTGGAAAACGTGCCGATTCAAAACCCATCCCAGCCCTACCAATCACTGCGCTCGGGTACGCGTCCCCCAAGGGGAAGAAGCTAATGCCTCCTCAAATAAAGGTTGCTTTGCTATGGAGAATCATCACAGCCATCACGCGCCCAGCCCCCTTCCCACTTGGGAAGGGTGGGGAGTAGACGCCATGTTGAACAAAGTCGAAGCGTTTTGTGTTTATCTCCTCCGCAATATCTTTCCTATTCCATCTTACCCTTAAATAGCATTCGGGGTTTGATTATTTTGTGCTTTTATTCGGCATTTCTGCCTTCTCTATTTTAGTAGATGTTACATCTTGTTGTGATAAAGCTACAGCTATAAAAACTACAAGCAACATCAAGCCTGTTATCGAAACTATCATAACGTGCATTTTAGCGAAGCTAGCACCTGGGTGCAATTCTAAATAACCACTGTTTGTCATTAATGCAAAAGGGCGTTGGTGCATAAATCGAAAAGTAGACGCAATTCATTTGTCGGAATGAAGAGTTATGCCACTTTGTAACTTTGGGGCATACCGAGATGCGTCATTTTATTGAGAGCGGCAC
>DAOUAS010000125.1:0-13425 GCA_034433295.1 Anaerolineales bacterium | reverse complement strand
GCGCGCCGCGAAGAATTGGATATCTACATCCCGCCTGGTCCGCGCCTTGGTGATGTCGTCTTCGAATTTGATAAGGTGACCAAGTCTTACGACGACCGCCTCATTCTCGACGGGTTTTCTGCTACGGTTCCTCCAGGCTCCATCATCGGGATAGTGGGTCCCAACGGCGCAGGCAAGACCACCCTGCTCAAGATGATCATCGGACAAGAAAAACCCGACAGCGGCTCCGTCAAAATCGGCGAGACGGTCAAGCTCGCGTATGTCGATCAATCAAGAACGCTCGATCCTGAAAAAACTGTCTACGAAGAAATTTCGCAAGGCGCCGACTTCCTCGAACTCGGCAAGCGTAAGGTCAACTCACGTGCCTACTGCGCCTCGTTCAACTTCCAAGGCTCCGACCAGCAAAAGAAGGTCGGCATCCTCTCGGGCGGTGAACGCAACCGCGTGCATCTCGCCAAGACCCTCACCGAAGGCGCCAACGTCATCCTGCTCGACGAACCGACCAACGACCTCGACGTCAACACCCTGCGCGCCCTCGAAGAAGCCATCAGCGAATTTGCAGGCACCGCCCTCGTCGTCTCCCACGACCGCTGGTTCCTCGACCGCATCTGCACCCACCTCATCGTGTTTGAAGATGACTCGCAAGCCACCATGCACATCGGCAACTGGTCTGATTACGAAACGATGATGGTCGAGAAGTTTGGCAAAGATCTAACACCGCACAGGGTGAAATATCGTACGATGAAGCGATAAACCCAAGTGACAGTCACTTTAATATAACGAGGAACTTGGAGAAGGGATTTCTTGAGTGATTACCTTTGAAAAAGAGGCGCTCTTGTATCAAAGAGTGACGTCATGCAAATAAAAAAACTACCTTCTTTCTTGCTGCTGTGCGGTGTTACTTTTACCTTAGCCAGTTTGAAAGTGGGCAAGGATTTACCGGCTGGCACGGAAATGCCTGTTTGGATTCTGGTTGGAGTGGGTATATTCATATCCCTGACCGCGATCTATGCGTTTCTCAGTGAACGAACAAAATCTCAACTTGAAAACCTCATTCAACATCCGTCAAAATGGTTCGGGATTTCAACATGGCGGTTTCCATTATTGATCACTGGTTTGCTATTTTCCATCCTTGCTCATTACGCGGCAGGCGAAAACCCCTTAATGCACAGCCCAGTTGTTGGATGGCTGGCGTGGATCATTGCTATTTTCTTTGTTGCATTTGGAGGGTGGCAACGCGGCGGCCTTCATTTTATGTCGCTCCGCAAAATATTATTGGTCAGCTTTGGATTTGTTGCGTTGGGCTGCCTGGTTCGTGGTTTTGCGCCAGAAAGCTACCCGCTGATTTTTTATGGGGATGAGGCTTCGTGTGGACTCATAGGCTTGGACATCCTTGCCGGGAAATTCAATAACCCTTTTACAATGGGATGGGCTTCCTTCCCGGGTTTATATTTCTTCATCCCAGCCGGTTCGATTGCGATCTTTGGACCCACGTTAGCGGCTTTGCGCATTCCCTCCATAATTGCCGGCTCATTGGCTGTCGGCGCTACTTATTTGACCGGCCATGCAATGTATGGGAAACGAGCCGGCCTGATTGCCGCGTTGCTGGTGGCCGGTTTTCAACTTCATATTCATTTTAGCCGTATTGGTCTAAGTAATGTGTGGGACGGAATGTCCTATATCGCTGTCATTGGCGCGGTTTGGTATGCCTGGGAACGCGAGAGTCGAAACGCTTTTCTCCTGGCCGGTTTTGGACTGGGGATTTCACAGTACTTTTATGTCACAAGTCACACGCTTCTAATATTGATTCCCATCTGGTTGATTCTGGTTTCTTTGCGCAACCGCGAACGTAATAAGCGGCTTCTTCCCGATATTGTGCTTATGATATTAGCCGCGCTGGTTGTTGCCTTGCCGCTTGCATGGTATTCCATTCGTTACCCCGAACAATTTCTGGCTCCCATGGTGCGTGTCTATACATTTGGTCAATCATTTGAGCCAATGTTACAAACAGACCCCTTTTTCATTTTGCAAAAAATAATCGAGAAAATTTGGGTTGGAATGCTATCCTTCACGTACATACCGATCACGAATATATGGTTCCCTTCCAGCGCCCCCTTTTTGGAAACACCCCTGGCTGAATTGTTTTTTGCAGGGCTTGTTTTCCTCATTTTCAACCTGCGCGAGAGTCGCAATATCCTGGTTGGAATGTGCCTCGTTCTGTTTGTGTTTATTGGAGGACTCAGCGAAAACCCACCCGCCCCGCAACGTTACATCGCGGTTATTCCTGTTTGCTTGATGACGATTGCATTTGGTCTAACCAAGTTGCTTGCGATTTTGGAAAGAATCCAGCCAAAAATTGCCCGTATATTTACCCTTCTGGTTTTTTTATTGTGCATGGCTCTATCTTTCAGGAACGCTCTCTCCTACTATTTTTATTACACCCCCATCTCCAGGTACTCTGCGGCTGAATCAAACGACACCGTTGCGCAGCATTTGGGAGAATTCCTTCAAACCCAACCCGAAGATACGCAAGTGGTCTTCTTTGGACTTCATCGCATGGGTTACCATTCCATTTCAAGTCTGCAATACCTTGCTCCGAAAATCGCAGGATTCGATATCTTGAAACCATGGGGGTCTCCGCAAAATCCCAGGCCAGGCTCAAATCATTTGGTATTCGTTTTTCTCCCGGAGCATTCTGCTCAAATCCCTTTGGTTCAAGCTGAGTATCCCGGGGGAAAACTTCTGAAAGAAATAGCCTACTTGGGGAAGATATTATATTATTACTACATCTATGAGAAATAGACGGTTGTGATGGCTGACTCATCGACCGCATCTACCCGCATCCGATGCACTCTAAGGGAGACTTTGTCACAGCAACGCCCATCTACATCAGACTGATTATGCTCCTTTTTTGTTTCATCCAGCAATAGGGTGTACATGCTTCCATTCCCCTATCCCCTGAAAATTTGTGACAACCGAAAAGTCACAACCTTACTTGGTTGGGAGGGGAGATTCAATCACTCTCAAGTACAATCATGGGCGAAAATCAAACGAAAGAGTTCCCATGACCCTGGCCCTTATAACATCGATTATTGCCTTTTGTTCGTACAGCGGACTGCTGACCCTTCTATTGCGTTCAGGTTCACGAGATCGCGCGCGCCAGTTGTTCTTTCTATACCTGCTGGATATGCTGCTATTGCAGGCAGCCTATTTGATGGTTTCCCTGTCCCGCAACAGCCATAACGCGCTGTTCTGGTATACATTTACCATTCCCTTGTCCCTGGGTCAGGCGATCATATACTTTTTTTTCACCAGGGCCTTTCTGGGAAAAGTTCCATCGCGCGCCATGTCGCAAATCAGCGTAATTCTCTGGGCGGTCATGATGGTTTTTTTTACCGTGTTTCGTTCGTTCATTTTTTCGGGCATTTATCGTGACCCATCCACAGGTCTTTTTGTTCCTGAAATTGGCGTCCTCGCACTGGGGATGTCCATCCCGATATTGATTGTGCTCGGCCGCACCATATTCGAACTGGTCAGGGGATATCGGGATAGCGCCCCGCTTCAGAAGGTGCGCATCCAATATCTTCTGCTTGCCATTGTGATCGTGTGGGCGGGAATGATTGCCAACGGGTCATCCGCCCTGCGCCCCTATCCCATAGATGTGGCCGCAAACATCCTGAGCGCGTTCCTGATCGCGTTGGCAATCCTCCGTTACCAACTTCTGGACATCAACATTGTCATCCGCAAGGGATTGGTGTATTCAGTTTCGATCCTCATCATGGGGGTGGGGTATTTCACCGTCATATTTCTTATGACGCATCTGTTTGTCCTTGACCGATCGGACTCGCTCGTGCTTTCGATCATTGCCGCTGTCATTGTTGTGGGGGTATTGACCCCGCTTCGTGACCGCGTACAGTCACGGCTCGACCACGCCCTGTTCCGTGAGAAATATGACGGTTTGGCAATGATCCAGCGGTTGAGCGGTACGACTGTGTCCATCCTCGATCTCGACAAACTCTCTCATGTGATTCTGGAGGATGTCACAAGCACGATGCATCTTCAATGGTCGGCTTTGTCTCTCAAAAGCGAAGCGGGTTTCGAACTGATTGCATCCATGGGACTGCAAGCCGGATATCGGTGTGTCATCGATGAGAACCACCCCATCTTGCAAAACTCTATGGCCGGGCGGGCGATTCTTACGGTAAATGACATGCATCAATTGCAGGAAATGGGAAGCCTTTCGCGGGAACAATTTGAAATATTCAGCCATGCCGATATCCAGATGATCATTCCATTAAGGGCCCACGATGGACTGGTGGGAGCGCTTATGCTGGGTCCCAAACTATCGCAACAGGCCTATACGCCCGACGATGAAATCGTCCTTGCCACGCTTGCCAACCATGTGGCGGTTGCCGTGGATAATGCGCGCTTGTATGACGCGCTCCAGCACCAGTTGACGGAGCGGGAAAAACTCATTGCGCAGCTCAAGTCGAAGAATGCCGAATTGGAGAGTTTTACCTACACCGTCTCGCATGACCTCAAGGCCCCCCTGATCACGATCAATGGTTTCCTGAAATTCCTCGAAAAGGACGCCCTGGCAGGCAATGTGGAACGTGTCAAAGCCGACATATTCCGTATCGTCGAAGCAACTGCGAAAATGCATCGTTTGCTGACTGAACTTCTCGAACTCTCGCGAATCGGGCGGATGATGAACGAGCCGGAAGACATTCCGTTTGCCGACCTGGTGAACGATGCCCTGGAAATCGTTCGCGGCCGGTTGGACACGGTGGGACGGGTCACGGTTCGGACTCAGCCGGGACTGCCCATAGTCCGGGGAGACCGCAGGCGTCTGACGGAGGTCCTGCAAAACTTCATTGCCAACGCCGCAAAATACATGGGCAGCCAGCCAGACCCGCTCATCGAGATCGGTCAATATGGCGAGGAACAGGGAAATCCGGTTTTCTTTGTCAAAGACAATGGCATCGGCATCGCGCCTGAACATCACAGCCGCATCTTCGGACTCTTCAACAAACTCAGCCCGGACAACGACGGCACTGGGATTGGTCTGGCTCTCGTGAAGAAAATAATAGAGGTCCACGGCGGCAGGATATGGGTCGAGAGTGAAGTGGGGGAGGGCGCCACGTTTTATTTCACACTGCCTTTAAGATAATGTGGCTGACAGATGTAATCCATGTATAATAAAAAATATCGTTTCAACTTGTCGTCTGGTAATGAGGAGGGAAAATTAGGGGATCGGGTTTCGGAGGGGCGCCCGTCATTTGCTTTTTGTCCCTGGTTGTTGATCGTTCTAAAGGAATCGATCCAGGAGAAAGCGAAATGAATGCATTATCCTTGCCTGTAGCCGCAATGGCCGGCATCTCGCTGTATGTTGGCCTATATCATCTGTTGATTTTCATCCGACGTCCGCAAAACCGCTCGGACTTTACTTTTGCGCTTCTCTGTTTTTCGATAGTTGTCTATGATGTTTTTTGTGTCGGCTTGTACAATGCGACATCGGTTGTCGAAGGCGCGCAATGGCAGCGGGCGCAACTCATTTCGATGGCGTTTTTTGTGCCCGCCTTTCTTTGGTTTGTCTCTGACTATACCCGTCAAAAGCCTGGTGTGCTTGCGTATGTCTTCTGGATTTATTACTTTCTGGCCGTCATTGTCCAACTGGTGGATCAAAGCAGCCTAACCTGGTTCGTGGGTCAACCTTCCATAAAACACATCCTGCTGCCTTTTGGTCTATCAGTAACCTATTACGAAGTAACATTTGGCCCTTTTACAGCAATCCAGAGCTTTATGGGTATTGTAGTTAGCGCCTACCTCATGGTCATGGCTGTCCGTCATTTCAGGGACGGAAATCAAAAGCAGGCCATGCCATTGATAGTTGGGTTGGGATTAATGTACGCCGCGGCTATCAACGACACATTGGTGGGCAATGGAATGTATCAATTCGTCTATTTGATGGAATATGCCTTCATGGGAATTGTCATGGTAATGGCTTTTTCCCTCTCGACCACTGTCATTGATGCTGCCCTGGCAAAAGACGCATTGAAGAAAAGCGAAGAACGGTTTCGCGCCCTGGTCGAGACGATCAACGATTGGATGTGGGAGGTGGATGCGAACGGCATATATACCTACGCCAGCCCGAAAGTTCGCGACCTGTTGGGGTACGAGCCGGAGGAAATTGTAGGCAGGACGCCTTTCGATTTCATGACCGTCGAAGAAGCAAAACGCATGGGGATACTCTTCCAGGAGAGCTTGCAAAACAGGAAACCGATCGAGCTGCTGGAAAATATTTGCCGACATAAAGATGGTCGTTTGGTGATCATGGACACGAGCGGCGTCCCCTTTTTCGATGGAAACGGGAATCTGGCAGGCTATCGCGGAATAGACCGTGACATTACCGAACGCAAACGGGTCGAATCTGCATTGCGTGAAAACGAGACGCGCTATCGGGCATTGGTCGAAAGCCAGATTGACCTCGTCAGTCGTTACCGGCCTGATACCACCCTCACATATGTAAATGATGCCTACTGCAAGTTTTTTGGAAAAACGCGCGAAGAACTGGTCGGACAAAGCTATATGTTCATGATCGCGCCTGAATTTCGAGATACAGTCGCAAGCGAAACGAGAAAATTGGCGGAGGAAAACGGAACTACAACGGGTGAATACATAAATTACAGGTATGACGGGAAGGAGCGCTGGATTCAATGGGTCGTAAAGCGCATTACCAATGAAAATAACCATGTGATCGAACTGCAGGCTGTCGGGCGTGATATCACACCGCTCAAAAAGGCGGAGGAAGCATTACAGGAAAGCGAAGCGCTGTATCAATCCCTTGTGGAAGTCATGCCGATGAGCGTCTGCCGTAAAGACCCGGAGGGCCGGTTTACCTTTGTAAACAAACGCTACTGTGACGGGTTTGGGCTGCCTGCATCTGAGATATTGGGGAAGACTGATTTTGATTTGCATCCGGTGGAATTGGCTGAGAAATACCGCAGGGATGACCAGGAAATGATTGCCAACGGACATACCATGGAAATGGTGGAGGAACACCAACCGCTGGGCGGCAAACGCAGTTATGTTCAGGTATTTAAAGCGCCCGTTTATGATGCCCGGGGACAGGTAAATGGCATCCAAATCATGTTCTGGGATATCACTGATCGCATTCATACTGAAACTGAGCGGGGTAAACTGATTGCTGACTTGGAAAATCGCAATGCAGAGTTGGAAAGGTTTACCTATACAATTTCGCATGATCTTAAATCCCCGCTTGTCACGATCAACGGTTTTCTTGGTTATCTTGAGAGAGATGCCAAGTCCGGTAATATGGAACGATTGCAGAATGACGTCCAGCGCATCCAGGAGGCTGCGGACAGGATGAGGCGCTTATTGAGTGAGTTACTCGAACTCTCCCGTATTGGCCGGGTGGTAAACCCGCCGGTTGTCGTCCCTTTTGCAGATTTGGCAGAGAATGCCTTGGAAATCGTGCATGGACAATTACAGGAGCGGGGTGTTCAGGTCGCCATCCAGCCCAATTTGCCCACTGTTTATGGAGATAAACAGCGTCTGGTCGAGGTTTTACAAAACCTGATCGATAATGCCGCCAAATTCATAGGCGATCAAAAACATCCACAAATAGAAATTGGTCAACTTGAAAAGGATGTGAACGCGGAGCATGATGGCCCCATTTTCTTCGTCAGGGATAACGGGGTTGGTATTGCGCCCAAACACCATGAACAGGTCTTTGGCCTGTTCAACAAGTTGAATCCTGATGTTGAAGGCACGGGGATCGGGCTTGCCATTGTGAAACGAATCATCGAAGTACATGGCGGAAAAATCTGGATCGAGAGTGAAGAGGGGAGGGGAACCACTTTTTATTTCACCCTGCCGCGCAGACAGGAATAATAGTTCCCATCGAAACAGTCATGTTTAGGAGAAGATGATGAAGGAGAAATTTATCAAAGACCTCATCTGCTTCAAGACGATAATGCTGTAAGGACGAGGCGGCGCGGCGCGCTTTTCGGTTAAAATCCGGTGTGCGGGAAGTCGTCCCTGCAATGATTTTTATAGAACCAGCCATTCAAATGACCAAACTCCCCATTTCTCAATCCTATTGGGTCGAAGAAAATCGCTTGCTGGCGGGAGAATACCCCGGCAGTCGCGACTCCGCGTCCGCGCGCCGCCGCATCGATGCCTTTCTCGAAGCGGGCGTCAACACTTTTATCAACCTGACCCAGCCGCGCGAACTGTCCTCCTATGAAGACATCCTGAAAGAAGAGGCGAAGGTCTATGGGGTGGATGTTTTCCATCAGCGCATTCCAATCCGCGATTTTGGCGTTCCTTCGTCGGATGTCATGACGGCCATCCTCGATGCCATCGACAAAGCCATTCGAGACGGCCGCTGTGTGTATGTCCACTGTTGGGGCGGAGTGGGACGCACGGGGATGGTCGTCGGCTGTTACCTTGTCCGTCATGGGATGCCAAACGAACAGGCGCTTGAAAAGGTCGATCAGTTGTACAAAACCCGCCCTGTGAATTTCCATCAACTGCGTTCGCCCGAAACCGATGGGCAGGCGGATTTTGTCCGCAACTGGTGGGAAAACCCGGACGACCTTAACCGCAGCCTGAAATGTTTTTGTGAAGGATGAACTGGCACTCGCGCTACCTCCAGCAAGCCGCATGGACCCATGACCTGCGAACTTATCTATTCGAGCAGGCGGGATTAAAGTCCGCGCGCCATGTGTTGGAAGTGGGATGTGGAACGGGGGCGATCCTGCGCGAACTATCCGCCCTCGCCTTGCACGGACTCGACCTCGAAGCGGGTTCGCTTGCCGAATGCCGATTCCACGCCCCAGCCGCTTCGTTGACTCTCGGCGATGGGCATTTTCTCCCCTACCCCGATCAATCATTCGACATCGTCTATTGTCACTACCTTTTGTTGTGGGTAAAAGACCCATTACAAGTCCTTTGCGAAATGGCTCGCGTGGGACGGAGCGTGTTAGCATTGGCAGAACCCGATTACAGTCAGCGGGTGGACGAACCGTCCGCGCTCAAACCGCTTGGCAGGTGGCAGACGGAGGCGCTCCGCAGGCAGGGTGCCGATCCATCCTTTGGAGCATCGCTGGCTGAGACCTTTTATCGGGCTGGGATCAGGCTCATCGAAACGGGACCCATTCAAGGCGGGGCGGTGGTCGAATCTGCCGAAGAGTGGGAAAGCGAATGGGCTGTGATCCAGTCCGATTTGGAAGGAATCGTCCCGGAGGTTGAAATCCGGAGGATGAAGATCCTGGACGAAACCGCCCGCGGGAATAATAGCCGCACTTTGTACGTCCCCACTTTTTTTGCCTGGGGTAAGACTTGAACCGCGATGAATTTCAAAAAAGGGAAGTATAATTTTGCGGATACTTGGAGGCTTGTTTGGAAAATTTACAGCAAGAGGTCGAGCTCGAGACGCAATCTGCCGCCCCCGCGCCTTCTTCCACCGAGGAGAAAACGCATTGGGGAAGGATCGTGTTCGACATTATCGAAACTTTCGCGTTGGCGGCCATTCTGTTTTTGGGAATCAATGCGATCTCCGCGCGCGTGCGTGTGGATGGGTTCAGCATGTTGCCGACGCTGGAAGACGGTGAGTTTGTTTTGGTCAGCAAGTTGAGTTACCAATTCGGCGAGGTGGAACGCGGCGATATCATCGTCTTCCACTATCCGGTGGACCCCGAACAGGAGTTGATCAAGCGCGTGATCGGACTGCCCGGCGATACGGTTGGCGTTCAGGGCGGGGTTGTCTCTGTCAACGGGCAGGCGTTGGATGAGCCTTATATTGCGGCCCCCCCCGCATATTCCGGCGAGTGGCTCGTGCCGGAGGGTCATTTGTTTGTGCTGGGCGATAACCGAAACGATTCTTCCGACTCGCATTCGTGGAACTATCTGCCCCTCGAACAGGTGGTGGGCAAGGCGGTGGTGATCTACTGGCCGCCGTCGTTTTGGAAGGTGATCGATCACACCGAGATACCTGCCGCTCAATAGGATACCAGATGAAAGAAACCGAAGAAAACTTTACCGGGTATTATCCCTGCAACGAGTGTCATGCGGGCAATCTCCAGCCGCGCCGTGTGACTTACTTTACCTGGATCGGACAGGAATTGATCAGTGTGCCGCATTTCCCGGCCTGGGTCTGCGACGTGTGCGGCAAACGCGAATATGATTTGAAAGCGGTCACGTGGTTGGAAATGATCCTCGATCCGAATGCAGGCAAACCCACCACAAAGCGCCGCCGAACTCCGCCTCCGCCCCGGCCTCAAACGGGAATCCCGCGGCCAATTCGCGATTCATAGGCGAGGATTCTCTGCCATGTCCATCCTGCATGATACCTCCCCCCGCACCTACCGCTTTCTCCCGGCCGATGTTTTTACATCGGGCTATCGCGTGGTCGGAAAGATCATGGTTGCCACGCATGGCGCGATGGGAATGTTGAACGACCCGACCCGCTCGGCAATCGAGATCACCGATGCGCGGTTGGCGCGGGTTTATATGCCGACGAAACTCGTGGATCATTTCGAACTTGTGCGCATGATGAAGAGGCATGTGTATGCCATTTGTCTTTCCCGCCGCGAGGACCTCGGTCCGGCGGGGATTGTGCGCGGCGGATATACCAATGTGATCGAGTACCCGATCCGCGTTACCACGCAAATGTTCGAAATCGAAGGCATCATGGAGTTGCCGGGACGTTTCGATTTTACAGCGCTCATCACCGACGGTTCGCGCGATTTCCTGCCGATCTTCAACGCCACGTTGACGGCCATTCTTATACCGAACCTGCGGGTGGAGAGCCCCGGAATGTTGATCAACCGTCAACAGGTGGATTTGATGGCCCTGCTCAATCAACGGGCCAAACCCGAATCTCCGCCCTGAAATTGCTTGACGCCCCAAAGGGTGGATGATAGAATTCGCCCGCTCTAAAAAAGCCCCCATCGTCTAGAGGCCCAGGACGCAGCCCTTTCAAGGCTACGACCGGAGTTCGAATCTCCGTGGGGGCACACCCACCGACAGTCACCCGCTTGCGTGGTGACTGTTTTTTTTCGAAGCGGAGTCAACATGCAAACATCGCCCAATCTTTCGCGAGGATACCCCATTGCTCTGGCTGCCACGGTGTTATGGTCATTCACAGGGTTGATTATCAGTTATCTGAGCAAAACCTACGCCCTGCCTTCGCTGGTGCTTGCCTTCTGGCGCGACCTTTTCCTGTCGGCTGGCATGATCGCGGGTTTGCTCCTGTTCAGCCGCGGACGTTTTCGGCTTGAACGCAGACACTGGGGATTCATGGCATTGTATGGTTTCACCCTTGCCGTCTTCAATTCCATCTGGACATTTTCAGTGCAATACAACGGCGCGGCGGTGGCGACCGTGCTGGCGTTCAGTTCGCCGGCCATCACGGCCGCAATAAGCCGCCTCGTTTACAGGGAGAAATTCGGCCGCATCAAGATTCTGTCCATCCTGTTGAGTCTATCGGGCATCGTGTTTGTTTCGGGCGCATACGATCCGGCGTCCTGGAATCTCAATCCACTGGGAATCACCTTCGGAATGATCTCGGGTTTTGCCTTTGCCGTCTACAACATCGAAGGCAAGCATGCTTCCAATGTTCATATCGATTCGTGGACGGCTCTGCTCTATAGTTTTGCCTCGGCGACAATCTTCCTGGTTTTGTTCAACTTCGCCCATGACCGTTTCATCGCCGGAAGGCCGCCATTCGCAGACATGTTCTGGCTTGGAGATGCGGTTTCCGGCTGGGGACTGCTCTTCTTTCTCGGCATTGCTCCCACCCTCGGCGGCTTTGGACTTTACACCCTGAGCCTGCGTTATCTTTCCCCGACAACGGCAAACCTGATCGCCACCCTCGAACCGGCGTTTACCGCGATCTGGGCTTATTTCCTTTTGAATGAAATCCTGACCGGACCGCAACTTGCCGGCGGCGCGCTGGTGTTTGCGGGTGTGATCCTTCTCAGGTTTGCGGAGAATTGAGCGGCAGCCGAAGAGTCCGGTCGAAAAGGGGCAATGGGGACTGGAAATTAAACCCTGTTTCGTGCTACAGTATTCATGGACAATCGTTTTCGCGTGAAAGGAGGCTGAAAATGACTGCGATGAAACGACTGAACATCCTGATGGCGGATGACAGTTCGGAACATGCCCGGTCCGCGGTCGAGTTGATTCGCGACCTTTCGCTGCCGCCCAAAACCCGCGTGACGGTTTTGCGGGTCTTCACTCCCGGACAGATTTCAGGCATCCCCGAATTCGAACGTTCGCTCGAAAGGACCAAACAGCACCTGATGTATGCGGGGGTAAAAGTCGAGACCGAATTGACCCTCGGTTCTCCGGCTGAAAAGATCATCGAAATGGCACACGCCAAAAAAACCGACCTGATCGTGCTGGGCGCAAAGGGGTTGCGCGCCACGCTGGGCATCCTGCTTGGCGGGGTGGCCCAGCAGGTCGTGGAATATGCCCATGGTCCGGTGTTGATCGTCCGCGCGCCGTATGAGGGCCTGCGCCGCATTTTGTTGGTGACGGACGGATCGGTGTCAGGTCAACAGGCCGCGCGCTACCTGGGTAAATTCCCCCTGCCAGAAAATGTGGATGTGCGGGTGATGCACGTCATCCCTCCGCCTCAGCCCCTGTTGACCATGGAACCGCACCTCGGCGGCTGGCAGACCATCTACCTGCCCCCTCCAACGGAGGATGATTCCGCTTTGCAGAAGGCGCAGGAACGAAAAGGTCACGCGCTTCTCAAACGCGCCTGTGATCTGCTTCAACGTCATGGGATTTCGTCCACCCCCATCCTGAAGCAAGGCGATGCCGCGACCGAGATCATCGACTATGCCAAAGCCAACGAAGTGGATTTGATCGTGGCCGGGTCGTACGGCATGGGACAATTCAAGAGCTGGCTGATGGGGAGCGTCTCCCGCAAATTGATCCACTATTCGAATTGTTCGGTGCTTGTGGTGAGAGGCCTGAAGAAGGAGTAAAAACATGGAAGTCGAAATTGGAAAAGTGACCCACTATTTCAATCATCTCAATGTTGCGGTCTTGAAACTCACGGACAGTTTGAAACTCGGCGACACAGTCCACATCCTCGGGCATGTGACCGACCTGACCGAGCGGATCTCCTCGATGCAGGTGAATCATCGTCCGGTGGTGGCCGTCAAACCCGGTGATGATGTGGCGGTGTCGGTCGAGGAACCCGTCCGCGAACACGATGTTGTTTATCGAATAACCGAGGAGTCTGCGGAGACACATCCAGCCTGACCGA
Source organism: Anaerolineales bacterium (assembly GCA_034433295.1). Classification (GTDB taxonomy): domain Bacteria; phylum Chloroflexota; class Anaerolineae; order Anaerolineales; family Villigracilaceae; genus Villigracilis. Next base: position 119 of record DAOUAS010000125.1, on the reverse strand, counting down.
CAGGCGGTCGTGCGCAGGAGAGTTTTCGATTCTGGATGCTTCCCCTTTATTTGATGAGGATCTCCAGCGGGTTGATGCCAACCTCCAGCGCGTCTCCGTATTGGATGCCTTCGACTTCG
>DAOUAS010000124.1:0-14080 GCA_034433295.1 Anaerolineales bacterium | reverse complement strand
ACTTTGAGTCCCTGTTTGGCGAGTATTGGGCGTACGTCTATCGCATCCTGCACAGGCTTGTCGGAGACCCGGCTGAGGCGGAGGATTTGGCGCTGGAGACCTTTTTCCGCCTGTACCAGCGGAGTCCGATCAAAGAGGATGGATTCCAACTGGGCGGCTGGCTTTATCGAGTGGCGACCAACCTTGGGCTGAGATCGATCCGCAGTTACAAGCGGCGTGAGCGCTACGAGATCGAGGCGGGCAGGTTCGCCCTCGAAGAAGCGCCTGAGACGCGCCCCGCCATCCTCCACGAACAGGCGGAGCAGCAAGACCTCGCGCGGCAGGCTCTGGCAAAGATGAACGAACGGAATGCACAGTTGTTGACCCTGCGTTATTCGGGACTGTCCTACAAGGAAATCGCCGGCAGCCTTGGGCTTTCGCCCACGTCCATTGGACCGCTGTTGGTGAGAGCCGAACGCGAATTCGAAGTGTGTTATCGGGCGCTTGCCCAGGAGGAAGTATGAAGAAACATCTAACCGAAGGGGAGTTGCGCGCAGCCCTCGATGGTGAACTGGATACCAATCTTCTGCGCCATCTGGAAGCCTGCGCCGATTGCCAGCGAGGACTGGCTGAATTGAAACAAACACATCTTCACGTTGCGAGTCGGCTATCGTTTCTGGCTCCGGGGACGGAACCCGTTCCCAGCGCACATTTTGCCTGGAGCCGTTTTTCCGACCAATATCTGAAACAAAAGGAGACATCCATGTTGAAAAAGTTGTTCGCATTCCCCGTGGTGCGCTACGGCGCGGTTGCCGTTTTGGCTTTCGCCCTGTTGATGGCGTTCCCCACCACCCGTGCCCTTGCCGGTGAGTTGTTGAATCTGTTCCGCGTGCAGCAGGTGGCTGTCCTGCCAATCGATACGGCTGGACTGGAAAGCATGACCGGCAACGAAGCCCTCGGCAGCCAGTTGAGCGAACTCATCTCGGAATCGACCGAGGTGACTGACGAACCCGGCGAACCCGTCGTGGCGGCAACTGCCGACGAAGCTGAATCCGCTGCGGGCTTCGACGTCCGCCTGCCCGCCGACCAGACTCCCTCGAAAATCTACGTCACCGACTCGTCCGCCTTCAACCTGACCGTTGACCGCGCCAAGGCGCAGGCTTTCATCGAAGCGGCTGGACGCGACGACCTGGTCCTGCCCGAGTCGATTGACGGCGCGGAAATCTCGGTCAAAATCCCCGCCACGGTGAACGCCACGTTTGGGACTTGTCCCGAACCGCAGGCGGAGAAGCCCGAGCCGCAGGGAGAAGACATGGGCAAGGATTATGCAGACTGCGTGGTCTTCACCCAAATGCCCAGCCCGCTGGTTAGCGCGCCCGATGGTTTGGACATGGCTCAACTGGCGCAGATCGGTTTGGAGTTCAGCGGCATGAGCCGTGAAGAAGCCGCTGCCTTCACCGCCACCGTGGATTGGACCTCGACCCTCGTCATCCCCGTCCCGCGCCGCGCCACTTCCCAGGATGTTTCAGTGGATGGCGTAACCGGCAAACTCATCCAGCGCGTCACCGATTACGCGCCTGAGTACGCCCTGATCTGGGTCAAGGATGGCATTATCTACGGGCTGAGCGGAACAGGCACCGACACCGCCCCCGCCTTCGCCATCGCCGAGTCTTTGCCGTAAGTTGTTTCGTCATTGCGAGCCGCGTTCGCTGCGGCGAAGCAATCTCCTCATATTTAGAGATTGCTTCGGGCTGGGTTTCGATACGGGCGAGAAGAACGCTCGCCCTACTCAACCGCCAGCCCTCGCAATGACATGTGGGTATAAAATATCCTCATGAGCATTCCAGCAATCAAAACTGAATCCCTGAGAAAAGAATTCGGCAATCATGCCGCAGTGAAGAGCCTCACCCTGCAAGTGGAGCAGGGTGAGGTGTTCGGCTTTTTGGGACCCAACGGCGCGGGCAAGACCACATCCATCAAGATGCTGTTGGGGTTGGTGGCTCCCACTTCGGGCGGCGGGACTTTACTCGGCAAGCCGCTCAGCGACCGCGCGGCTTTGGCGAAGGTCGGCTTCCTGCCCGAACATTTCCGCTTTCAGGAATGGCTGACAGCGAACGAATTTCTCGAACTGCACGGCGAACTGTTGGGCATGTCGCGCCGTGACCTGAACCAGCGCCGCGACGAACTTCTCGAACGCGTCGGCTTGACGGATTTCCGTCACAAACAACTGCGGACTTTTTCCAAGGGCATGCTGCAGCGCATCGGCTTGGCGCAGGCGTTGATGAACCGTCCCGCCCTCGTTTTTCTGGACGAACCCACTTCGGGTCTCGACCCCGTTGGACGGCGGCTGGTGCGCGACATCATCCATGAGTTGCGGGCAGACGGCACGAGCGTCTTCCTCAACTCGCATTTGCTGAGCGAGATCGAAGTCACCTGCAACCGCGTGGCTTTCATTCGTCACGGCGAAGTAATTCGCGTGATGGAGATGTCGGCGCTGGATAAAAACATCTCGCTGCTGACCATCCGCGCCGACGGGCTGACGCCTGAAATCGTCGGCGGGCTGACAGCTTGGGGCGAAGATATCCGCCTCGACGACGGAAACCTGACCATGACCATCCGCAGTGAATCCGACCTGCCGCAAATCAATCGTTATCTGGTCGAGCGTGACGTGCAGGTCTACGCGTTGACTCCCAACCGTGTCTCGCTCGAAGAAATTTTCATCGAAACTTTGGGAAAGGACAGCGGACTATGAAAAACATCTGGATACTCGCCCGCATGACCTTCCGCGAAGCCATCCGCCGCCGCATCGTGTTGACCGGGCTGGCGCTGGGGCTGGTCTTTCTGACGGTTTTCAATATCGGCTTTCGGCTGGTGTACAGCAACTTCAACGTCGATTCATCGGGGACGAGTGAAGTCCTCACCAATTTCATCACCAACGAGGGGTTGAACGCCCTCGCTTTGGCTGGCTTGTACGCCGTGACCTTTCTCTCCGCCGCAATGGGCGCCCTGCTCGGCGCGGATACGCTTTCCGGCGAAATCATTTCTGGCACCATCCAGACCATTGTCAGCAAACCCGTGCGCCGTTCCGATGTGGTGCTCGGCAAGTGGCTGGGATTCGCCATTCTGCTTGGGCTTTATTCGGTGTTGATGTCTGGTGGGACGGTGATCAGCGTCTGGGTTCAATCTGGGGCTGTGCTGCGAAATGTGGTGCTGGGACTGTCCCTCATTTATCTTGAGTCCCTGTTGATCATGACCATCTCGCTTTCGTGTTCCAGTTTCCTTTCGGGACTGGCGACTGGCGGCGTGGTCTTCGGTCTGTACGGGTTGGCTTTCATCGGCGGCTGGGTCGAGCAGATCGGCGCGCTGATGCGAAACGAAACAGCAGTGAAGGTGGGAATCGTCACCAGCCTCATCATCCCCAGCGAGGCGCTCTGGCGGCGGGCGGCGGTTGAGATGCAGTCCCCGCTTTCGGCGGCGCTGGACATGTCGCCCTTTGGCACAGTCTCCGCCCCCAGCGGGTTGATGATTGGCTACGCGGTCGTTTATCTGATCGTGGTGTTGATGTCTGCGGTCAGCACGTTCAAGCATCGGGATTTGTAAGTTAATCAATCAAGATATTCACCACAGAGGGCACAGAGTCCACTGAGATTCTTAATGGTTTTTCTCTGTGTTCTCCGTGTGATCTGTGGTGAACGCATGTTTACCGTGTGATTCATAAAACGCCACCGTGTAATCCAGAAACCTTTCCCCGTCGTAATCGAATTTAGCTGAGAAGAATTTGCCCTGTTCCAGCCAGGGCAAAAAGATCGGGTCACTGTACCATAGCGGAAGGCGGAGGATTTCGCCATCGGGAATCCACTCCAGGCCACCTTCAGCAGCATCCATGGTTAATTGACCTTCGAACTCATGGGCGGTGTAGACGAAGACATACCAGTCATTACCTTTGAAGTTGGTGAAGGCCAGTAATCCATGCAAATGCGGAGCGCGGATCATCAACCCCGATTCCTCGCGCACCTCGCGGATGACACAATCTTCAGGCGATTCGCCCGCCTCGAATTTCCCGCCCAGTCCGTTCCATTTGCCGGCATGGATGTCGTCCGGGCGTTTGTTGCGGTGGATCATCAAGGTGCGGCCGTTTTGTTTGACGTAACACAGAGTTGCAAGAATCATGTTAGGCGGTAATCCCCAGCCATAATTGATACAAACCAAAACCAAGCAAAGCCAGCGCGGAGATTCCCAGCATCACGCGGCTGAACTTTGTCCCGAGCCGGGAGGCAAGGCCAAAGATGAGAATGATCCCTGCAAGACTGCTTATCATGGTGAGGTAAAACCCTGCCAGAAAACCGAAACCGTTGGACGGTGTTTCACGCCAGCCTTTGATCAGAATGGGACCTGTGACCAGAGTCCAGTAAATGTAAGGGCCGGGACTCAAGGCAATTGTCAGTACGGCTTTGAAGAGATTCTGTCCGCCTGTGGATCCCGGTTGATAAGTTTGCGGCTCGAAATTCCGCCAGGATTTAAATGCGCCGTATGCAAGATACAAAACGAACAGTCCGCCCACGGTGTAAAGAAATCTGTTTAACCAGGCAGGGACCTGACTCAAGACCACCAGACAAAGGGCAATAATGGGTCCATCACTGAGGAGCGGGGCAAGCGCGGCGGGCAGTGTTCGCCGCCAGCCATGGGTGACAGATTGGGAGATGAGGTAGGTTTGCAATGGACCCGGCTGCGATGCGGCGGCGAGTCCATAGCCGATGCCTTGAAGCAGGTAGAGCCACATGGTCAACTCTCGAAAGTGAATTTTGTCGGGTTTTCGAAGAACACCGTCCACGCGAGACATTGGCGTGGTGTGAAAACATACAAGCCGCCCTCGTCCCATTGATCGGGCTTTGGCGCGTATCCCTGCGATTCGTATTTGATACGATAGGCTGCCGCCAGTCGTTGAGCAAGTTCGGGATCTGGCTTGTGTATAGGCTGCGAAGTCCCGTCCAGGATGACCGCTTCACTGCCGCTTTCGAGGTGCAGACTCATGTTTGGGTTGTGTTCCAAATTGCGGGCGTGACGCGTTTCGGAACTGCCGTCGTAATAGAACTTGCCGTCCACGAACACGCCCCAGCGCGGAATTACATGCGGCGCGCCGTTGGGTCTTACGGTACACAGCCAATAATTTATCGAATCGGCCAATCGCTTTTCGACGTACTCCCAGGACACTTCGGATGTGGGACTGTCCACATAGCCCTTGGGAAATTTTGGGCGGGAAATCTTTGGAGTCATTGCCTATTCTCCTTAACAAGACTTTCGCGCTGAATGCAGTCGAAACGCATGGCGATAGTTGTCCTTCGTTTGCGCTCAGGACGGACCATATTATTTTCCCAATGCCTTCTTCACGGCCGCATACACATCCACCATGCCATAGCCATAGGCATTGTTCGGCATATCGCCGCTGAAACATCCGGTGGACGTGTCACCCGTGTAAGGCTTGGCGGTTTCGACGATAAGTTGCTCGGTGGCTTCGATATCACCGATCAACTCGGGTTGGGCGGACCAGATCAACGCCACCACGCCGACCACATGCGGCCCCGCCATCGAAGTACCGGTGAATTGAGCGTAGGTCCCTTCGGGTGTGGCGGAAAGAATCTCCACGCCCGGCGCGACGATATCCGGCTTGACCCTGCCGGAACCGTCGGAAGTGACGGGTCCGCGGCTGCTGAGTCCGGCCACGTTTCCAAACTGGTCAATCGCACCGACGGAGAAAACCGAATCATACAATGGAAGCGGCATGGAGACCGTCTCACACATCGGGCCGTCGTTGCCGGTGCTGACCACGACGAAGATGCCGGCGTTTCGTAAATTGTCCGCAGCCGGCAGAAGCGCGTTGGGGTCACAGCCTTCGATTTCGGGACATCCCCATGAATTATTCAGCACGTGCGCGGCTTTGGTTGGGTCGCCATCAGTGAGCGGATTGCCATCCAGCGGGAAGGGCGCAAGCATGAACTGCATACAATCGAGATAGAGCGCGGGATTGGCAAGGTTGCGGTCGAGGTTTACACAGCCAATCCATTGCGCTTCGGGAGCGACGCCAATGCCGCCGGTGCCGAGGATCGTCCCCAAGGTATGCGTGCCGTGACCATGTTCATCGTTGGGTGAGGTCGTGCCGTCCCACGGGTCGAACCAATTGTAATCATCGCTTGAGTTATAGCCGCGATATTGCTTTTCCATTGCGGGATGATTCCCATCCACGCCCGAATCAGATTGCCCAACCACGATGCCTTCACCGCGCGCGCCAAACTCCTCCCAGACCTTGTCTGCGCCAATCATCGAGATGTTCCACTGCGCCTCGTCTTCGACTTGAGTCAAAGGCCCGGGCTGGGGTAAATCTTCAGTGACGGCGCGCAGGCGCGGGCTGGGAATGACTCGATCCACTTCGGGGCGGGTCAAAAGATAAAGCCGAACCAAAGTCCCGCCGCGCACCTCCATCGCATTTTCCAAATAATAAGGCGTGTATTCGATGCCAACCTTGTCGAAGAAGTTCCGCAAATCCGCCTGCGTGGAATTTGCGTGCGCAGTCAACTTTTCATACGCAGTGGTCAGGCGTTCATCGCGGTCTTTGATGCGTGCCACTTCCGAGATGTCAAGTTGATCCTTCATGATGACGAAGAGACGGTCGCCGTAATTTCCGGGATTGCCGAAGATGAAGAACACGGCGATGACGGCGATCCAGATCAACCCCGCGCCCATCCAGTTGACCTTCATCCACTTATCTTTCGACGCCCTCGGGGCGGGGTTTTTATTTCCAAGAAACATGATCAACGTAAGCAGGCTTAAGACCAATCCGACACCCATGACCATCGCGGAGGCTCCAAGTGCGATCCCGCCAATGTCGCCGAGGACGTAAGCCAACTCGGTGGGATCGAACATTGCCAATGCCACAAATGCCAGCGTGGAGGTCATCGCCCATGCGGCGGACCTCGACGGCATGGCGGCGGAGACTGCAAACGCAAAGGGTGGGAGAATTCCAAGCAGGATCAACTGCGAGCCGTCGTACCCCAGGGCGGAGCCAAGCAGGGCAAGCACCGCGCCAATGCCCACGCCGTCGAGAAATTTGTTTTCGGTGGCGTCGCTCATCAGGACGGCGGCGAGAAGTCCGAAAGCAAGGCTTGCGAGGAGACTTAGGAAGGCGTCGCCAACCGAGCCAAAGGAGCCGTATATTGCAAACGGGATGACGCCAATCCCGGCGATGCGCAATCCATACGGCAACGTTGTCCAATGCCATGCGATTTTCTCCCTGCGAAGCCCGGTCACGATCAAAGCGGCAATCAAAGCAAGCCCAAATTGCAGGATGGAACCCAACTGGTCGTTGTTTGGACCGAGTAATTTCAGCAGGAGGGAAGGATACGCCATGAGCGAAGCAGCCAGTAGTCCCGAATACACAGGCTTGAAACGCTCGTCCTTTGTGAAGTACCAAAGCGCGGTGGTAAATGCGGACATCACCACGGCTTGAATGGCAAGCCCGATGAGTCCCGACCATTCCATTTGCTTTACGCTGAGTGAAATGATCGCGCTTTGTTCCATTGTCCAAACGATAAAGTGATAAACCAGCAGGCACAAAGGCATGGGCAGGACCAGCAGGATGAACGCCCACATTGCGCCAGTGGAACGAGGGGAAGATTGTACGGGGGGATTATTTTCCATTATTGACTCCGCTAAAAACGCGATTCGTCGCTTGATATTTTGCCAAAATTTACCGATTACCAATTCACCGATGTACCAATTACCAACTTACTCCGCTCCGCCTTCCACGCCGGCGATAACTTCAGGCTCGGCGGGTTTATGCGGCTGGACATCGAAGATCTTGAATCCCCACTGAACCGACGGGCCAATCAGCAGGGCGAAGACCACCGTGCCAATTCCCGCCGGGCCGCCCAGCAGCCAGCCGATGGTCACAACCGTTACTTCGATGATGCCCCGCGCCATGCGGATGCTGAGTCCCGTGGTACGCTTGATCGCCAGCATCATACTGTCGCGCGGACCCGCGCCCGCATCCACGCCGATGTAGATGGCGCTGGCCAGTCCCATCAAAAAGATGGCAAATAACAGCATTGCGATTTGTAGCGGCAGGTTGTCTTTTACCGATGGGATGATCGACAGCCATTGATCGATCCACGGTCCGATGGACATGATGTTCGCCAGCGTCCCCCAGCCGATTTGTTCGCGCAGGATCAACGCGCCCAGCAGCACGGTGAACCCGACCAAAACGGTCATGGTGCCAATCGAGAGGTTCAGGATCGGTGACAGGGCAACGTCCAGCACAGTCCAGGCATTTGTGCCCAAATTACCGCGAATCAATAAAGTGGATGCAAGCCCGTAAATGATGAAACCGATCTGAATCCTGAGAAAGTCACGGGGGAAGGTCTTCCAGCGAATGGGTTTGAACATGAGTCTCCAATTTAATGTTATGTCATTGCGAGGGCGCGCTTTGTCCGAAGCAATCTTCTTTTGGGATTACTTCGTCGGGACACTTGCCCAGTACACAAGTACTGGGAGAGTGCCTTCCTCGCAATGACATTGATGAAGGGATGATACCATGATGTGATAGACTCCCACGTATGACGCCAATTTACGAGACCCATCGCGATTCGTTTACCATCAGCACGGAACAGTCCCGGCTGGACATGTCCGCTGTGTATGATTTCCTTTCCCGCTCCTATTGGGCGAAGACTCGTCCGCGTGAATACTCGGATGCGGCGTTCGCCAACTCGCTGGTCTTCGGTATTTACGAAGGTCAGCGTCTGGTCGGCATGGCGCGGGTCGTGACCGATTATTGCATCGTTGCCTATCTCTGCGATGTTTTCATCCACGAAGATTATCGCGGACACGGACTCGGCAAATGGCTGATGCAGTCCATGCTGGATCACCCTGACCTGAAACACATTCGCCGCTGGCTGCTTGTCACCGACGATGCCCACGGCTTGTACCGCCAATTCGGTTTCGAGCCGCTGACCGATGTCGAAAAGTGGATGCAGCGCCTGCGTTCGTTTCCGGGGGAGCAGCAAGTAGGTCGCGCTTGAAGCGTGACCTACTTTTTTATAACGCGCAACACATTCGCCAGAATCAATCTCCGCCTCAGCCGTGACCAGGTTTGGAGGGCAGCCTTCGCCTCCACGCGAGTGGGAGGTTGGGGGGCAAATAAACTACGCGAGAAAAGTTCGGTCAACTTTTGAATCTCATTGTGGGAAGGCGCGAGCCATTTGTGCAAGCGGGGGGACGTTTCAAAAGCGGACAGATGTTGGATAAGACTGGAAGCATAGGAATATGCCGTCTGGTTTCTCGAAGATTTCCCTGTGATGGGACGCGCAAGGCGGCGCAGGCGGCTATATAAAATCTGAATTGTCCGTGAGGGATCAAGGCGATTAAGACGAAACGAGTCGAAGGCAACCCAAAACAGACTACAGAATAATAAGATGAGAACGGGGAACCAGACGTCGTCAAAAGCACTGTGAAGAAAAGCGACAAACTTCCACGGCAAGGGTTGTTCAACAGATTGGGATTCTGCCACAGGCACGGCCGGCTCGACTTTTTCACCATGCGAAATCACAGGGAAACTGGCGGTTGGCTCGAATTCAACCCAGCCAACTTCTGCAAAATACACCTCAACCCACGAATGCGCGTAATTTTCGGTGACGATGTATTGGGCATGTTCGTAGTCGTAAGCCCCGTTGGCGTAACCGGCCACAAGCCGGGCGGGAAGTCCCGCCGCGCGCGCAAGCACCACCATCGCAGTAGCGTAGTAATCGCAGTACCCCTGCTTGAGGTCGAAGAGAAAGTAATCGGCGGCGTCGCGGCCCGGGGGCGGCTGGTCAACTTCCAGCGTGTATGGGAAAGTCCGCAGGTAGGCTTCGATGGATAATGCGCGGTCATACGGGGTCGACTCGGAGACGGTCAAGTCGCGCGCCAGCGCATGGACTCGGGCAGGGATCGAATCGGGCAGGGACAGGAATTGTCTCCGCACCCAATCGGGGTAAACGGCGGGGGATTTGCGCAGTCTTTCCGCACCCATGCGCAATTCAAGCGACTCGGCCCGGTAGGTTTTCGTCGTGGCCAACGCCGCCAGCATGTTGGAATGAAGCAGTGGGGTGCTTTCCGCCTTTCTCAGCCACACCGCCTGGAATGGCACGTCCGCGCTGACGAGTGCGCCGGACCAATACAACCGGTCGCCTGTTTCGCTGGCAAAGGTCACGGACTGGGTGAGCAATTGGTAGCCGGGCGGAATCTCGGTGATCAATTTTTCGTCGGATGTCACGTCAACGCCAAAAGGGGGTGGATTCCACCAGCCCCTGCCGTCGTACGATTGATAGGTGAGCGTCCGCCAATAATGACGCGGCGCGGGCACGTTGGCAATGACCGGCATGGGCGGCAGTTCGCCCGTGGAGATGGTCGTCACCAGTTGCCGCGAGAGTTCGGGACCAGACTTGATCAAATGCGAGCGGGGCAGACCGTTGTCGATCCCGGTCAGTCCGGCGTTCCCTTTCACCGGATCAAGACCCAACGCTTCGCCCTGCGCTGCAGTGGTTCCTTCGCGCTTTTGACGCAGTTCGTCGATAATTTCCGTCACCGACTTTGTGGAGGCAAAAAACGAAAAAGCCATCAATGTCGTGGTCAGCATGACGGCGGAAACCAGCGTATCGAGACTGATGTTTTCGGCGTAATCGGTGTTGGAGCGATCCCAGCGTCTCTTTTGTTCCGTAAACTTCGTCAGCCCAAGCAGGAACAAAAGCAGTCCGAGATGCAAAAGCAGGATTTCGATCTGCCTTCCGGTGTGATTGACGATGAACGCCAGCAGGATCGTGGTCGGCAGGATGCCTGTCAGCAGGCGGTTTGGCCGGCGCATTTGCCAGCCTGCCCAGGCCGCCGTCAGCCACAGAACCAGACCCCAGAGCAGGGTGCGGACCACCGGGTCTTCGATCTCGACGCCGCGCAAGAATCCCGAAGTCCACAACACAAGACGGCTGACCAGTCCGAAGATGGTTTGAAGCAATTCCTCCCTTGCCGCGAGCAAAAACGAAAAGTCTACTTGTGAGCGGGAGAAAAGAAATTCGATCAGCGATGCGATGAAGGCAAACGCGCCTTTGACCAACCCCGCCAGCGGACTCCACATCCCGCCGAGTTGGATGACCAGCGCCAGCGGACCCAGCCCGAGCAGGGTGATTCCAACCGACAACTTTTTCACGCCCGGACTGCCCAGCCCGCGCGCCATGGATATTCCCAGCAGAGTGATTGGCAGTGACAGGCTCAAGTCCGCGCCGCGCAGGAGGTCGATCAATGCAAACGGCAGACAGGTCAGCGCCGCAAGCGAGAGCGGAAATACGGCATCCTGCAATCGGAACATTCCCTTTATGGAGGAAACTTTCATCCCAATTTCCTCCAAGCCATGTCGCCGGGCGGACGGGAAGAGACGGCTTTTCCGGTGGGCATGATGCGCCATTCCCACTGTCCGCGCCAGCCGGGACGCGCTTCGGGCCGCAGGAGCAGGCTTCGGTCGAGGACGAAGCGCGGAATCCCCATTTGGACGAGAACGTCCGACAGCGCATCCACATGGCTTGACGAGCCGAACGAAGCCGGGTCCATCAGCAAAACCGTCGGGCTGATTCCACGCCAAATGAGCGGAGTCAACGCTGTGAGCCATGCGCTATCCACAGACGGCGTGACGATGATGATGCTTGTACGATGACCCAATGTCGGTCCGGCGCGTTCGAGCAAATCTGCAAGAGACAATCCCCCGGCCTTGAGTATGGACAGCGAGCGCATAATCTGTGAGCGGTGGTTTTCGTCGTTTTGTTTCGGTTGTACCCAGACGGTCTGCTCTCCGCTGGCAAGCAACCCCACCGAGTGACGGGCGCGCAAGCCGCGATCAACCAACGATGTGGCGAGAATCACGCCGAGTTCCAGGGTCGATTCCCAGCCCTGCCCGGCCTGCGCGTTTGCATCCGCATCCAGCACGATCCACCAATCGTTTGCCGGGGAACCGTCCATCAGGCGGGTGTAAAGCGAACCGCGCCGCGCCGTCGTCGGCCAGTGGATCAACCTCACCGGTTCGCCTTGTTGGTATTCGTGGACGGTGAGAGCGTTGACGGTTTTCTCCGGCGAGTTCGGGCGCGGATGTCCATCGCCGAGCCAGCCGCCGGGAGTAATGTCCAATTGCGGCAACGGAACCACCGGCGGCAGGACCATCAGCGTGGCGCTTTCCGGTTGATGCACTTCGACGTTGAACACGCCAAGCGGGTCGCTGCTGCGCAAGGTCGTGCCACCGAGCTTGTAGACTCCGCGCTGCGCGCAGACTCCCTTTGTGCGCCAGACATTCGTTTCGTTGCTGCCGATGCCAATGGCCCGCGCAGCGGAATAATCGGGAAGGGTCGAATGATCCACCACTTCGACCCAGGTGGCGGGGATTACCCCATCATTGGTCAGCGTGAATTGCTCTTCGAGTTTGTCGCCCACTTGCGCCCACGTGTAGCGGACCTCGCGCGTCAGCCGCATGTGGTTCCGCAGCGAACGCGCCCACAGCCAACTAACCAGCCATGTCCCGCCGAACGCAACCAGCATTGCCTGCCAAACTTTGGATGGATCGATCACCTGCATCACCAGCGCGCCGAGCGCCAGCAAAGGCAGCAAAATGGAGTTGATTCTCAGGCGGGCCGACATGTTTCCATTATACGCTTTTGCGGTAAGATAGAACCATGCCCATCATCCTCAACCCAAACCGTGAAAAAAGCCTGCTGCGACTTCATCCCTGGGTCTTTGCCAGCGCCATCAAGCATGTGGATGGAACCCCCGCCTCTGGCGCCACCGTTGACCTGGTCTCGTCCGAGGGGCAATTTCTCGCCCGGGCCTCTTACTCCCCGAATTCGCAAATCCGTGCCCGTGTGTGGACGTTCAAGGATGAAACGGTTGACAAGGAATTCTTTCGCAGGCGGATCAAGTCGGCGATTCAAAAACGTTTGACGTTAAACGTTGAACGTTCATCAAACGCATATCGTTTGATTCACGGAGAGTCCGATGGCATCCCCGGCTTGATCGTCGACCGCTACGACAACGTGCTTGTCCTGCAATCCCTGACGGTTGGCTCCGAGTTTTGGAAGGAGTCCATCGCCGATGTTCTGGTCGAAGAGACCGGCGTTCAAAACATCTACGAGCGTTCCGATGCGGATGTGCGCGAGCTCGAAGGGTTGAAGACAATAGTTGGAATTTTACGTGGAACGATTGACGATTTACGATTGACGATTGAAGAATATGGACTGAAGTTTTATGTTGATATTCATCATGGACACAAAACTGGTTTCTATCTTGACCAAAGCCACAATCGCCATCGTATGGGTGAATTAGCTAAAGACCGTGACATGTTAAATTGCTTTTGCTACACGGGCGGGTTTTCCATCCATGCGTTGGCAAACGGGGCAAAGTCAGTTCTGTCTGTCGATTCATCCGCCGACGCGCTGGCGCTGCTCGAAGAAAACCTGACGCTCAACCAGCTTCCTGTGGACCGCCACACCGCCCTCGAAGGGGACATTTTTCAGTTGCTGAGAAAATTCCGCGACGCAAACCGTTCGTTCGACATGATCATCCTCGACCCGCCGAAGTTCGCTCCCACCGCCGCCCATGCCGAGAAAGCCTCCCGCGCCTACAAGGACATCAACCTGCTGGCGTTCAAGCTGTTGCGTCCCGGCGGAATCCTTGCCACGTTTTCCTGCTCTGGCGGCATCGACGCGGCGCTCTTTCAAAAAATCGTCGCCTCCGCCGCATTGGATGCCGGCACGGACGCGACAATCATCGAGCATTTGTCACAAGGCAGCGATCACCCGGTCAGCTTGCATTTCCCGGAGGGCGCGTATTTGAAGGGATTGGTTTGTGTGAAGGGGTGAGGGTTTGCTATAATACGATTTAGCGAACGTTAGCCAGTCCCTTATGGGAATTTCTCTACCTCGCATACCCGCCTAAGCAGTCGGCTGTAAATAATTAGAATTCCGTCATTGCGAGCCGCGTTCGTAGCGGCAAAGCAATCCCAGATTTTGCGAGAGATTGCTTCGTCGGGGAAATCTCCCTCCTC
>DAOUAS010000123.1:0-49998 GCA_034433295.1 Anaerolineales bacterium | reverse complement strand
TGCGAAGCGTCCCGATAACTTCCCGAAACGCAGGAAAAGCAATGACCTCAATCGACCACCCGGTTTGATTCGGCAGACTGGTTTCCAGAATGCCACCCAAGTTGTTGATTTTTCTGCCCACCGTTCCGCCTCCGCCGAACTTCTCACTACCCGCTTTCCCAATAACGAGAAAACCATACCGAAACAGATACCCGCCTTGTCTTGACTCATGATATGGGATATATTTCCGATGATCCATTCAGCCGCTTGAAAAGTCAGGTCGATGAACTCATTCGTATCATCAACGGTCACATCCCTGCCTGAAGCGCTCCAAACGCGGCGAAAACGAACCAGGCGCCAGGCACTTCGTCCAAGAACCGCATCCCAATCATTTCACCGAAGACCCAATAGACCAAGCCTCCCAACCTACTCTTTACCCCTATTCACTATTACCCATGACCTTATCCCTTTCCCCCGCCTCCGACTTCCCCACCTCCCAACTTGCCGACCTGCTCACGCGTGGATTCGAAGACTACTTTGTCCCCATCCACATCACCGAAGATGTTTTCCTGACCATGCTCCGCCGCGACAGCATCGACCTGACCGCCAGCCGCGTGATTCTCAAAGACGGCGAACCAATCGGCATTGGATTGATCGCCCGTCGCGGTTGGACGAGTCGAGTCGCGGCGATGGGAATCGTCGCCCATGCCAGAAACAGCGGAGTCGGAACCTGGGCGATGGGACAGCTCATCGAAGAAGCAAAAGCGCGCGGCGAGAGACAAATGCTTTTGGAAGTCATCGAGCAAAATATGGCGGGCGTGAAGTTGTACGAGAAAGTCGGCTTCGAGAAAGTCCGCAGGTTGGTGGGATACAAAATCGAAAATCCGCAGGTCGAGGTCAGGCATCAACTCGAAGAGATGGACATCTACGATCTGGCGCGGATCGTCACCCGTCACGGCTTCCCCGACCTGCCCTGGCAACTGACAGGCGCGACGATTGCACAGTACACGCCGCCCGCCCGCGCCCTCCGCATCAACGAAGCCTACTGCCTCATTAGCGACCCCTCATCAGCGGACGTGGCAATATCGTCGGTGCTGGTCAAGACCCGTTCGCGGGGAGCAGGTCTCAGCCGGGTCCTGTTGCGCGCGCTCTTCGCCAACTTCCCCAACAAAACCTGGCACGTCTCCGCCATCTATCCCGAAGAGATGGCGTTCGTCTTCGAGCAGGTGGGTATGAAGCGCGAAAGCATTTCGCAGTGGCAAATGTCTTTGGCGTTATGACTGGAGTCCAACGACTCCAGTCGTTGGGTTTGAAAGTAAAATAGGGGATATGAAACTAGCCGCCCTTGTCCCCATGCGTCATCACAGCCAGCGTGTGCCTGGCAAGAACTATCGCCCGCTCGCGGGCAAACCCCTTTTTCACCACATCATCGAAACTCTGCTCGCGGTTCCCGAAATCGAAACCGTGATGGTGGATACGGACTCCGAACCTGTGATGGACGGCGTGCGCCAGTTCTTCCCCACCGTCAAGCTGATTCAACGTCCCGAGCATCTCCGCGCCGACAACATCCCGATGAATGAAATCCTGCTCTACGACACGGTGCAAGCCCAAGCGGATTTCTACCTGCAAACCCACAGCACGAATCCGCTCTTGAAAGCCGAAACCATTTCGCGCGGAATCAAAACCTTCTTTGCTGAATGCCCGAAATATGATTCGCTCTTTTCCGTCACACGCTGGCAGACACGATTGTACTTTCAGGATGGACGCGCCATTAACCACAATCCGCTGGAGTTGATTCAAACCCAGGACCTGCCGCCTGTCTACGAGGAAAACTCCTGCCTGTATCTTTTCACCCGCGAAAATCTGGCTCGCAAACGTCACCGCATTGGCGATAAGCCTTTCATGCTGGAAATCGACAAGTCCGAAGCTTGGGACATCGACGAAGAACTTGATTTCGAGATTACAGACTTCTTGATGAAGAGAAGGAAGTAGTGTGTCGTTGCGAGGAGGGTGATCTTCCCGACGAAGCAACCTCCAGCGCATAAGGAGATTGCTTCGGGCTATCGCCCTCGCAATGACGGAATCCACTTGGTAAAAACCATGCAAACGAAAAAACAATTCTGGCTCGGCGCTCTGCTCATCTTCGTCGTCTCTGCCATTGCCTACCTGCCGCTGGTCAAAAACCTGGGTTACCTGAACGACGACTGGTACCAGATGTACGACATGCAGGTCAAAGACCCCAGCTTCTACCACGAAATTTTCGCCATCGACCGCCCAGGGCGCGCGCTGGCGATGATTCCGTTGTTCACGCTGTTTGGCTTCAATCCGTTGTGGTATCACCTGAGCGCGTTCTTCTTCCGCATGATGGGCGGCGTCTTCCTCTTTTGGACGGGGCGCATGTTATGGAAAGAGCGCAATTTTTTCGCGCTGGTCACGGGGTTGCTCTTTGCCATCTACCCTGGCTTTCTTTCCCAACCCAACGCCATTGACTATCAATCGCACATCCTCGCCCTCTTCCTTGCCATGCTCTCGGTGGCGTTGACTGTCCAATCTCTGTTGGCAACAAACTTCCAAAACAAAGTTTTGCTCATTGTAGGCTCCGTCCTTGCAGGCTGGGGCGCGTTGAGTCAAATGGAATATTACATTGGTATCGAAGGCTTTCGTTTTGCCGCCATCGTTGTGTTGATGTGGCGCGGAGATGGGAACTTCCGCCAGAAAATGACAAAGGTCATCCGCGCCAGTTTACCCTTCCTTCTGGTTGCGGCGGGATTCCTGACTTGGCGGTTGTTCTTCTTCGAGTCCGCGCGGAAGGCAACCGATGTGGGTTTGCAGGTCTCGCAAGTCTTTTCGTCGCCGTTGACCGCGCTTTGGTGGCTGAATTATTTGCTTCAAGACTTTTTCACCGTCACATTAGCGGCATGGACAATGCCCATCTATCAACTGGCTTTTCCCATGCGCTTGAAGGATATGGCAACTGCGCTGGCGTTGTCTGCGGTGGCGGTGACAGTTGTTTTATACGGACTTCGCTGGCGGGGAGAAAAAACATCCGAAGCGCAACCAACTCACAGCGGCGAGACCTTGTTCCTCAGCCTCGTCACCATGCTCGGCGGACTCATCCCCGTCATCCTCGTTAACCGCCATGTCACTTTGCCAGATTATTCACGTTACACCTTGATCGCATCCGTCGGTGCCGTGATGTTGATAGGATTGCTTATCGAAAGCATTTCGCGACGTGGCACACAAATCACGGTGATTGGGGTTTTGGTTTCAATCGCGGTGATGACGCATTACGGCAATACCATCCGCTCGGTGTACGAAACCGAAGCCACGCGTAATTTTTGGTGGCAGGTCTCGTGGCGCGCGCCGAATATCGAAGATGGCGTGACATTGATTGCTTCATATCCTAACAGCCCGCTGGCCGAGGATTATTTCATCTGGGGTCCCGCTAATTTTATTTATCGCCCTGAAAAGCAAAGCGCCAACCCTGTGGTGATTAAACTTCCCGCAGCCGTGTTGACTGGGGATGTGGTCAATCAAATCGTAGCGGGCAGCGGGGTTGAGACTCCGCTGCGGCGCGGAAATTATCTGGAGCGCGATTTTGGAAACGTGCTGGTGATGATTCAAACCAGCGAGAACGGCTGCGTGCGAATCATCGACGGCGCCGCGCCCGAACTTTCGCCCGCAGATGAAGACCGCCTGAAGCTGATCGCCCCCCGCTCGCGGCTGGATGCGGTCATCACGGATGGCGAATCGCCAATCCCTCCTGTGGCAATCTTTGGCGCGGAACCTGAACATGGCTGGTGCTATTTTTATCAAAAGGCGGACCTTGCCCGTCAGCGCGGTGAGTGGGAGAAGATACCCGCCTTGTTGAAGCAGGCTTTGAACGGTGGCTACTATCCCAATGACAGTTTGGAGTGGATGCCCTTCCTGCAAGCCGCCGCCATCCAAGATGATGTGAAACAGGCGCGCGAAATGACTAAAATCCTCACCACCGATAAGATTTTGGGAATGCAGGTCTGTGATCTCATGGCAGGCTTCGCGCAAAAGGAGACGTTGAGCGATGAAATGAAGTCGGTCATCGAGCAGGGAATTTGCAAAAGCAGGGGATAAGCCGGTTTGTTCATGGTCGTTGCAAAGTTCATTGACAGTCGTGTTTTTGTGCCACTGTTTTAACGCGAATATCTCGAATGGGCGAATTGCTCGAATTTTCCCGTTTTTATTCGCCCCATTCGACAATTCTTGCCATTCGTGTTGAGATTTTCTCGACTTTGCTACAGCCATGCCGGTTTATCATGGTTTTCTCATTATCGCTTGACAAAATGGAAAAATGTCACCCTGAGCGAAACGACACTTGCGCCGCGCGCCAGTGCGGTGAGGGTCTCTACGACGGCAAAGAGTCTCTTCGGTCGCGGCGAACACGCTCCCTCAGAGCGACATAAATTGGATTTTGAGAAAGCCATGCCGGTTTATTTGCGAAACCTTGCGCCTTCATCACGTCTATGCTAAAATTTCAAAGCGCGGACAACCCAATAGAGACGACATCAAAAGTGGGTAGCCCCCACTTTTTCGCTTATAAATAACAGTTACAGGAGTAAAACGGAGCAGGCAGCATGGCTAAGAACGAATTTGCATTGGCATTCAACGAAATGCTCGAAGAAAAACAACTTGCCAGGGACGTGGTGGTATTCGCTATTGAGTCCGCGATGGTGTCCGCGTATCGGCGCGCTGTTGGCGCATCCACAGCACAGCATGTGGAAGCAAAGCTGGATCCTGACACCGGTGTTGTAACTGTTTATGCCGAAAAGGAAGTGGTGGAGGACAAGGTTTTTGACACGCGTACAGAAGTGCTGCTGGCGGAGGCGCGCAAGGTCAACCCCGAAGCCCAGGTGGGCGACATGGCGGTGGTGGAAAGCACCCCCGCAGACTTCGGCCGTGTTGCCGCGCAGACCGCGCGCCAGGTGATTCAACAGCGTATTCGCGAGGCGGAACGCTCGAACCAGATGCAGTATTTCGAGCGCCAGATAGGCGAGATCGTTTCGGGCATTGTCCAAACCACTAACGCTCAAAGCACCACCATCGGGTTGGACATGAAAGCCGAAGGCGTGATGCCCAATAACCAGAAGATTCCCGGTGAGCGGCTCAAACTGCATGACCGTGTTCGCGCGGTGGTGATGGAAGTAAAAGACGGCACGCGCGGCCCGCAGATCATTCTCTCCCGCGCGCATCGCAACTTCCTGCGCCGCCTGTTGGAAAACGAAGTGCCTGAAATCTATCACGGCATTGTCGAAATCCGCGCCATTTCGCGCGAACCCGGCGCCCGCGCAAAGGTGGCCGTTTCTGCAACTCAGGCCGGCATCGACCCTGTTGGCGCGTGTGTGGGCATCAAGGGTGTGCGCATCCAGGCCATCGTCAAGGAGTTGCACGACGAAAAGATCGACATCATCCAGTGGGACCCTGATCCCATCGTCTATATTTCCAAAGCCATCAGCCCCGCGCGCGTGACTGGTGTGTATCTCGTTGATAACGAAAACGCGCGCACGGCAACGGTCGTGGTAGGCGAGGATCAACTGAGCCTCGCCATCGGTCGTGATGGGCAGAACGCCCGTCTTGCCGCCAAGTTGACCGGCTGGCGCATCGACATCAAGTCCTTGAGCGAGGCAGCCGCCGACTCTCTTGCGAAATTACAGACTGATCCAGAACTTGCCGCGATGCTTCCCGCCGTTGTGGAGTCCATTCCACAGATCGAGGAGATTCTGGCTAAAAAGGCAGACAATCGCCCGGTTACACCGGAGGAATATACCGCGCTCGGTCAGTTTGTGGACCGGGTGGAACGCCGCACCATCCAAATCAAGGAAGAAGCCATCCGCGTGGAAGAGGAACGCGTCAGCGCCGCCCGCGCCGATGTGCCTGTCGCCGCGTTCAACATGCCGCTCGAACAGGCAAACATGAAGGAACACATCTTCAACATCCTCACCGAAGCCGGGTACGAGACCGTCGGCAGTTTGATGTTCGTGCTGAAGACAGACCCCAACAAAGTGCTTGGACTTCCCGGTATTGGCTCGAAGGCCATGCAGAACATCGAAGAATCCCTCGCTGCGTTGACCTTCCCCGAACCTGAACCCGCGCACGCCGCCGAACCTGAAACCGAACCCCAGCCTGAAGCCACATCCACAATGGAAGAACAACCTGCGGCTGTTGCGCCTGCGACCGAACCTGTCAAGGTCGAAGATGCCCCGGCTGCGAAGAAACAGGCTGAGAAGAAAGAGAAGAAACAGCCCGTTGAAGTCGTCGAAGATGATGAACATGCCAAGGACGGCGTTGCTCTCGATGAATTATTCAAGATCAAGCCCGAACTCTTCCAAAACGCCGAAGCCGAAGAAGAAGCCGGCGGCGATAAGAAGAAAGGCAAGAAAGGCAAGAAGAAGGCTGTTGAACTTCAATATGATGAGGACCTGGGCGAAGTCGTCGGACGCAAGATCCACAAACGCGGCGGCGACTCGGACAGCAATTGGGAGTAACGTCCTTCGGATGATTTGAAGGTGTCCAAGAAGAAACCTGCCCAACGCGTGAAGCATGTGCCCCAGCGAACCTGCGTGGGGTGCCGCGAAATCCTGCCCAAACGGCAGATGGTGCGGATCGTCCGCTCGGCCGATGGGGTGCATGTGGACCCGGTTGGCAAAATGACCGGAAGGGGGGCCTATCTGCATGACAAACCTGAGTGCTGGGCACGCGGATTGAAAGGCGCGTTGTCTCATGCGCTCAAAACCGAATTGACCGCGGAAGACCGTATTCGCCTGGAGGAGTTTATGAAAACGCTTCCAGCGTCATCCAACGGATAAAGTCATGTGAACGATTAGCCACTCGCTCACAGGCGTCTCGTTGTGGAATGTAGGAAGAGCAGATCTTACTTTTGAGATTCGCAAACCAGAAGGAGGTGGCTTATGAGCAGTAATGGAAACAAGATCGAATTGCCCGCCAACATCGTGATTCGCGATCTGGCGTCGAAAATTGGAAAAAGCCCGATCGACTTGATCAAGAAATTGATGTCGAACGGCGTCATGGCAACCATCAACCAGACAGTTGACTTCGATACCGCCGCCATTGTGGTCGGGGAATATGGTCTGGAGGCGGTTCTCGAAGCCATCGAAGAGGAAAAGAAGGAAGAGACGGGGGAAGTGCCCCACTGGCGTCAGATGATTGCCGGTGAAAACAGTGCATTTTTGAAACCACGCCCACCCGTTGTTACCATTTTAGGGCATGTGGATCATGGCAAGACCAGCCTTTTGGATGCCATCCGTCAAACCGAAGTCGCCGCGGGGGAGGCAGGTGGAATCACCCAGCACATCGGGGCCTATCAAGTCGAGAAGAAGGGACGCTTGATCACTTTCCTCGATACGCCGGGACACGCCGCATTTACCCAGATGCGCGCGCGCGGCGCCCAGGGCGCGGACATCGTGGTGTTGGTGGTCGCCGCCGACGATGGCGTGATGCCCCAGACCCGCGAAGCCATTGCCCATGCAAAAGCCGCCCGCGTCCCCATGTTGGTGGCCTTGAACAAGGTGGACAAAGCCAACGCCAATCCCGACCGCGTAAAACAACAACTGGCCGAACTCGAACTTGTCCCAGACGATTGGGGCGGCTCGACGATGGTCGTGCCCGTCTCTGCCAAGCAAAAGCAGGGCATCGATGATCTGCTGGAAGGCGTCTTGCTCGTCGCCGATAGTAACGAGATCAAGGCCAACCCCAATGGAAAAGTAATCGGCACCGTTATCGAAGCCGAACTGGACAAAGCCAAAGGAGTGGTGGCCACTCTGCTGGTCCAAAATGGAACGCTCAGCGCGGGGGATGTGGTTGTTGCCGGAACCGCCCACGGCAAGTTGCGCGCCATGACAGATTACAAAGGCAAGCCAATCCGCAAGGCGGGGCCTTCCACGCCGGTTGCGGTCATGGGATTGAACGGCGTCCCCTCGGCTGGCGATTTGTTCCAGGTGGTCTCATCCGAGAAAGAGGCGCGCAGTATTGCCACCGAACGTCTGGAGGCTGCCAAGACTCTCTCACAGGCAAAGAAAAAGGTTTCGCTGGAGGATTTGTTTGCCAATGTGCAATCCGGTGAGGCGAAGGAACTCAACCTGATTGTCAAGGCTGACGTGCAAGGATCGCTCGACCCAATCGTCAGCGAGCTGAACAAACTCGGCGGCGGCGAAATCGGTCTCCACATCCTCCACGCGGAAACGGGCAACATCGGCAACAACGACGTGATGCTGGCCGCCGCGTCGAAGGCCATCATCGTCGGATTCAACGTGCAGGCCGATGTGGATGGACGCCGTCTGGCTGAAAAGGAAGGCGTGGACATCCGCCTCTACGAAATCATCTACCGCATGACCGAGGACATCGAGAAGGCGCTCAAGGGCATGCTCGAACCCAAATTGGAAGAGAAAGTCATCGGGCGCGCCCAGGTGCTGGATGTGTTCGCCGCCTCCAAGTTTGGACGGGTGGCCGGCTGCAAAGTGACCGAAGGGGAACTGCGGCGCGGCGCGCGCGCGCGCCTTTATCGCGGCGCGGACGTGGTCTTCGAAGGCGACCTTTCCTCCCTGCGTCATGAAAAAGAGGATGTGAAGGAAATCCGCCAGGGCTATGAATGCGGCGTTGGTTTCAAGAGTTTCAACGACATCCAGATTGGCGACCAGTTGGTTTGTTATGTGGTCGAATAATCAATAGTCCGCTGGTGTCGAAGCGCCAGTCGTCAATCGAAAATCGTAAATCAAATAATCGTAAATCGTCATGCCATCAGGAATTCGTTTGCAACGCATTGCGGATCGTGTCCGCGAGGAACTTTCGGAATTGCTCATCCGCGAGGTGAATGATCCGCGCCTGAAACAAATCTTCGTCACCGACGTAAAGATAGACAGGGAACTGGCTTATGCCGATATTTATGTCTCGGCCATCGAAGGCGCGGAACGCTCCGCCGAAATTCTTGCGGGGTTGGAATCCGCATCCGGGTTTTTCAGGCGCGTTCTTGCTTCGAAAGTGGAACTGCGCGCTTTTCCTAAGTTGCGCTTCCATTGGGACCCCACGCCGGAGAACGCCGATCACATCGAAAAGGTATTGGCCGGGTTAAGAGAAAATAAATAAATAAAATTGTAAAAGTGCGCACGCGCTCTTTGATTGTATAATATCGCATGGAGGAATAACTTAAGTGGACAGTAAAATCTCAGGGGAGATAAAACATAGGTTGGGAGAAGCAAGGAAAGTCGTTGTTGCTTCACACGTTCGCCCGGACGGGG
Organism: Anaerolineales bacterium; assembly: GCA_034433295.1. GTDB lineage: Bacteria > Chloroflexota > Anaerolineae > Anaerolineales > Villigracilaceae > Villigracilis. Next base: position 40,735 of record DAOUAS010000123.1, on the reverse strand, counting down.
ATGCAATCGGGTCGCTGTTAGGCTTGGGTCTCGCCTTGCGGGACGCTGGTAAATCGGTCCAGATGATTCTGGCGGATGGTCTGCCGGCGTCATTCAAATACCTCGAGGGAGGAAAACTCATCGAAAAGGAACCAAAGGGCGGGCACGATACCTTCATCACCGTGGACTGCGCCGATTTCAAGCGCACGGGGGCAGTCTTCGAGAACTTTGGTCAGCCCGACATCAACATCGATCACCACAAAACAAATGAATTATTTGGGAAGTTGAACCTCATCGAGGCGGAGGAGGTTGCCACATCGGCAATCCTCACCAACCACCTGCCAGAATGGGGTTTTAAGATTACCAGGTCGATTGCCGCCGCTTTGCTGACCGGGATCATCACCGACACGCTCGGTTTTCGCACATCAAACACCACGCCTGAGTCGCTGCGCCAGGCCGCAATGCTCATGGAGACAGGCGTGAACATGCCCGAAATCTACATGAACTCGTTGGTGCGCAAGTCCTTCCCCGCCGCCAAATACTGGGGCGCCGGACTTTCGAGCCTCGAAAGCAAAAACGGAATTGTCTGGGGCACGCTCACCCTTGCGGATCGCAAGGCAGCCGGCTACGGCGGCAATGACGACGCAGACCTGATCAACATGGTTTCAGCCATCGACGGGAACAAGATCGGCATGATTTTCGTTGAACAGAGCAATGCCCACGTCAAGATTTCGTGGCGGGCATTGGCGCCGGGTATCGATGTCTCGAAGGTTGCCAAACATTTCAAGGGCGGCGGTCACGCTGCGGCTGCGGGCGCGGATATTCCGGGTGAGTTGGACACGGTTCAAAAGGAAGTTCTCAAGACCACGCGTGAAATGCTCGGATTGTAACGCAATGCAAATAACACATTGGAACTATTGCAAAAGTGGACATTTCTTGTCATAATATATATGTAAAGGATTAAGGAGGAATACCCCATGAACAGTCAGGATGTAAAGAACGCCATCTCCGGCGCTCTCGTAGTGGACAAGCCGGTCGGCATGACTTCCCACGATGTGGTACAGGCAATTCGCAATGGGACGGGGTTGCGCCGCGCGGGTCATACCGGGACCCTTGACCCCCGCGCCTCGGGTGTGTTGGTTATTCTTGTAGGCCCGGCTGTGCGTTTGAGCGAATATGTTTCCGCGTCGGACAAACGTTATCAGGCCATTATCCGTTTGGGCGGCTCGACCGACACCTTCGACGCCGAAGGCAAAGTCACGCTTACCAAGGATCCGCTCAACATCACCGAGGAACAATTCAACACAGCCTTGCAGACCTTTGTGGGCGAGATCGAACAGACTCCCCCGCCCTATTCCGCGGTGAAAGTGCAGGGACGCAAAGCCTACGAAATGGCGCGCCAGGGCGAAGAGGTCGACCTGACCCCGCGCAAGATCACCGTGCATCATCTCGAAGTATTGGAATGGGCCCCGCCCGAAGTTGTCATCGACGTGCATTGCTCTTCCGGCACCTACGTCCGCTCGTTGGCCAATGACCTGGGCGTGATGCTCGGTTGCGGAGCCTATCTTGTGGGACTGCGCCGCACCAAGAGCGGACGTTTCTCACTGCGCGATTCGGTGCCGCTGAGAAAATTACAGGAAGCCTTCACCGCCGGTAACTGGTACCAGTACCTGATCCCCGCTGCCGAGGCTCTGGGCGACTGGCCCGCCGTGGAACTCAATCCCGACGAGGTGGAAGGCGTCCGGCATGGACACCGTGTCAAAGTTGTCGGCGAACCCACCGAGACCAAGGTGCGCGGCGTCAGCACGCAGGGCGAACTGGTGGCGTTGATGGAAATGGTTGTCAACGAAGACGGTTCGCGCGAGTGGCAGCCCAGGAAGGTTTTCTTCACTTCAGACTAATAATGTCATTGCGAGGAGAGTGCACAAAACACTCGACGAAGCAATCTTAAATTACACGAAGATTGTTTCGGGCTGGCGACCTCGCAACACTTGCGCTGCGCGCAGTGCGGCGTGACATTCAGCCGCCTTCACGGCGGCTTTTTCATCCCATGCGACATTATCACTCTCTCGAAGAAGTTTCCACGGAAAACGCCTGGCTGACCATCGGCGTTTTCGACGGCGTCCATCGCGGACACCGCGAGATCATCCGCCGGCTCACCAGCGGCGCGCGCAGTGCGGGCAGTCCCGCCGTTTTGTTGACCTTTAACCCGCATCCGGCCAGCGTGCTTTCGGCGCAGGAAATCAAATGCCTGACCACCTCCGATGAACGGGCGGAAGCGGCGGGAAGCCTGGGCGTGAATATTGTCATCACCCAACCCTTTACCCGCGAACTGGCTTCCTCAACTGCGATGGAATACATGACCCGCATCAAGCGGGCGCTCGGACTCAAGCACCTGCTCGTCGGTTATGACTTTGCCCTCGGCAGGGGACGCGAAGGCAGTCCCAATCGGTTGTCCGAAATTGGCGGAGAGCTGGGCTACGAAGTCGAGGTCATGCAGGCCGTCAGCGATGAGAGCGGAGTTATTTCTTCAACGGAGATTCGCAAACTGGTATCCACCGGCAATGTCGGCGATGCCGCTCAATTGCTTGGCTATCATTACTACCTAAGCGGAGAAGTCATCCGTGGCGCCGGGCGCGGGCGGACCATCAATTTCCCCACGGCAAACATCGATTACCCAAACTCCAAGGTTATCCCATCCAACGGTATTTATGCCTGCTGGGCGCACCTCGGCAATGAAAGATTCATGGCCGCCACGAACATCGGATTCAACCCAACCTTCACGCCAGATCGTCAGACCCCCAGCCTCGAAGCCTACTTGCTTGATTTCGACCGCGACATCTACGGGCAGCGCCTGAAATTGGAGTTTGTTTCCCGCATCCGTAATGAGTTGAAATTCAATTCCGTCGAGGCGTTGATCTGGAAAATCCAGGAGGATGTGGATAAGACCCGCGAACTGCTGACAAAGCCGACGACGGGCGGCGGACGATAGACCGTATGCACGTTCTCATCATTCACCAAGCGTTTGCCTCCCTCGATGAGCCAGGCGGCACGCGCCACCACGAATTTGCGCGCCTGCTCACCTCCCGCGGACATCAAGTGACGGTAATCGCTTCGCCGGTCAGTTACATTACGGGGACCCCCCTCTTGCTCTCCTCCCATTTTCAAAGAAAATGGGAGGAGCCGGAGGGGGGTGTAACCATTTTGCGCGCCGCCGTGTACGACGCGCATCATAAATCCTTCTTCCATCGTGTCCTTGCATTTTTCTCGTTCATGCTTTCCTCTTTTTGGATTGGACTCGGCGTCAAAAACGTTGACCTGGTCTGGGGCACATCGCCGCCGATTTTTCAGGGAATAACGGCCTGGGCGCTGGCGCGACTCAAAGGGGCGAAGTTCCTGTTCGAGGTGCGCGACCTGTGGCCGCAGTTTGCAATTGCCGTCGGCGTGTTGAAGAACCCGATTTTGATTGCCCTCTCCAAATGGCTGGAACGCTTCCTTTACAGCCGCGCGGACCGGGTGATGGTCAACAGCCCGGGGTTTTTGAACCATGTCCGGGCGCGGGGCGCGAAGCGCGTGGAACTGATTCCCAACGGGGCAGACCCCACGATGTTCGATCCGGCCGCAAGCGGAGAATCCTTCCGCAAGTCCAATCAACTCGAAGATAAATTCGTTGCCGTGTACGCGGGCGCGCACGGCATGTCGAATGACTTGACCGTCGTTCTGGAGTCCGCCAACTTGCTGGTGAACGAAAAGAACATCCACATTGTTTTCCTCGGCGACGGGAAAGAAAAGCCCGCGCTGATGGCGCAGGCAAAGGATTTGTCGAATGTGACTTTTCTGCCGTCGGTGCCGAAGGCAGAGATGGCGTCGGCGCTGGCGGGGGCAGATGCGTGCATTGCCATTCTCAAGCCGCTGGAGGAATACAAGACGACCTACCCAAACAAGGTCTTCGATTACATGGCGGCGGGCAGACCCGTGGCGCTGGCCATCGACGGCGTGATTCGTGAGGTGGTCGAAGCCGCCGACTGCGGAATCTTCGCTGTGCCTGGCGACGCAACCCAACTGGCAGACGCAATCCGCAGACTGGCCGACGACCCGAGACAAAGCCGTCTCATGGGTTTGCGCGGGCGGAAATATCTCGAAGCGAATTTCAGCCGCGCAGTCATCGGGGAAAAGTTGGCAAAGTTGCTAGGGGAGTTGCTGCCGGGGAAAGGTTAACCTGAGTTGGAAGTGGATATGGTGAAGTTTATTTTTTCAATTTGAAGCTTTCACCCTTCGACTTCGCTCGCATCGTCCCGGCTCTCTTTCGGGAGGGCGGGTTTTCTACCCTTTCAGCGGCGGCGCATCCTTGTCATAGACGAAGACTTGCACGTCCATTCCGTCGTTATTCAAAATGTCGATGGCAGGCTGGAAGGTGACATCCTTGATCTTTTGCATGTCGCCTGCGGGTGCGTACACCGAAAGCCGCGCCTCCTCATCCGACATCTTCGTAGATTTGATTTCCGCGCTGGCGCAGGCGGCTTTGATCAGGTCAGTCATTTTTTGGACGGCTTCATCGATCGTCATCGTCAGCTCCCTGTTTGAGTTTTCTCAATTATTGCCGGCTTTGGCGTATGAATACTTTCCGACGTCCATGCGCCTTGTTTAGTTCACATTCATAAAACCGAAAAATCTCCACATACCGCGCATCATCTTGTGACCAAAGTCAGGGTTCAGAAACTGGTTTGGACACGCGCCGGGAATCACGGTAATCCCATTTTCCTTGCACAACTCCACCGCAGGTTGGGAGACGCTGGTCATCCCTGTCGCAAGACCGGGTTTGGTCCCCATCATGCAGTGCATCCATACATGCTTGATTTGCAAGTCCACACATTGCCGGACGATTTGTTCTGTAATTTTGGGACTGGTCAGGATGAAAACCGCATCGGGCTTTTCGGGGATGGATTTCAAGTCCGCGTAGCAAGGGTCGCCTTCGAAGGTGGAAATCCGCGGATTGACCGCATAGACCTTGTAGCCCGACTCCTTGAATTTCTTGTAGTTCAGGTTGCAGCCCGTATCGCGTTTATCGGATACCCCAACCACAGCAATTTTTTTCTGTCCCAAAAAACCCTGCACAAGATTGTCGATTTTTCCCATAACAGCCTCCGGTTTGATTCATGAATTTTCCAAACAAATCATTTCGTCAAGTATATACGTTTTCCCTGGAAAATTGTTGTACGAATTAACCGGTATTTTTCAACCCGGCCGCAATGCCGTTGATCGTCAGGCGAATCACGTCGCGCAATACTTCGGCTTCGTCGCTTTCTGAGTCTGGCAGGGCGCGGATTCGCCGCAGCATTTCCACCTGGATGTAGTTCAACGGATCGACGTAGGGGTTTCGCAACTGCACCGCGGTTTGTGTCACAGGCTCGGCGTCCAGCAGGTTGGTGTGTCCGCTGATGGCAAGGACAAGTTCACGCGTCCGGTCGTATTCAGAGTGGATGACATTGAAGACGCTGTCGGCCAGATTCCGATCTGGGACAAGGTCAACATACAGGGCGGCGATGTCCATGTCGGCTTTGAGGAGGGAGATTTCGGTATTATCGAGCAGGGACGTGAAAAAAGGCCAGCCGGCGTACATTTCCCGCAATAGGGTCATGTCTTTCACCGAAACCAGCGCGGAACCAAGCCCAAACCAACTGGGCAGGTTGAAGCGGCATTGCATCCACGAGAAAACCCAGGGAATGGCGCGGATTTTGGTCACTCCGCCGCTTGGGGCGCGGGCGGCGGGACGTGAACCGTAGTGCAGGCGTTTGATCTCGTCGATGGGAGTCACGAACTGCCAGAAATCGATAAACCCTTTGGTTTCATACACCAGGTGACGATAAACCTGCTGCGCGACTTCGGACATCGAATCCATGTTGGCGCGCCAGACGGCTGGAATCTCGACCTTGCTTTTCGCCGGCGATGAAGCCAGCAGCACCGCGTGGATGATCTGTTCGAGGTGACGATGCGCCAGCGGGAGGTTGGGATAACGCGAGGCGATGATTTCACCCTGCTCCGTGAGCCGGAACCGCCCGTTAATGCTGCCCACCGGCTGGGCACGGATGGCGCGGTTGGCGGGCCCGCCGCCGCGAGCCACTGTCCCACCGCGGCCGTGGAAAATAGTCAGGGTGATGTTGTGCTCGCGCGCAACCTGCGTGATGTTTTCCTGCCCTTGATAAAGCGACCAATTGGCCATGACGTAGCCGCCGTCTTTGTTGCTGTCCGAGTAGCCGATCATCACCATTTGAGCGTCGTTGCAAGAGGAAAGGTGTTCACGATAAACTGGCAGGGTGAAGAGCGTTTCCAGAACAGACGGCGCAATCCGCAGATCGTGGACGGTTTCAAAAAGTGGGACAATTTGCAGGGCGTCGTCGCAGCCAGACCAACGGGCAAGCAGCAACACGATCAACACGTCAGCAGCGGATTTGGTCATCGAGATGATGACGGGACCGAGCAAATCCAACCCGTAAATTTCACGGGTACGGGCAATCAATCGGAACAGCAGCCAGGTTTCGGCGGTGGCGGGAGTCACTCCGGGCTGCGACGAAAGCTCGGGACGGGGATCAGTCAACAGACGAGTCAAAAGCGAAATCTTTTCTTCATCCGGCATCGCGCTGAAATCGCGAGCCAGACCCAGGGCGCGCAGGGTTTCGTCCATGGCGGCATTGAAACGGCTCGAATCTTCGCGGATGTCCAGCCGCAGGGAGTGGAGGCCGAAGATGTTCAACTGCCGCAGAATCTTCTTCATTTCGTCCTGGGCCAGCGGAGCCGGCAGGCTTTCGGAAATGGCGGCGAGCGGCTTCAGCAATTGAGCCAAACGGATGCGCGCCTGATGCGGCTTGCGATCGAGCAGGTGCTCGGTCATGTTATCGCTCGAAGCGTCCTTCAAGTCGGCGGCGAGCATGGAAAGCACGAGACGGTAAGGCTCGGCAACGTAGCGTTCTTCGATGTATGCCACGTGCGGCGGGAAGGGACGCTGCGATTCGATCCACGCGCTGAGTTCCGGCTGGGGCGGCAGGTGACGGACGCTGAGACTCAGGCGGCGGGAAAGCTCGTGCAGGGTCTTCTGGTGATTTTCCACGGCAAGACCTCGATGCAGGCGCAGGGTTTCAGCCGTGACCTTGTGTGTAACATACGGGTTTCCGTCCCGGTCACCGCCGATCCACGAGGCAAAACTCAGCCAGCGTGAAGGCAAATTCACTTCGGGATAATACCGGGCAAGCGCATGGTCGAGGTCGCTGTAAAGTTCAGGCAGCACATCCCAGAAAATGGACTCGACGTAGTACAGCCCGGTGCGGACTTCATCCGTGACCGTGAGGCGGGCCGTGCGATGACGGTCGGTCAGCCACATGGACACGACTTCGGCGTAAATCTTCTCGTAAATCTTTTCCTTTGCCCGCGGCGTAAAATCCCTGTTGGAAAGGTCATCGAGCATCTGGGCAATGCGCTGGAGTTTTCCCAAAATCGTGCGGCGGCGCGACTCGGTGGGATGGGCGGTCAGAACCAGCTCGATGGACAGATTGTCGAGCAGGGATTGCATCTGCTCAGGCGTCACCCCCTGCTCCTTCAACAAGGCAACCGCCTCGGCTATCGACTCTTCGACGGGTTCCGGGTAAAGTTTTTTCTCGTCCTCGGCGAATTGTTGCGTGCGCTGGTTTTCCTCGGCAAGATTGACCAGATCGAAGTAGGACGTGAATGCGGATGCGACCGCGCGGGCAGAATCGGCATCGAGCGCCTCGATCTCCGCCTTGAGCTGGTCAGCCGCCCCGGCACTCCCTCCCCGACGGTCTTTGGCCGCGGCGCGAATACGCTCTTCGGTGGCAAACAACTCCGGTGACTCGATCTCGGTAATGACATTTCCTAGAATGTCTCCCAACAAATGAATGGCAGCAGAAAGTTCCATGGGACGATAGTATAACGAAGAATTCAGACAATACAAGATTGAATTTGGAAATCTTTGCATTGATTTTTTTCTAACAAAACTCTTACTACCGCATTAGCACACACAGTATAAAATTTGGGTTCGAAGGGTTAGAGTTTCAACACAATTTCTTACAAATTGATTTGCAGGAGTCGAACCATGACCGACATACAAGCACAACAATTCACTTTCAAAGCAGAAACAAAACAACTGCTCAATATTTTGATCCACTCGCTGTACAAAGACCGCGAAGTGTTTCTGCGGGAACTGCTCTCGAACGCATCCGACGCGCTCAACCGCCTGCGCTTCGAGATGGTGACCAACCAGAACGTCCTCGACCCCGCCGCCGAGTTGAAGATTCACATCACCGCGGACAAGGACTCGCGCACGCTCACCATCCAGGATACGGGCATCGGCATGACGCGGGACGAGGTCATCGAAAACCTTGGCACGATTGCCCAATCGGGCGCGCGCAAGTTTTTGGACGCCGCAAAAGACAAAACAGCGGACTTCGTCCAGGTCATCGGTCAGTTTGGGGTGGGATTCTATTCCGTGTTCATGGTCGCGGAATCGGTGCGGGTGACGTCGCGTTCGTTCGATCCGCAGGCGGAGGCGGTGAGTTGGTTCGCCACAGGCGACGATAGTTACGAAATCAGCACTGTAGAAATGAACCAGCGCGGCACGAAAGTCGAAATCAAATTGAAGGAAGATGCCGCTGAGTTTGCCGAGGAATATCGCATCAAGAACGTTATTCACAAACATTCGGATTACATCGGCTTCCCGATTTACGTCGGCGAGGGCAAGGAAGCGGTCAACAAGCAGACTTCCCTGTGGCGCACGTCGAAGCAGGAAGTGACCGAGGAACAGTACAAGGAATTTTATCGCCAGACCACGCTGGACTTCGAGGAACCGCTGACTCACATCCACATATCCATCGATGCGCCTGTGCAGTTGTACGCGCTGCTCTTCATCCCCAGCAAGGCGGAGCGCGGAATTTTCTCACTGCGAAAGGATGACGGCTTGAAGTTGTACTCGCGCAACATTTTGATTGACGAATACAACAAAGACTTGTTGCCCGAATATCTGCGGTTCGCGCAGGGCGTGGCGGACTCGGAAGACCTGCCGCTCAACGTCTCACGCGAGACAGTCCAGTCCAGCGGGCTGATGCCGAAGTTGAAGAAGGTGCTGACCAATCAGATCATCAAGGAGTTGGAAAACCTTGCCAAGAACAATACGGAAAAGTATCACCGGTTTTGGCAGGAGTTCGGCGTTTATCTAAAACAAGGCGTCGCCGCCACACCCGCTGACGCGGATAGCATCAACCCGCTGCTGAGATTCAAGACCAATCTCAAACCCGAAGCGTGGTCGTCTCTCGAAGAATATGTCTCCCGCATAAAGGATGGTCAGAAGGAAATTTTCTACATCGTCGGTGAAGACCCAAAGTCCGTGTTGCGAAGCCCACATCTCGACTATTTCCACTCGCAAGGAACGGAGGTTCTGTTGCTCACCGACCCGATGGATTCGTTTATGCTGATGGGTTTGCACAAATACAAGGATTTCGAGTTGAAGAACGTCGCGCAGGCGGAAGTGGACACCAGCAAGAAGCCGAAAGACGAAACCGAAGCAGAGAAAATCCCCGAAGCGGATTTCGGCGGGCTGGTGGAACAATTCAAGAAGGTATTGGGCGAACGCGTAACGGACGTCCGCGCCAGCAATAGGTTATATCAATCGGTGGCGCGCCTGGCGGATGCAGACGCCAACGCCAACCCCGAATTACAGCGGGTTTACAAATATCTCGGACGCGAATACGAAATCCCGAAGAAGGTTTTGGAACTCAACCCCTCGCACACCATCCTGAAGAACCTGCTCAAACTGGAAGCAGGCTCGGAACTGCAAAACATCATCATCGAGCAAATCTACGACAGCGCATTGCTGGTCGAAGGCTTGCACCCTGACCCGTCGAGCATTGCGCCAAGAGTGCAGCAGATCATCGAAGCAGCGCTGGCAAAAAGGTCCGAGTAAAATATTCGAAAAGAGGCTGTTATTCTCGAAGAGAACAGCCTCTTTTGATATGTATATACATCTTGTCTGACTCTACAAAACTGTATGTCATACGGGGGTGTTTTTCCGTATAATATAAAAGATTTTTTCCCTCTTCGTCATCATGAGGATAATCATGAAAATTTTTCGGGCAATATCGCTATTCGTTGTGGGGATCTTTCTGCTCGATGTCTGTTTTGTCCAAAACCTGAATGTGCAGGCATCTCCATTTACAAACGAAAACCCCTTTGCTGGATCTGTGCGCTTTGAACGCCTCACCGTCGAAGACGGGCTGCCAAACGCCACCGTCCTCTCTGTTTTGCAAGACCGGCAGGGATTTATGTGGTTTGCCACCGAAGACGGGCTTGCGCGCTACGACGGTTATTCCTTCACCACATTTTTGCACAACACCGACAATCCCAACAGCCTGAGCAACAACAACACCTTTGCCCTCATCGAAAGCAGCGATGGCTTGATTTGGATTGGCACCGACCCCGGCGGGTTGAACGTCTATGACCCGCAGACGGGCAAGTTCAGTTTGTACGTTCACGACGAATCCAATCCCAATAGCCTCATCGACAACAGTGTCTGGTCATTGCTGGAAGCCAAAGACGGCAGCATCTGGATCGGCACGCGCGGCGGGTTGAGTCATCTCGACCGTGAGACAGGGACTTTCACTAATTACGCCAACGACCCAGAAAATCCCCGCTCGTTGGCTGGCACGGTGGTGTATCGAATCTACCAGGACAGTTCCAACACCATCTGGGTGGGGACTCGCGGCGGACTCCAACGCTACGAACCCGAAACCGATGATTTCACCACTTTCAAAAACGACCCGAACGACCCAACCAGCATCAGCAGCAACAGCGTCTGGGCAATTCGGGAGGACAGCGAAGGCGCGTTCTGGGTGGGGACGCGCGGCGGCGGCTTGAACCGTTTCGACCGTGCCACGGGCAAATTCAAAGCATACCGCTACGACCCCAATGACCCGACCAGCATCGGCGACGACAGGTTGTGGAACATCTATGAAGACCGTTTCAAAAATCTGTGGATTACTTCCGAAAACGGTGGCTTGATTTTATTCGACCGCGGAACGGAAACATTCAGGTCGTTCAAACACGACCCCAACAACCCCTTCACAATCAGCCATAGCGACGCTTTCTGGATCGCCGAGGATAGTGCGGGCGTGATGTGGATTACCACCCGCTACGGCGGCGTGAACAAACTCTACCCGGCATTGTGGCGCTTTGGGTTATATCGCAACATTCCCGGCGACCCAAACTCATTGAGTTCCAACAGCGTCTACTGCGCCCTCGCCGAGAAAAACGGCATCGTCTGGATTGGCACCTTTGGCGGCGGACTCAACCGCCTGAATCGCAAGACAGGCGAAATGACCGTTTACAAGAATGACCCCAACGACCCAGCCAGCATTTCAAACAACAAAATCTACCATATCTTCCGCGACGAAAAAGGCATCCTCTGGGCAACCACATCGGGCGGCGGACTCAACCGCATGGACCCGAAGACTGGTGAATTCACCGCCTACAAATATTCCGCCGACGCGCCGGACATAGCAGTCAACACAAACTTCCTGACTGTCATCGACTCGGCGGGGAATGGGAAACTATGGCTCGGCACGCTCGGCTTCGGGCTGGAGTTGTTCAACCCGAAAACAGGCAGGATGGAGAAGGAATATTTCAACGACCCCGAAAACCCCAATTCATTATCCGAAGATACGATTTACGACATCACTGTCGAAAAATCGGGGCAAGTGTGGATTGCCACCGCGCGCGGCGGACTCGACCTGCTCGACCCGAAGACGGAGACCTTCACCCACCATCGGAACGACCCCGAAAACCCCAACAGCATCCTCAGCGACACGGTTCACGCCATTTATCTCGACGAGGAAAACGGCATGGTCTGGGCTGGCACATCGAACGGCTTGAGCGGCTTGAACGTTGCAACTGGACAATGGCAAAACTACACAACCGGCGATGGTCTGCCGAACAACAGGATTGTGGGCGTTCAGCCGGGGAAAAATAACGACCTGTGGTTGAGCACCAGCAAAGGAATCAGCAACCTTTCGCTGGAAACGGGGGCGGTCCGCAATTATGATGCCCGCGACGGCTTGCAGGGCGACCAGTTTGCGATTGCAAGTTCCCACCGGGGACCGGATGGCGAGATCTTCTTCGGCGGACCCAACGGGTTGACTTTCTTTGATCCCGCTGCCATCACCGACAATCCCTATCTCCCCCGTGTGGTTTTCACCGACTTCCAATTATTCAACGAAACCGTTCCCATGGGAGGCGAACTCCTGCCACAGCCCATCGAAAAGACAAAGAAAATCACGCTGACGCATGACCAGTCTGTATTTACGATAAAATTCGCCGCGCTCAGTTACCAGATATCGGCGAAGAACCTGTATCAATATAAGATGCAAGGCTTCGACAATGACTGGTCGCCGCTGCGCTCCAAACAGGAGGCGACCTACACCAACTTGTCGCCGGGGCATTACGCCTTCATGGTGCGGGCGACGAACAACGACGGCGTCCCCAATGATGTCCCAGCCATGCTCGAAATCGAAATCCTGCCACCCTGGTGGGGGACGTGGTGGTTCCGCATCGTGGCGACACTGACAGGCATTCTTGTTGTCCTGGGTGGGGTTCAGCTTCGCATCAACAGTGTCCGCAGGATCAACCTTGAATTGGAGGAACGGGTCAGGCAACGCACGCAGGAGCTGCAGGAGACACAGACAAAACTGCGCGAGCAATCCGTCCGCGACGCGTTGACGGGTCTTTACAACCGCCATTATCTTCGCGAAAGACTCGACGCCGAATCCAGCCGCGCCCTGCGTAAAAACCATCCCATCGCGTTCCTGCTGATGGATTTGGATCACTTCAAGGAAATCAACGACACCTACGGGCATCAGGCTGGAGACCAAGCGTTGACCGCGGTGGCGAATGTGATCGCAACCCATACGCGCCAAAGTGACATTGCCTGCCGCTATGGCGGCGAGGAGTTCATGGTCATCATGCCCGAAGTGGGTCTGGATGACGCCCTGCAGCGCGCCGAATATTTCAGAAAGAGCATCGCAGATTTGGAAATCGAGTCCAACGGCAGGGTCATCCGCCTGACGATCTCAATTGGCATTGCCATTTTCATGACCCATGCCACAGACAGCGATGCCATCCTTTCCATGGCTGATGAAGCCATGTATCAGGCAAAGCAGAGCGGAAGAAACAAGATTGTGGTGTATTCAGAAGACCGACCTACGCAATGAACATTGCATCGCCAAACGAGTAGAAGCGATAACCCTCTTTGACGGCGGTTTCATAGATTTGCAGAATTCTCTCCCGTCCTGCAAAGGCGCTGACCAGCATGATCAGTGTGGACTTTGGCAAGTGGAAGTTTGTGATCATCGCGTCCACGACCTTGAACTGGTAACCGGGGAGGATGAAGATGGAGGTGGGACCAGCAAAAGAATCGACGATTGACGGCTGACGATTGACGATTGCAGCAGACTCAAGCGTGCGGACGGAAGTGGTGCCAACGGCAATCACCCGTCCGCCGTTTTGTTTGGTCTGGTTGATGAGGTCTGCCGTCTCCCGCGGAAGTTCGCACCATTCGGTGTGTATCTTGTGCTCCTCGGGATTTTCCTCAGTGACGGGAGCAAAGGTGTCCAAACCGACGTGCAGGGTAACGTAAGCGGTCTTCACACCTTTTTGTTTCAACTCATCCAACAGATGCGGCGTGAAGTGAAGTCCAGCCGTGGGCGCGGCGGCGGAACCAACGTCACGCGAATAAACGGTCTGGTAGCGTTCGGGGTCGGTCAGTTTTTCATGGATGTACGGCGGCAGGGGGACATTGCCCACTTTAGAAAAGTAAGGCTCAATGGGTTCAGAGAATCGAATCAATCGTTCGGAGCCTTCGAGGGTTTCAACGATTTCCGCATGGATACCATTTTCCACAACAATCTTTTTGCCTACGCGCAAACCCTTCCCGCCCACTAATGCTTCCCAAGTTAACGAGTCGCGGCGGCGGAGAAGAAGCAGTTCCACCCGTCCGCCTGTTTCTTTTTTGGCGAAGATTCTCGCGGGGATGACCCGAGTCCGATTGAGGACAAGCAGATCGTCAGGACTCAGAATCAGGCTGAGGTCACGGAAGGTCTTGTGTTCCACAGTTCCAGTGGCGCGGTCCAAAACCAGCAGTCGGGAAGAATCGCGCGGCTCAACGGGAGTCTGGGCGATGGAAGATTCAGGCAGGTGGTAGTCGAAGTCGGAGGTTTTCATTTTAAGCCCCGATGATAATGGATTAAAATCAAAAGTGGAAGCATTCCAAACGCGCGGAGTATGGCTTTTTCAAGAGGTACTGTTGGAACAATAGACTCTATCGGAAATAAGAACTTGACAAGCAAAATACCCTTGAAAATAGGTGTTTTGACGCCAAAAACATTATTACCGATAAAGTCTAATATTCCTGGCAGAGCGTCGAATTTGCTGGTCGAGGCGCCGTTTCTCTTCGGCAGGCAGCAACGGCAACTATCCGTCGTGATATCGAATCGGCTCCATATCCCGTTTTTCTTCCTCTTTCCCCTTTCTCTCCCTCGCATAGTAGAAAGTTTCCCGCAACTGTGGCGTGACCAGGCTCGTCTGGCGGTGACCGATACGCGTACCGTGAAACTGCATGAAGCGGAACCAGAAAATGGGGGCAAGGTTTTTTAGCAGAACACGTTCGCGGGCGGCATGCCAGAGGTCACTGAAAATGTTGGCAACGGTCAGGCGCAGGAAGTCATAAAAGTTGAAATGCGCTTCGGGGTAGATTTTTCGCAACGCCATCGCTTCGCGACGGTAGCGGTTGTAGACTCCGTGCGGCGTTTCATTGTGGACATGGATAATCTCGGCTTCGACAACGTACGCGATGGCATGTCCCTGCTCCTTCGCCCATTTTGCCCAGGCAAGGTCTTCGAGACCCGTCAGCGTTTCGTCGTAATTATTTTTCTCCCACAGACTTTTGCGGATGGCGGCATTGGCGTTATTGCAGAAGGCGGTCTCCTGCCTGGGCTTGCTGAAATCGGGATACCACTGGCGGAAGATTTGATGTTCGGAATATTTCGATCCTTCGTATCCGCGCTGTTTGCCGTAGGTCAAGGCCACATGTTCATCCTCGAACGGGCGGAGCAAAGTCTCCAGCCAGTCGGGATAGACGGGGTAAACGTGGGCGCTGGCAATGACGACCAACTCGCGGCTCGCAGACTTAATTCCGAAGTTGAGCGAACGCCCAAAAGTAAATTCGGCGGGACGAATATGAACGACCCGCGCTCCGAAAGACTCAGCAACGGACACAGTCCCATCAGTCGAGCCGGAATCGACGAGGATGACTTCCACATCTTTAACGGTCTGGTGGCGGATTCCCTCCAGCAAACGCCCGATATGGCTTTCTTCGTTATACGCGCGGATGACGATGGAGCAATTCAAAAAAACCTCAACTCGATTTATGATCTAAAACACGAAGCCAGACTGAAAGTCAAAGACGGGATTAGTAATAAAGAGCAAAAAGAAACACCTCCGGACTTCGCTATGGATTCATATCGTAGAGATAGGCCGCTGAATTCACGGCGTGAACGCCATCCAACATCAGGCCATATTTGTCGATGTAGTTGGTGAAATATTCCTGGATATCACCTTCACAACCGCCGCAAAAGGGGGGTTCAGACAGGACGAACCATACCCTGTCATGTCCCCTGAGGTCCTTCACGTCGATGAAGAAACGGTCGAGCGCTTTTTGGGGAGATTGCCTGTACGCTCCCGCGATGATATTTTCATCATCAAGGCGGTAAAAGGGAGCATAATAGGTGAAAGTGGGAACGGAATGATAATGGAGATAGATAACATCGCCCTCCTCCCTGTGTTCTTCGATATATTTCATAACCGGCTTTATTTCCGAGATGGTCGCCGGAGATTTGAATCCGCCAATTGCATTTTGGACAGGGAGAAGCGTCATGAATACGACGGGGATTCCGCATACGACCAATGCAAAATGCCTTTGCCATTTCGCAAGGATCAAATAGATCCGCCCGATGCCTTCCGCCATCAATAGAAGAGTCAATGGGACGAGGAAAAGCATGAACCGATGGGAAAGCGGGTACTTGTGCCAGGCGGAAGCGATCAAGGTCATGATGAAAGGGAAGGCAAGGGTCACCGCCATGCCTGGCCGTCTTGCGGCGAGTGAAGCGATGCCGATGATTCCGAGGATTGGCATCATATGGTCCATGCCTGTGTCTGTTCCGTTCAGGGTGATCAACACGAATTTGTAATAGACATTGATAAGCCAGGGAACATCCGACCAGGGGGGCAGGGGAAGGAAGGATTTTTTCCAAAAGGATAGAAAATACCGATCTGTGGCTGTGTGCCGTAACGCAATCAGGTAATCGATACCAAACGAGACCAACCACGCGCCGCCCAGTCCCACCAGCCATACAAGGGGAATTGGCTTCTTTCGCGCGTATTTTTCTAAAACCAACGCGAGCCCGATGCCGGGCAGAATGAAAACCGACACATGAGATATCCAAATCAAGATTGTTCCCAGGCTGCCCAGCCACAGAAAATCCACTGCCTGCGGCTTGTCTCTTAAACAGCGGAACGATAGATGCGTCAGCAGCAAAGCAGCCATCACATCGCCGGAATATTGTTTGAGTTCCGAAGAGAAAAAAACCTGCCACGAATTCATGGCAAACATCGCAAGCGCGAATATCCCTGCCGCGCCAAAATGATCCAGTCCAACACGGTAAATCAGGTATACCGCCAGAATCCCGGAGAGCAACGGAAACAGGCGCAGGATGTAATCGGCGTTTCCCAAAAGGATGATCAGGAGTTTTTCGATAAACAAAAAACCGACAGGCGCGGCTTGATGATAGCCAAGCGGCTCCGTCAAACCCTCGAAAGACCGGGAGACGATATTCAATGCCAGACTTGCTTCATCGCCCCAAAACGACCGGTTTGCGAGGTATTGTCTTACACGCAGGATAATCCCAACAACGACGATCAGCCAGCCAAGCGCCGCCGGTTTTACAGCCGACTTTATCCAATTCCATTTCACTACCATTCTTTCATTTGCCATTTGGGATTCCTGAATTTATTTAACCTTTTCGGTTTCGAGATTTTATGACCAGCCGCCAAAGTCGTCGGATCTGCGCCGCGAAGAAGCGGATACCGTGGAACAGTTCACGAATAATGTTTCATCTTCTCCCAAAATTCATCCCAAGGCAAACGGACTTTTCGGCAGACGTAAATTTGGGATGGGTTCGCCAGATCATTGTCAATCCCGTATGAGTTGACGGTTGATCCTGCCATAGCGCATTGGTCGAAAAGAAGGTTGAGGTAGTAGGAGTCGAATCCCACGACGATCACCGTCTCGGGCGGCGGATTCCCATAACCGCGCAGGTAGAAAGTGTCCGATCCGCTGACGGCTTTGGGGAGTCCGTACCCGCCGCCAAAGATGTTCAACGCGGCGGCTTCGTCGTTCTCGCCAGTGACGATGCCCGTCCGCGCTTTTTCTTCGTCGGGCAGGGCGGCATAGATGTCCCCAACCTCTTTGACCATTTCATCCTGATGAAATCCGTATTGGTGGTTGGTGAACATGTGGAGAAGAAATAGCGCCAAACCCAATAACAATAAAATATTGTTATCAGTAAAGAGATCCGCAAGCTTGTTCTTTTTCATGGCAGTCTCCTATTTAATCGATGCCATTATACGGCGCGGACGATATGGGAACGGGTCATAAATGGTAATTGGAGATTGGCAATTACCCTTTACCAATTATTATCTTTCTCATACCCCAGTTTTGCCAACAAATCGCCCGCCACGTCCTTGAATATCTTTTTGTTTTCGTCGTTGAAATGTTTTTTCCATTCGCCCGTTTTGCCCGAGCGGAAGGTCGGAGACTTCTTCGGGTTGATGGAGGTTTCGAGGGAATCCAGAATCAACTCGCGGGTGGCGCGGAGCGGAATCCGCTGGAGGAGGTGGTCCATGATTTGGGTCAGCGTCGCGGCGCGGTCGTGGATCAAATCCTCGAAGTGGATTTTCAACACTTCGGGCTGGTTCAACCAATCGAGGTAAGGGGCAAAGCGTCCAGCTATGTTGGGGAATTCCGCCTCAGAATCAGGCCGTCCCAAAATGCTGACCTTGAGCCGCGCATCGAAATCGGGCAGGGATTGATAATAATCGTGGTGGACGTGGCGCGCTTCCATGTCGGTGACGTAGAAGACGTGCGAGACAACCACGTCACGCGGGTCGCGGAAAATAAAATACGGCGCGAACTTCGGTGAGCAAACGCGGCGGACGGCTTCGGGTCGGGCAAAGAGATGCGCCGACGCCACGTCACGCGGTCGAAGGGAGTCGAGCCAGGCGACGGCTTGTTCGGGACTGCGCTTGCGCCCGCTCTCGCCTTCGTATTCGGCGTAAAAAGAGTGCAGGCGTTTCGAGAATGGCGCAACATTCGAGAATCCAAGTAAAATCTGGTCGAGCAGATGCGTGCCGCTTTTGGGAAATGAAATGCCGAGCAGGACGGGAAGGTCGGGGGACGGGGAAGCGAAACGCAGGCGTTGGAGAACTTTTTCACTTTGATAAATGATGGTACGGAGGGATGATTTGAGTGCCATGTGGTTATTTAACCACAGATTCGTAACGATGCGACGCATTGATCGGTATTCAGGGTTTTACAAATGAGGAAATATGAAAACCACGATTTTCAACACCCCGATTGTCAGCCCACTTTTGCGTTTTACAAGCAATTCCATCATGCGCCTGGCGGGATGGAATGTGGAAGGAATATTGCCCGACCTTTCCAAATACGTCATCATCGGCGCGCCACACACCTCCAACTGGGATTTTATCCTGTTCCTGGGTATTATTTTTCACTTAAAAATTAATGTGAGTTACATGGGTAAGGTGGAGTTATTCCGCAGTCCGATTGGCTGGTTCTTTTATTATTGCGGCGGCATTCCCGTTGACCGTTCCAAGTCCACGGGGTTGGTGGAGCAAACGGTGGAGGCTTGCAACAACGCCGAACAATTCATCCTGGTCATCGCTCCCGAAGGGACTCGGCATGGGGTCAAGGAATGGAAGCGCGGCTTTTATCACATTGCCAAGGGAGCTGGGATTCCCATCGTAATGACCAAGGTGGATGGCAAACACAAGACAGTCCATATTGGGGAAATGTTTTACCCCACCGAGGATATCGAAGCGGATATGCAAGCGATCCAGAATTCTTTCAAAGGGTTGGCGGGGATTCGTCCGCCGAAGAAGTATATTCCGCTTGAGGAGTAAATTTTCATGTCATCACGAAACCCCGCAGATACTGCATCTGCGGGGTTTTGTTTCAGAAATCAAGTTGATGGACTATTGAAGGTGTTTCTCGAACTCCGCTACAAAATCATCCTGGGAAGTGAAGCCAATGAACTTCTTCAAGACATTTCCTTCTGCATCAAGAAGATAGAACTCAGGCTGGTATTGGAAACCGAGCGCACTCTGAAACTCATCGGTGTTGGGGTCGTCGGCATCGAGATACGAGAACTTGACTTTGCCAAAATACTCCGCTTCAAGCCCATGAACCATGGGCGCCATGGAACGGCATGTACCTCAGGTGAAGCGGAAAAACTCCACCAGTTGCAGTTGACCGGAAGCCAGGCTGACCGTGGCCGGGTCGGTGGCTTCGAGTTTTGGTCCGCGCGAGGTGGGGATGGGTTGCACTTCAGCGGCTTGTGTGGGAGCAACAGTATCAGCAGGAATCACTGTTGTTTCGGGCGCGGATGTGTTTGTTGGAGCGGCGGCGGGGACAGGTGCAGCCTCCTGTGGGGAAGCCTCTGTGGGGGGCGCGGCAGGAGCGGAACAGGATGCAACTGTCAGAGCGGCGACCAGTCCCATCGTCAAGAAAAGAAAGCGGGGTTTCATCGAAATCTCCTTTTGAATTATTTGAGTTACATGTCACCCTGAGGGAGCGTGTTTTTCGCGAACGAAGGGTCTTGAACCCATCAAGGTAGAGATGCTTCGGGGCAAAAAACGCCCCTCAGCATGACACAATTCTGATTTTGTTTTATGAGATGATAGACAACGTGTAAACCCAAAATATGACAAATATTGTCTTTATTGTATTTTTATCATATAATTCACAATAATTCGTCCTGAGCGCAGTCGAAGGATGAAAACTACAAACGAGGTACAAATGACAGACTTTAGACTCACCTACTCCACCATGTTCAACCCCCCCGAAGAACTGCACATCGGTTTCGACAAGGCCGTGGAAAAACTCAAGCAGAACATGGGCAAAGAGTACGGCATGTTCATCGGCGGGAAGGACGTGAAATCCGACAAGACTTACAACGACCACTCCCCCGTCAACACCGATTGGATTCTGGCGAAAATGCAACGCGGACATCTCGAACATGCCCAGCAAGCATTGAATGCGGCACACAAGGCTTTTCCCGCCTGGAGCCGCACGCCGTGGCAGAAGCGCGTGGAGTTGCTGCGCAAAGCGGCGTCGCTAATCGAAGAACGTATTTTCGAGTTGGGCGCGGCAATGGTGTTGGAGGTGGGCAAAAACCGCATGGAATCTTTGGGCGACGTGCAAGAGACCGCCGACCTCATCTATTACTCCTGCCATCAAATGGAAAAGAACAACGGCTACATCGTCGAGATGGGCAGGGACCCGCTTGTCGGCTACGAGTCGCGCAACGTGTCGGTACTGCGACCCTACGGCGTGTGGCTGGTCATCTCGCCGTTCAACTTCCCCTTCGCGCTCACGGGTGGACCGATGGGCGCAGCGCTGGTCGCGGGCAACACGGTCGTGGTCAAGCCAGCCACCGACACCGCCTGGGTCGCGCGCCTGCTGATTGACTGTTTCCGCGACGCAGGCTTCCCCGACGGCGTGGTCAACTTCGTCACGGGTGCTGGCTCGGTGGTGGGTCAGGCGCTGATCGACAGCCCCGAAGTGGCGGGCGTGACCTTCACCGGCTCCTTCGACGTGGGCATGAGGATGTTCCAAGACTTCGGCAAGCGGAATTACGTCCGTCCGTTGATTTTGGAACTCGGCGGCAAGAACCCGGTCATTGTCTCGGAGAAAGCGGATTTGGAACGCGCCGCGATTGGGATCGTCCGCTCGGCATTTGGTTTGCAGGGACAGAAATGCTCCGCCGCTTCGCGCGTGCTGGTAGTGGACTCTGTTTACGATGAGCTGGTCCCCCGCTTGCAGGACCTCGGCTCGAAGCTGGTCATCGGTGACCCGACCGAGCGCTCCACCTACACGGGACCGGTCATCAACCTCGCGGCATATAAAGACTTTCAAAATTACTGCGAGGAAATCAATCAGGACGGAGGAGTCTTCCTGACCGGCGGCAAGGTCAAGACCGGTGGCATGTACGACAAGGGCTTCTTCTGCGAGCCGACCTTCGTCACCGACCTGCCGCTGTCCCACCGCCTGTGGCAGCATGAGATGTTCCTGCCCATCGCCACAATTGGCAAAGTCAAGGACCTTGATGAAGCCATGTACATCGCCAATAACGTCAACTACGGTCTGACCGCCGGGTTCTACGGCTCGCCCGAAGAAACCGAATGGTTCTTCGACAAAATCGAAGCCGGCGTGACCTATGCCAACCGTCCGCAGGGAGCGACGACGGGCGCGTGGCCGGGCTTCCAACCCTTCGGCGGTTGGAAAGGCTCCGGCTCCAGCGGCAAAAACTCCGGCGGACATTACTACGTGCCGCTGTACATGCGGGAACAGGTGAGGGTGGTGGTGAAGTAATTTGGTAGTCCAAGTCGCGTGTTTTTGTGCGGCCGTTTTAACGTGAATATCTCGAATGGGCGAATTGCTCGATTTTCCCGTTTTTATTCGACCCATTCGACAATTCGTGCCATTCGCATTGAGGTTTTCTCGGCTTTGCTAAAACCATGAACACTTCTTGTTCCACTCTTGACAGAATCCGCCATCCGCATAAAATCAGCCCCAATGCCTGCAACCTGTCGACACAAGTTCCATCCATATCCGAAAGTCCCTGGAACAGGTGTCTTTATTTTTTTGAAATCGGAGAGTCGCTTTTAGCGGCTCTCTTTTTTTATACCCTTATCTCGAAGGAGAATTCATGTCCGCAGAAAGCAAATCCCCTGTTCTCGGCTACCTGCCCGACGACACCCCGCCCCTCGGAGCCATGCTGGGTCTTGGCTTCCAGCAGTTCCTGACCATGTTCCCCGCCACGGTACTGGTCGCCATCCTGACCAAGTTCGATGTGGGCATCACCCTGCTTGCGTCGGGGCTCGGCACGATCATCGCCTTGCTGGTCTCGAAACGCAAGATTCCCATGTATTATGGTTCGTCGTTCTCGTACATGGCAGTGGTCATGACGGTGATGAGCAAGTTTGCGCCCGATTGCTACAACTCCACCGCAACCTATTGTCCCGAAGGCGTAAAGATCGTTCAAGTTGGAATTATTCTGACCGCCGTCTTCGAAATTCTGGTGGGACTGCTCATCATGCGGGTCGGCAAATCCGCGCTGGATAGAGTCCTGCCGCCGATTGTCACCGGTTCGATGGCAATGGTCATCGGCGTGGCGCTGGCAAACGCCGCTCTCGGTAATGCCGGCAACTGGGCGGCTCCCGAAGCGGCGACCGCCACCTGGACGGTGGCCTTCATCACCTTGATTGCGACCATTCTGTTCTCGGTCTATCTGCAAGGGAAAGGTTTAATCGGGATGCTACCCATCCTGCTTGGCGCGATTTTCGGCTACATTGTCGCCATTCCCTTCGGGCTGGTCCACTTCGACAGTGTGACCGACGCCGCCTGGTTCGATCTTCCCAAATTCACTTTCCCGGCCTTTACCAGCGGCGAAGCCTGGGGCATGGCGCTCAGTGTGGCGCTGATCTTCATCGCCACCGTGCCGGAATCGACTGCGCACCTCTACCAGATGAGTCTCTACATCGACGAACTCGCCGCGGAGTTGGGACGCAAACCCTACAACATCAAGGAACTCATCGGATTGAACCTCGTCGCCGACGGCTCGGACGATCTCGTGGTTGGTTTCCTCGGCGGATGCGCCGGCACGAATTACGGCGAAAACAACTCGCTGATGGCCATCACCCGCAACTACTCCACGGCGGTCCTCATGGCGGCAGGCGGCATGGCAATTGTATTCGGTTTCTTCGGCAAACTCGTGGCACTGGTCAACACCATACCTGCGGCGGTGGTCGGCGGGTTGAGCATTTATCTATTCGGCGTGATCGGTATGCAGGGTGTGGCGCTCATCCAATCGGAAAAAGTCAACCTCTTCGACCCGAAACAACTGGCTGTGGGTTCTGTCATCCTCATTTTAGGAATAGGTGGCAACCTCGCGTTGAAGGATGGGTTATTCCCCTTCCCCGTTTCCTTTCTTTTTCCCAATGGAATTCCCGCCATCGTCTTCGCCGCCATCGTGGGCATCTTTATCAATCTGATCTTCCTGCTCTTCAAGACCCCTGCAGCGCGTGGAAATTAGAATTCAACGCAGGGGCGGGGCGCCTCCCGCCCCTGCGCATGGTGGAAATCCCATGATGAAGGTTAAAGGGTGGATAATCTTGCGCGATCCAAGACCGGCTTACCCACCCAGCATTGGGACAGGGCTGGCGGGATGACATCGGTTACGGACTTGTCGGCAGGATGCGCCCGGCGAGCAGGGCATCGAGGGTTTCCTGGGCCAGGCGGAGCTTTCCGGGAGTGAGGATGCTTGAGTCCACATCGGCAATGCCAAGCGGGGACTGAACATTGATTCCACCCTGACCGGAGATCAAGTTCGGCCAGGAAAGTTGGATGGCTTTGATGGTGTCGGGGCGAATGGTCATCACCCAGCCGCCGGGTCGGGGATCCGGCATCGAAGTGCCTATCAGGAAAACGCCTTGAGTTCCAATATAGGAGAGAAAATCCGCGTCCGCCAGCGTGGGATACACATAAATCGAATAGACCTTTCTGTCGTTGACGAGGACATTTGCATAACCGCCGTACCGCGATGGGGATTCATCGGCTGGAACCTCCACATAGGTCGGATAGTCGATAGCGGTCATGTAGAAAGTACGGCACAAACCGCAGTAATAGGTCATGCCGTTGCTGAAAGCGTTGAATGCACGCTGGGCGTCGGGATTGTCCTTGGGGATCATCATGCCAATGTGATATTCGTCGCTAATCATTGCGGCAACATAGCCTGCCAGGAAGGCGGGAACCTCCACCTGTGAATCACCGGCAAGCACGCTTAGATTTCCGCCCGGGGCAAGGTTTGGAATGTTAACAGCCAGAAACTGCACGTTGGGCGCTGTTGGCGCAATGCCTGCGATTCCGGGATCTGGCGGCAGGGCAATGACCACCTTCAAAGTTGGGTCGGCAAGGTCGGCAGGCAAAAGCGTGTTGCGAACCTGGAAGCGAAATCCTGATCCCTGCGCCAGGTCGTAAACCGTCTTCTGGTAAAGATCGGACAAGGTTTTATCCATGTCGGCGGGGATGAGCAGAATTGCCAGCGGCGTGGACGGTGTGGGAATCAATGTAGCCGTAGGCAGGGCCGTAACGGTCGGCACAGCAGTGGGCGGGGCAACCGTCTCTGCAGCAGGAGTTCCGCAAGCAGCCAGCAGGGCGAGAATCAAAGTCGTAAAGATGAAATGTTTGACGCGCACAGTGCATACTCCAAAAATCGGGAATGGACGAATTATACTGCCTGATTATGCCTCCATTTAAATACAAAGAGACGCCCGCCTGCGCGCGCGTCTCGCAAAAAAAGAGGAAAGGAAATTAATTGACCGATATATTGATCTTCTTCGGGCGGGCTGATTCAGCCTTTGGCAGGGAGAGGGTCAGGACACCGTCCGCAATCCTTGCTTCGACCTTGTTCGCCTGAATTTCGGAGGGCATCCGCAGGGCGCGGCGGAAATTTCCACGGGGAAGTTCGTTCAAAAGGTATTCGGCTTCTTCCTCGGCGCGATACTCACCTTCGATTGTCACGACATTTTCGAGCACCTGGATGTTCAGATCTTCGGCTTTCAAGCCGGGAACAAGAGCGGAAAGCACATAGGCGTCATCCGCTTCACGGACGTTAACGCCCAGGGAACGATATTCGGGTTGTTGAGGCTGCTGCGCCCAACGGCGGATCATGCGGCGGTACGGATAAGGTTGGATATAGAGTGTCATTTTTCGATCTCCTTTGTTTGTTTATCGATGCGGCAATATTAAATTGCGAATATAAGAAAACAAATAACATTCGATAGATTCTTTGTAAGAAAAATCGGAATGCCCCAGCCCGGGAATCGATTCAAGTCCGTTTTTTTGACTTGACATCCATCCGCGAGGGTCATATACTCTGCGCGACAATCGAACGGGGAGCCTGCACTCCCGGAGAACTTCGGGACTTCATGACAGGCTGAGAGGAGCTATTGCTCGACCCGCATTACCTGATCTGGTTAATACCAGCGGAGGGATTCTGAATCTTCTTACAACCATCCTCCGCCCTCGGAGGATTTTTTATGTCATTGCGAGAAGCGAACGAAAGTGCGCGACGAAGCAATCCCCACTCCCGTATCATCATTTTTGCCAACGGCGACCTGCCCGATCTGGAAAAAGCCCGCGCCCTGCTGCGCGGCGATGAATTCATCATTGCCGCCGATGGCGGAACGCGCCACGCACTCGCGCTGGGAAAAATTCCAAACATCATCATCGGCGACCTGGATTCGTTCAACGTTGAACGTTCAACTTTGAATGCAGAGATTATCCGCTTCCCCGCCGACAAAAACGAAACCGATCTCGAACTTGCTATCCAGCACGCATTGAGTCTGAACCCGGAACAAGTCATCATCCTCGCTGCCCTCGGCGGGCGTCTCGACCAGACTCTCGGCAACATTGCCCTCATCAGCGACCCGCGACCCTTTGGCAGGCTCAGGGAAACACCTTGGACTTTCGACCTTCGACTAGATGACGGCATCGAAGAAGTCTTTTTCTGTCGCGATGGATGTGAGATCACCGGAAAGACTGGCGATATCGTTTCGCTCATCCCCTGGCAAGGAGAGGTCACAGGCGTCGTCACCGAAAATCTCAAATGGCCGCTGCGGTCCGAGACTTTGTATCCGCACAAGACGCGCGGCATCAGCAACGAAATACTCGGAGACAAAGCCGCTGTCCAAATTCAATCTGGTACGTTGCTCATTGTCCACCACCGAACCACTCTCTAATCACGAATTACTAATTACCAATCTCTGGAGCCTCAAATGAAACATATTTCTTCTTACATCTTACTTTTTACCTTCCTCCTTTCTGCCTGCGCCCCTACCACCCCCGCCGAACCGCAGACTGTGACCGTAATTACCCATGATTCCTTTGCCATCGGCGAGGAAACCATTAAAGCCTTTGAAGTAGAAAACAAAGCCAAAGTTGTCTTCCTGCAAGGTGGCGACGCTGGTTCCCTGCTAAACCAGGCCATCCTTACCAAAGACGCCCCGCTGGCAGATGTCCTCTTCGGCGTGGACAATACCTTTCTCTCGCGCGCATTGGAAGCCGACATTTTCGAGTCATATCAGTCACCTGCACTAGCTGACATTCCCGACGAATTCGAGCTTGACCTGTCCAGCCGCGCCCTGCCCGTGGACTACGGCGATGTCTGTATTAACTACGACAAAAAGTATTTTGCCGACAACAACCTGCCCGTCCCGCAATCTCTCGAAGATTTGGCAAAGCCAGAATACAAGGACCTGCTGGTCGTGGAAAACCCCGCCACCTCATCGCCTGGATTGGCTTTCCTGATCGCCACCCGCGCCCACTTCGGCAATGGCTATCTCGATTACTGGAAGAGCCTGAAAGCCAACGGCGTCGTGGTGGTGGATGGCTGGGAGACGGCGTACTACACCAACTTTTCCGCCTCGTCTGGAAAGGGACCGCAGCCAATGGTTTTGTCCTACGCCTCCAGCCCCGCCGCGGAAGTGGTCTTCGCCTCCGAGCCGCTGACTGAATCCCCGACAGCTTCCATCGTCGCCGCCGACACCTGCTTTCGCCAGATCGAGTTTGTCGGCATCCTCAAGAACGGGCAGAACCAGCCGCTCGCCCAGAAGTTCGTCGATTTCATGTTGAGCCAGAAATTCCAGGAAGACATGCCTCTGAACATGTTCGTCTATCCCGTGAACCAGAACGCCAAACTCCCCGAAGCCTTCGTGAAGTACGCCCAGGTCGCCGAACAACCCGCCGCAATGTCCTACGATGAAATCTCCAAGAACCGCGACTCGTGGATCGAAGCCTGGTCCGAGGCGATGAAATAACAGGTACATGCAGAATCAAGTTTTGAACCACAGAGGCACTGAAGCACGGAGAAAAAAAATTCTCCATGTCTTCGTGTCTCCGTGGTTATCTCGTGTTTTGCTCTGGCTGCCCACCCTGTTCTTTCTTCTTTACTTCTTTTTCCTTCCGCTCAGCAAAATCCTCTCCCTTACCTTTGACCCTGCCACGTTTCTCGATCCAGCCAATTTACAAATTACCAATTACGCTTTATTTTTTACTTTCTATCAAGCCGCCCTTTCCACCCTTCTCACCTTCCTCCTCGGACTTCCCTCCGCCATCCTCTTTTCCCGCTTCGACTTTCGCGGCAAGTCCCTTCTCCGCGCACTGACCGCCGTCCCGTTCATGCTGCCAACGGTAGTTGTCGCCGCCGCCTTCAACTCCCTGCTCGGCAATCACGGCATTTTCTCATCCCTCTTTTCTGATTTCCCATTTCTCGCTTCTCCCTTCTCCTTCATCCTTCATCCTTCACCTTTCATCCTTATCTTATTCGCCCACGTCTTCTACAACACCACCATCGTCATTCGCATCGTCGGCAACGCCCTCTCCCGCCTCGACCCCAAACTGGAACAAGCCGCCCGTTCCCTCGGCGCGGACACCTTTCGCGTGTGGAAAAACGTCACCCTGCCGTTGCTGCGACCGTCTCTGCTTGCCGCTGCCCTGCTGGTCTTCATGTTTGATTTCACCAGCTTCGGTGTGATTCTCCTGCTGGGCGGATCGCAGTTCTCCACCCTCGAAGTGGAAATTTACCTGCGCACGCTCAAACTTCCCAACCTGCCGCTTGCCGCCATGCTGTCGGTGGTGCAACTGATTTTCACGCTGATCTTTTCCATCCTCTACACCCGCTCCATCAACCAGGTCGCCACCCAAACTGCCCCGCGTTTTTCCATTTCCCGACAGCCCAGAACCATCAAAGAAAGAATCTTTGTCTTTGCTCTTTCCTCGTTACTCGTTACTTTTTTCACCTTCCCCTTACTCTCCCTCCCTCTCCGCTCCCTCACCCGTCTCGAAGCGGACCGTGGTCAACGCGGCGAAGTCCAGTACGGATTCACGGCGGACTACTACAAGGAGCTTTTCATCAACCGACGCGGCTCGTTATTCTACGTCCCTCCGATTGAAGCCGCGAAGAACTCGCTTGGGTATGCGGGATTAACTGTTGCCCTCTCGCTGACGTTGGGCTATCCCGCCGCGTACGCCCTCGCCAAACCAACCCGTCTCGAAAAATTCCTCGACCCGTTCATCATGCTTCCGCTGGGCGCGTCGGCAGTGATGCTTGGTCTGGGATTCATCCTCTCATTCGGGCGCGCACTGGCTTCGCCGTGGTTCGTTCCCATCGCGCATACGCTCATCGCCCTGCCTTTTGTAATCCGCACACTCCAGCCCGCGTTGGCATCCATCCCCGAAAAACTTCGACAAGCCGCCGCCACTTTGGGCGCGTCACCCTTCCGCGTCTGGCAAACAGTGGACTTTCCTATCCTGTCCCGCGCCACGCTTAGCGCCGCCACCTTCGCCTTCACCGTCTCGCTCGGCGAATTCGGCGCGACCCTCCTGTTGACTCGCCCCGAATATCCGACCATCCCGATTGCCATCCAACGCTTTCTCTCTCAACCTGGCGGACTCAATTTCGGACAGGCGATGGCGATGGCGACCTTGCTCATGCTTTTGACCACGCTCTCGATTTTGGTTATTGAAAAACTTCGTCTTTCCGACTCTGGAGAATTTTGATGCTCGAATTACGCGACATTTTCAAAACCTACAAAGGCAAGCCGCTTTTGCGCGGCATTTCTTTTTCCGTGGCGGAAGGGGAGACGGTCTGCCTGCTTGGCGCATCAGGCAGCGGAAAGTCCACACTTTTGCGGATGATCGCTGGGCTGGAGAATCCCGAACGTGGCTTGATACTGTTCAACGGGCTTGACCTCGCCCAGACTCCGACCCACCTCCGCGACTTCGGGCTGGTCTTTCAAGACTACGGGCTTTTTCCACACCTCAACATTTTTGACAACGTGGCGTTTGGGTTGCGGATGCGAAACCTCCCCGACGGTGAAATCAATTCATGTGTTTCCGCGCTTCTGAAACAAGTCAACCTGACGGAATTCGAGTGCCGCAAAGTGACCGACCTCTCAGGCGGAGAGCAACAGCGAGTGGCGCTCGCCCGCGCCCTTGCCCCCCAGCCTCGGCTTTTGATGTTCGATGAACCCCTTGGCGCATTGGACAGGACCTTGAAGGAAAGCCTCTTGCAGGAACTCCGCTCCATTTTGCATGAGACAAAAATCCCCGCCATCTATGTCACCCACGACCAGGACGAAGCCTTTACCATCGCCGACCGTATCCTGCTTTTGCACGAAGGCGAAATCGTCCGCGAGGGTACGCCCGCGGAAGTCTGGTCAAATCCAGGCTCGGCGTGGGCGGCAAGATTTTTGGAGGCGGGCAATGTCCTTGATGGAATTATTGTTTCATCAGGTCAAGTGAAGACAGAGTGTGGCGTTTTCAATTTGGATTGCAGTCACAAACATACGGCGGGCGAAAAAGTCTCGTTGCTGGTTAAGCAGTTCTCCTCTCCTTCTAGGAGAGGGACGCGCAAAGCGCGGGGTGAGGTCGGGCAGGAAATAAAACTCAAAGTGGAAGGCCTGCTCTTTAAGCGGGACCAGTTTGAGGTCAAGGGGAGCGCCGCCCTGAGCGAGTCGAAGGGTGGGCTTGTCTTCCAGATGAAAGAAGTGCCTGTCGTTGGCCAAGTCATCAAAGTAAAAGTGGAGGTTGAATGTCTTGCATAAAAGTCTTGAAGAAGAATCTTGCCGACGAAGTCGCCTGGCAATACGAAGGGACAGTCTTGCATCGGGAGGAAAACCAAATCACGCTGGAAGCGCTGTTCAATCGCGATGACCTGCCTTTCATGGACATTGTTCTCAAACGCAACGACCGCTTTGTCGAGACGTTCTACGCTGACCGCTGGTACAACATTTTCGAGATTTATGACCGCGACGATGGGAAGTTCAAGGGTTGGTATTGCAACATCGGCAAACCTGCCATCATTACCGACGACTTTGTTTCTTACGTTGACCTTGCTCTCGATCTATGGGTTGCGTCAGATGGCAAACAAACAGTTCTGGATCAAGATGAATTGGAAGCGTTGAATTTGGACGACAAATTGAAACAGAAAGTCTACGAGGGTTTGGAAGAATTGAAGGAGGTCATTAAAACAAAAAATCCCCCGAGCTGACTCGGAGGATTTTTCGTGAGGAACATTACATTCCCAATGCTTGGATGACCTGATCACCAAACTGCCAGGCAAGTCCAAGAGAGGCGCAGCAGCAACAAAGCAGGACAACCACGACAATACCGATAATGAGACCAGTCTTGCTTTTCTTGGGCTCTTCGGCGGGGGGAGGGGTAACAGGCATTTCATTCATGATTTCTACTCCTTTGTGACGGATTGATAAAAACCGGCGGATAAATCAGATGGACAGATTATATCAGGCAGTGCGCGCCTTGTCTGTACGCCGCCAGAGCCACCAAAGTACTAGCGCCAGCAGGATAGCCAACAGCGTTCCAACAACGATTGGGATGAGCACCGCAAGCACCGACGTGACGAACGCCACGATGTCCTCTGCAATCGATACGGGAGTGTTTCCCGCTCCGCCCGTGGTCGCTGTCACTGCCGGACGCAGGGCAGCCGCTTTGGCAACGTGGACAGTTCCGGCCATGAGCAATCCGCAAGCCAGGGCGAGGATGGGATGAATATCCGTGATAACTTTGGCACTGGCAGCGAAGGCAATCGCCCCAGCCGCAGGGCGGACAACGGTCTGGATTACGTCGTTGATGTGGTTGACGGCGGGGACTTTGTCCGCGACCATTTCGATGATGACCAAAACTCCGAGCAGGATCAAAATCCAGGGGTTGGCAAGCAGGTCCCAGGGTTGGGCAAGATTGAGCGTATCAGGCCAGTAATGTGCGATGACCCCCACCACCAGCAGGGGAATGTAGGCGTTCAGCCCGGCGCTGGCTGAAAGCCCGAAGGCGGAAAATATTCCAAGTAGCATTTCCATTTTTCTCTCCTTTTTTGTCGGAGTGCAAAAACTCTTTTTTGCAAATCTCCACATAAAAGCTTACGTTTAAATCATATCAAAGTTTTATCCCGATAGACCAGGGAATCCATTCCAGGTTCCCGTCAATTGCAAACGGAACAGGTCGATGCCGAGGACCAGCAGCATTGCCAGCGTGAATCCAGCCAGAAGCGGAAGCCAGAGTTGGCGCGGACTCTCGAAGGTATTGTCCTGCCGCATGATCATGATCCACAAAATGGAGAAGACAATCACCAGCAGGGATAAAGTCCCCAGCGCGCTGAGATAGGCGATTGGATAAAGCACGATGGGGCTGTCGGTCAGGATAAGCAAGTTGATGACGGCGATCAGAGCAGTCAGAATGCCAAGAGATTTCCACTCAAGCGCAGGTCGGGAGTCCAGTTCTCGCCACAAAGTCTGATTGACGACGGGATACAAAACCCCCGCGAGGACAATTCCCATGCCGCTGCCCGTGAAAAGCCGCAGAACATTGTCGGGCGTATACAAGTTTGGAATTTTGTCCAACACACCGTGCGACGTTTGCTTCAGCAGATAAAGATAGGAGTTGCTCCCGTCAATGCCAAAAGCGAGGAAGAAAAGAACGAATACAGCGATGATTCCGCGTGAGGGGAGTTTGCTGCGCTTGCGGCTGACGAAAAGCTGGAAGATGAGTCCCGCGCCTGCTGCGTAGAATTCGCCTGTGCATCTTGCGCACAGCGGAAGTTGTCTGTCGTGGACGTGGAAGGAACGCGCGTCGATACGATGACAGACCGCGTAACCAATCGCATCCAGTTTGCCGAGTGCGCCTTCGGGTGAGAGGTACATCCACGCCGCAAAGGCAAGGACGGCTGCAACTGGCACGAACCAGCGCAGGATGTTTTGCAATCTATGTCTAAAAGTTTGATTTTCCATTTGGTCATTATATGAGGTGGGGGAGCGAATTGCAAGAAAATAAAAAGGTTGAGGATTGAAACCTCAACCTTCAACGTTCAACTC
Organism: Anaerolineales bacterium; assembly: GCA_034433295.1. Lineage (GTDB taxonomy): Bacteria > Chloroflexota > Anaerolineae > Anaerolineales > Villigracilaceae > Villigracilis. The sequence continues at coordinate 8,401 of DAOUAS010000123.1, read as the reverse complement.
ACAACCTTTGACATCACTTCTCGAAGACAAACTGCCCGTTCTTGTAGAACAACTCACCGTCCACCAAAATTTCGGAATCCGTCCGCAGGTCGCAGATCATGTCCCAGTGGATAGCGCTCTTGTTGGTCGAACCAGTTTCGGGGTAGCCCGCGCCAAATGCCATGTGGAACGAACCGCCGATCTTTTCGTCAAAGAGAATGTTGCCCGTGAATTGTTGGATGTCGAAGTTGGTGCCGATGGCAAATTCGCCGACGTAGCGGGAACCTGCGTCAGTATCCAGAGTCTTGAGCAGGAAAGCTTCGTTCTTATCGGCTTTTGCAGTAAACACCCGCCCGTTGGAGATGGTGATTTCCGCGCCTTCGACGCTGGTTCCCCCGTAGTTGGCGGGATAGGTAAACTTCACCCAGCCGTTGGCTGAGTCTTCGACGGGGCCTGTGTAAATCTCGCCGTCGGGCATGTTGAAGGTGCCGAACGAGTTCATGAACTTGCGTCCCTTGACTGAGAGAGTCAAATCCACGTTGGGTCCGCGCAGGATAACCTGGCTCTTGCCCTTCATGTAATCGATGGCGGATTGCTGTTTGCTCTCGACGGTTTTCCAAAACGCGACGGGGTCATCCTCGTTGGCATGGACTGCACCAAACACGAAGTCCTCATATTCCTTGAGGCTCATGCTCGCATCCTGGGCATAGCCTTCGGTGGGATAGAGGGTGGTGACCCATTTGAAAGTCCCCTCGCCGCCGCGACGGAATTGGGTTTCGGTGATGGTTGCCAGTCCCTTGTGATAGCGTTGGATTTTTGCAGGGTCGATGTTGGTCGTCCCGTGTGGATTGGTCGACGAGTGCACGCGAATGCGCCCCTCAAACTCATTGTATGCCATCTTATAGAATGTTGGCACGAAGTCCAGTTGGGCGTCGTTGGCGTAGGTCAGGTACATTTCCTCTTGACTGAATGGCATCAGCCCGGGCAAAGTCATCATCAAATGCGGATGCGCGCCCTTCTCCAGCATTTGGATGTACAGTTCACGCAGCAACGGTTCGGCGGCGGTTGTGCCTTCGAGCAGGAAACGGTCGCCTGCGACGACGCGGGCGGAATGTTCGATCAGTACCTTTGCAAATTTGGTTACACGCGGGTCAGCCACAGATTTTCTCCTGTTTGTGGAATGATGAAATTATACCGCGTTGACTTTCTATCTCATCCCCGAAATCGTCACCATCCCGCTGCTGACGTTGATGTTCATGATTTCCAACCCTGGCGCCTGTTGCTCGATATTTTCCAAAAGCATCTGATTGATCCAGGATTCCATCTGTGAGACCAAGGGACCTGGAATGACCTGTGTCCCAATTTGCATGGACTCGATCTCGATGTTTGGCTTCTTGTTTGAACCAATCACCATGTTGCCCACGAGCAGGGCGGAAGTGGAATCCGCGCTTCCAGTGACCATTCCCCAGATTTGGATTTTCCCATCCCGCATGTAAACCTGCACATCGCTCAACGGCAGGTCGGGACTATCCTTCATTTTCATCACCAGCCATGAGGTGAGTTGTCGTTCGGTAAGCGAGATGGAGGAAAGCGAACCAGGCTGGGGCATGGATTTTTCAAGTTTGATTTTGACTTCCTGTGCTGTTTCGTCTGACGGGATGATTTCCGCGCCAGGACGTTCAGGCGCGCCTTCCAATCCGCCCGCGGTGTTATTCATCGCAAAACCGATCAATGCATCCACCAAAGACGCGTATTGCGGATATTTTTCACTCAGCTTTGAGCGGGTCTGCGCGGCGACGTCGCCCGCGCTAGAAATTTCGGTGAACATGGTTGGCGTGGCGATGACCATTAATTTCGCCACCGCTGATTCTGGATTTCGACGCGCCACAACGAATGAAGTCGCCCCGAAAAGAATCGCCAGCGCCGTGAAGACGCCCGCCCAGCGTAACACTTTTTTATATGGACGAGAAACCTCGAACTGGCTTGGGGGATTGTTTCTGGGCAGGGGCTTGGTGGGGGACTCGATGCGGGCAATCCAAATCTTGGCTTCGGTATTGTTGGGATTGATTTTGAGAACCCGTTGGTAGCATTCGATTTTCTGCTGTGGCTCATCCACCATCTTTGCCATCAGCATCCACGCGGCTTCCTCTTGCGGGTATTGAATGAGGTAATCCTGGAGATATTTCCTTGCCAGTTCGCGGTTTCCGCGCTGGAAGGTGTAATCGGCTTGCTTGAGAAGTTCTTGCTTGGTCATGGCGCTCGTAGGGGCGGAGCGGCGCTCCGCCCCTACATGGTTATTTACAAACTCGGTTCGGGGAGCGGCTCTTCGGACTTTTTCAGAACCAACTCGCCGTCGTCGTTGATATCCACCTTCACCCAGTCGCCGTTGACGAATTCGCCAGCCAGTAACCTGTCCGAAAGCGGGTCTTCCACCTTTTGTTGGATGACGCGGCGCAGGGGACGGGCGCCAAACTCGGCGTCGTAGCCTTGCGCTGCCAGTAAGGTAAGAGCTTCTTCAGACGCGGTCAGGGTCAACTCGTGATCCTTCAAGCGTTCCGCAACCTTGTCCAGTTCGAGCGAGACGATGTTCTGGATGTCTTCCTTGTTGAGCGAGCGGAAGATGACCACCGAATCCATGCGGTTGATGAACTCGGGGCGGAAGGCGCGTTTGAGAGACTCGTTCAATTTCTTGCGCATGTCTTCGTAGGACAGGCGTTCTTCGGTGGCTTCGTCGCGTTTGAGCGCAAAGCCGAGCGAGGTCTGGTTCTTGATCATGTCTGCGCCGATGTTCGAGGTCATGACGATGATGGCGTTGCGGAAGTCCACCTTGCGACCTTTCGCGTCGCTCAGGTGGCCTTCTTCCATGATCTGCAAAAGCATGTTGTGGACTTCGGGATGAGCCTTTTCGATTTCGTCGAAGACCACGATGGAGTACGGACGGCGGCGCAGGGCTTCGGTCAGCTGACCCGCATCTTCGTAGCCGACGTATCCAGGAGGAGCGCCAACCAACCGCGCGGCGGTGTGACGTTCCATAAACTCGGACATGTCCAATTGGATGGCGGCTTCTTCGCTGCCGAACATGAACTTGGCGAGCGCTTTGGTCAACTGTGTCTTGCCGACGCCTGTCGGTCCGAGGAACATGAACGAGCCAATGGGGCGCTTGGGGTCTTTGAGTCCGGCGCGGGCGCGGCGCACGGCGCGGGAGATGGCGATGATCGCGTCCTCCTGCCCGATGATTGCTTTGCGGAGTTCGTCTTCCATCTTAAGCAGGCGCTGGGATTCTTCTTCCGCGAGTTGCATGAGCGGGACGCCCGTCCACATGGAAACAACTTCGGCGATGTCTTCCGCCGAAACGACGGGACTGCTGGCTCGGTCCCAACCAGTTCGCAGGCGTTCGATCTGCTGGTTGAGATCGATCTCGCGCTCTTCCCATTCCTTGATGTCTTCCGAGTTGCCTTCCTCCTGGGCAAGCGTGCGGTTTTGGCGCGCGGCGCGCAACTGCCCAAACAGGTCTTTGGCGTGTTTTGCGGCGGGACTCTTGTACATGCGAACGCGGGAGGATGATTCGTCGATCAGGTCGATTGCTTTGTCGGGCAAAAAACGTTCGGTCACATAGCGTGACGAGAGATGGGTCGCCGCTTCGAGGGCTTCGTCTGAAATCACGAGATGATGATGGTCTTCGTACGCGCTGCGGATTCCCTTCAGGATGGCGATGGTTTCCTCTTCGGAGGGTTCATCCACCTGGACGGGTTGGAAGCGGCGTTCGAGCGCGGCATCCGACTCGATGTGTTTGCGGTATTCATCCAGCGTGGTCGCGCCGATGACTTGCAACTCGCCGCGGGACAATGCAGGCTTGAGGATGTTCGCCGCATCGACGGATGATCCAGCCGCTCCCGCGCCGACCAGCATGTGGACTTCGTCAATGAACAGGATCGAACCCGACTGTTTCAACTCGTCGATGATGCGCTTGAGGCGTTCCTCGAACTGACCGCGATACATCGTTCCTGCAACCAGCGAACCCACATCCAGTTGAAGGACGCGCTTGTTCATCAGCGGAGCGGGGACATCGCCGTCGATGATACGCTGCGCCAACCCTTCGACGATGGCGGTCTTGCCAACGCCAGGTTCGCCGATGAGGGCGGGATTGTTCTTGGTACGTCGCGCCAAAATTTGGATGACGCGTTCGATTTCCTTTTGGCGACCAATCACGGGGTCGAGTTTTTTGTCTTCCGCCTTCGAGGTCAAATCGGAAGCAAGTTGGTCAACAAGGGGAGTCTTGGGATTTGCTCCACCCTGAGCGGCTTTCCCAGGCTGGGGAGCGCCAGCAGGCGTCGGCGAGGAGGGCGCGGATTCGTTCAACACGCGCCGCGTCTGCCTGCGGATCTGGTCCGCTGTGATGCCCAGTCGGCGCAGGACTTCCATCCCCGTCGATTCCACGCGGACGAGAGCCAGCAAAATATGCTCGGTGCCGATGTAGTGATGTCCGAGCCTGCGGGCTTCTTCGATGGCATATTCGAGAACCTGCTGGGTCTCGGGGGCAAGCTCGATGCGGTTGGGGTCGAAAATTCCCGATGTGCCTGAAACGCGCTGCACCATCTCGCGTACGCGGTCAGGGGTCATGCCGAGGTCGCGCAGGACACGTCCTGCAACGCCGCCTTCTTCATCCATTAAGCCAAGAATAAGATGTTCGGTTCCAATGCTGCTCTGGCGAGCGCGTTCCGCCTCTTGATGGGCGAGGCTGAGAACACGCCTTGCTCGCTGTGTGAATCTTTCCATGCCAGCCATAGTTTTAATCTCCTATAATCAACCAAGGCATTGTACCAAAAAGGCGGGTCAGTCCACGTTGGAAAAAGGTTAGAATTTTTTGTGTAGACAACGAGTTCCAGCCATAAATTGGCTATTTTGGTTTGATTTACTACCTGTTGTCTCCATCTCCTTGAATCTTACCGCGAGCCTGCCTGTCCAAAAGTTTAGTTAAGTTGGATTTTGCCACCTCGTCAAGCGAGACGCCCAACTCGGTGCAGGTCTGCGCCAGATACCAGAGCACGTCGCCCAACTCGGCTTTGAGCGCTTCACGCGTCTCAGGGCTGATCTCGCCGCCCTTGTCGCGGAAGACCTTTTTGATTTTGCCCGCAAATTCGCCCGCCTCGTTGACAAGTCCCAGTGTGGGGTAGACGATGGCATGTCCGATGGCGGGATATTTGGCAGTGACGCGGGATTTGGTCTGGTATTCGGTGAAGTCCATGAAAGGTTCCTTTATTCGGATAGTTTATGTGTGGATTTTACATTACTTTGGAAAAACTGAAAGGACACGGCGATGCCGTGTCCTTTCTTCATTACTTGAAAGTTGCATTCTTATTCTTTCGCTTCTTTGACGGATAGCGCTTGGCATAAGTTGCAGGACAAATCTTTGCCATTAAGTCGACATGGTCTGAAAATCTTTTTCGCCTTCATAAAGGCGGCTGGCGATAATGGACATAAGTTCTCCATAGCTCAATCGAGGGCTTAGCCCCCGATTGAGCGGCACTGCTAATTGAACGCCTTCGCCAGCTTTTTCCACCACTCATCCTTTTCCTTGGGGACAAACGGTGTGTACAGCGTGATTTTGTCCGCGATGCCTTCGTAGCGCTTCTTCAAATCGTCCGCCAAATTTTTCGGCGTGGTGACGAGGCAGAACTCTCTCAGCATTTGGTCAGTGATGAGCATGGGCATTTCGTCCCATTCTCCCTTGGCGGCGTAGCCCGATAGCTGTTGTGCGGTTTCGCTCCAGCCGTGCAAGTCCATCACCGCATGGTAGGACGGTGTGCTTGCGTAGAATGCAATCTGCATCCGCGCGAAAGATACCTCTTCGGGACTGGTCGCCACAAATGGTGTCATTGAAACAGTGATGTCCTTGCGTGCGCGTCCGCTCTTTTGCAGACCATCCTCAATGGCGGGCAAAATCATTTCATTCATGTAGCGCGGACTGTTGAACGGGTGCGCGTGGAATCCCTCGCAGAGTTCGCCCGCCAGTCTGGCAAGTCCCGTATTGACGCCCGCAATATAAATGGGAATGTTCGGGTGTTCGATTGCGCCAGGATTGAAAAATGGCGACATGAGTGTGGCTTTGTAATACTCGCCGCGGAAGTTCAACTTCGCGCCATTCTGCCAGGCATCCCAAAAGGCGCGGATGACTTGAATCTGCTCGCGGAGTTGACCCGTCACCGACTCGGGCCAGGTCATGCCGAAGCGGCGTTCGATATGCGCCTTGACCTGGGTGCCAAGCCCGAGGATGAATCTCCCACCGGACTGTGCAGCCAAATCCCAGGCGGTGTAGGCAAGGTTGGCTGGTGAACGTGCAAACGAGACCGCAATGGCAGTCCCGAAGTTGAGCATTGTCGAATGTTCGGCAATCAGCGTGCAGGGCAGGAAGGGATCGTGCTGGGTCTCCTGAGTCCACAGGGCATCGAAGCCAATCTCCTGCGCGGCTTCCGCAATCGCGGGGACATCCTTCAATTGAACGGGGGGAAGTGCGGCATCAAGTTTCATGTTTTCCTTTTCTAAAGGGACTCCAACGTCTCCTAACGTTGGTGCGAAGTCTGGAGACTTCGCATTCCGTTGTCTATTCATTCAGCAAATACGCCATTACCCAATTGGTCGTGGCATTCAATCCATCCATGTGGGCGCGTTCGTAATTGTGCGATGCATCGATGCCGGGACCGATCAGCGAGAGCGCCACGTCACCACCCGCGCGCCAGAAGGCTTCGCCGTCTGATCCGTAGAATGGATACACGTCCGTTTTATATGGGATGTTGTGCCTTTCGGCAATCGCGCGCAATTTTTTGTTCAGTCCTTCGTGATACGGACCACCGCTATCTTTGACACACAACGTAGCATGGAATTCATCGGACTCCTGTCCCGCGCCGACGACTGCCATGTCAACCGAGACCAGTTCCTCCACCTCGGCTGGGATTCCCGCCGCCGCACCATGACCGACCTCCTCATAGTTCGAGATGTGGAAGTAGGTTGTCCGCTTCGGGCTTTGACCCGCATCCGTCAGCGATTTGATCGCCGCGACGAGATTTGCCACACAAGCCTTGTCGTCGAGGAAGCGCGAGCGGACAAAACCATTTGTCACTTCGACGCGCGGGTCGAACGCCACACAATCGCCGATGCAGATTCCAAGGGCGCGGGTTTCCTTCTCTGCTATAGTGCGGATATCGAGTCGAACTTCCATGTGGTCGTCGTCACGCGGGGTCTCGGCTGCCTTTGCGCCGTATACGTGACCTGAAGCCGTGTCAACCAGTACCGAGCCGCGAAATTTTTCTCCCTTTGAAGTAACGACCCATACTCCTTCGGTTTCAACGCTATTCCATTGCAGCCCGCCGATTCGGCTCAGTTTCAACCGTCCGCTGGGTTTGATCTCTTTGACCACCGCGCCAAGCGTATCCACGTGGGCAGTTAATGCAACGGTAGGCAGATTTGATTCAACCTCCCATTTTGCAATCAGCGCTCCTTTTCTTGTGCGTGAGAGCTGCAACTGCTTATATTTAGATAATTCCTTTTCCACGAGCTCAATGGCTGGCTCCGCAAAGCCAGTGGGCGAGGGGACATTGAGCAGGTCAACGAGGAAGTTGGTGAAATAAGTTTCGTCGATAAGGGGCAGGGACATGATCTCTCCAGAAACGTTAAACGTTTAACGTTCAACGTTTGAATCTTCAAACTCGCAAATCTTCTTCTTCCATTCGTCAGGCACATGAATCGGTTTCAAGATTTTGTAATCGTATGCGACCATCACCACCGTCCCCGCTGACATGATTTCGCCCGTGTCTGCGTTCATCACACACTGTTCCACTGTCATTGACTTGTTGCCGATCTTCGCAGTTTTCACGCCGACCTTGACGTTGTCGTCATAGTGGATGGGCGACTTGTAGGCAATGTGGATATCCGCGATGACCACGCCGATTTCCATGAAGGATTGGTCACGGCTGAACAGCCCAAGCTGAATCAAATAGTGGACTCGCGCCTGCTCGAAATAGGTCAGGTGTTTGGCGTTGTTGACGTGTCCCTGCGGGTCCAAATCCCCGTAGCGGACTTCGATGGGATGGAAGAATTTGTAGTCGGACATGGGGGGATTATAGCCAAATAGTCAGTAGTCGAATAGTCGAATGGTGGCTAACAAAAAGTCGCCAGTTGAAAAATCAACCGGCGACTACCAATTACTGCTTACCAATTACCTGTCAACCGCAAAACCTCATCAATCCCTCCCTGTTGTGGATGACGAAGCGCCCATTTGTGTCCGTGCTGACCAGTCCCTGCTCCTTGAAGAAGACCATCGTCTGGTTGACGCGCTTGCGTGACGCGCCCACCAAATCGGCGAGGTCGCTTTGGGTCAGCACAATCGGGACCAGTGTGCCGTCGGCTGTCTCGTGACCGTAGCGTT
>DAOUAS010000122.1:0-18174 GCA_034433295.1 Anaerolineales bacterium | reverse complement strand
AATTCTTGACACGGTATAATGCTTTTGGGCGTGAGTGTGTTGTTGTAAGTTTAGGCATAAACCCAAAGTTACATACTCACGCCTCTTTTGTCAAATCTTTACGCACCAATGCCCCCTCGATATGTAATTTTCAGATCAACGGTTTCATCCGTTTGTCTATTACTTGGTCCGCTCTCCCTTAATCTCCCTCAATGTCTTCAACAAATTTCTCAGCATCTCTACTACAAAAACACCGCCGCTGACACCTTGAATCGTTTTGCCAAAAGCCCAGGCGCAAAAAGACTTCCAAAGTCTAATTCATCCTAATCTGCTGTCAAGGTTTTCTTCCTTTCGACTGTTTTAATCCCATGATCTTATCCGAACGCCCTGACCTGTGTATCAATTATGGTACACTTGTCTCATGAGCGAAGATGACGATAAAAAGCCAATTCTCGATGTAGTTTTCTATAAAACAGAAGCAGGAGATGAGCCTGTGCGCGAATGGCTGAAAAGTCTGCCGCGTGATGACCGTAGAGCCATCGGTGAAAACATCAAAACCGCACAATATGGCTGGCCGCTGGGAATGCCGCTGATTCGCAAAATCGAACGCGGGCTTTGGGAAGTCCGCTCGCATGTCAGCGCAGGAATTGCGCGGGTATTTTTCACGGTCAAGGATAATTTGATGATTCTTCTGCATGGCTTTGCAAAGAAACGCCGCAAAACGAATTGGATACCGCCCGCCGTCGTCTGAATAATTTAGAGAAGGACTAAGCCATGAACAAGAAACACATTGGAAGTAAATTCGATGATTTTCTCAAGGAGGAAAACCTCTTTGAACAGGTACAGGCTGCCGCCGTCAAACGGGTGATCGCCTATCAAATTGCAGAAGAAATGAAACGCAATAAATTGACCAAGACTGAAATGGCAAGCCGCATGAAGACCAGCCGCGCCGCGTTGGAACGCCTGCTCGACCCTGATAATGCTTCAATCACCTTATTTACGCTGGAGCGCGCCGCGTCTGCATTGGGAAAAACGTTGAAAGTAGAGATTGCCTAAAACCAAACTTCGGAAGTTAAGCAGACCTAATCTACCGTCAGTGTCTTCGACAAATTCCTCGGCATCCCTACAAAAACACCGCTGTTGACACCTTGAATCGTTTTGCCAAAAGTCGAATTTGGCGCACGTTCAACTCGCGCTTGTTACTCAATATCTCCGAAACCACGCCTTGCGAGCCAACTTCGGGCAGGTCAGATTGGGTCAAGCCATGTTCGTCCATGAGGAAGCGTAAAATTTCCGCCCCCGTCACATCGGGAATGGGATAATGCTCCTCTTCGTACACTTCAATCAACGTGCCAAGCGTGTCCAACAGGCTGTAAAGCGGGTGCTTCTCGTTGTCCCCAATTTCATCCAATAATTTATTCAGGCGCTTGACGGCAGCGTTATATTCCCCTTCGTTGCGAATGGTCAGCAGGGGAGCGACGTTCTTCCAGTGAACCTTTAATTCTTCAGTTGCGAGGGTCATTTTTTCCAGTCTCCTCGGTCATATTCAGCATGGGTAAGGACATAGCGTATATAAACCTTGCCGCGATTGAAATGAATGGAGGTAATCAACCTGTATTTATTACCGCCGATGTTGAAAATGATCCAGTGGTCTACCTTGTCGACAGAAGGGAACACTTCCCGCAGTTCGGCAAAACTATTGAAATCGGTCTTCTGCACAATCTTGAACCAGCGTGTCAATGCCATGCGGCTTTCGGGATGTTTCTCCCAAAATTGAATCAGGGTTTTGCGGGTGATGATATGCATTGAAAAGATTGTATCTCAAAATGAGATAAAAAACAAGACTGTCTTTCAACAGCCTTGTTTTCCTTATCCGTTTATCTGTTTCTGAAATCGGCTTTCTTAATCCACTGTCAGCGTTTTGGACAAATTCCTCGGGAAATCGGGATCAAACCCGCGCATGACAGACATGTGATACGAGAGCAATTGCAGCGGCAGGACGGCGAGCAGGGCGTTGACCTGCGGGTCTGAGTTGGGAATGACGACCACGTCGTCACCGTTGGCTCGCAGGCGGGAGTCCTCTTCCGCCACGACAATCGTCCGTGCGCCGCGCACTTTGACCTCGTTGATGCCGCTGATGATAAGCGGCACGTCATTGGGTCCCGCCACAAAGACAATCGGGAATCCCTTGCTGACCGCGGAAAGTGGTCCGTGCTTGAACTCGGTCGAGAGCATTCCTTCGCAATGGGCGTAGGTGATCTCCTTCAACTTCAACGCGCCTTCGAGGGCAATCGGATAGGTCGCGCCGTAGCCGAGGCAGTACATGTCATTCCACGGGTTGATGTCTTTGGCAATCGCTTTGATCTGCGGGGAGACCATCTCAATCGTCTGCTCCATCAGTTCGGGGATGCGTTCCAGGTTTTTGGTGTTCTTCCCCGCCATGCGATAGGCGAGATACAAAAACGTCACCACCTGATTGGTGAAGGTCTTCGTGGCTGGCACGCTGATTTCGTAGCCGCAGCATAAGGGGAGACAGAACGAAGTGGCTTTCGTCAGCGTGGAACCGACGACGTTCGCCAGTCCAAAACAAGCCATGCCACGCGGTTCGGCGGCTTCCAACGCGTTGAGCACATCCTTGGTCTCGCCCGACTGGCTGACGAAAATCCCCACATCTTCGTACCCGACCACGGGCGCGTACTGCGCGACGAACTGTGGCGCGAGAATCGGAATGGCGGGTCGCCCCGCCAGTTGGGCGAAGTACACTGCTCCCGCCATCGCGGCGTGATAGCTGGTTCCGCATCCTATGAAATACAGGTGACGCGCGCTCTTCATCTTCTCCACCAGCGGCTGGACATCGGGGCTGCCATCCAGCAGGTGGATTAACTCCCGCGCCACCTGCGCCTGCTCGTGGATTTCCTTCAACATGAAGTGAGGATAGCCGCCCTTCTGCACCGCGTCCATCGACTCGGTGATGAGTTCGGGCTGACGGTCGATCAACTGACCATCCTTCACCGAGCGGACTTCGACGCGGTCAGCCCACAACGTGACGATCTCGCCGTCGTGCGGACGAATCACGCTACGGGTCAGCGGCAGGATCGAAGGCAGGTCAGACGAAACGCAGGTGAAGCCTTCGCCAATTCCAACCACCATGCCCGAACCTTTTTTGAAAGCATAGAGTTTGTCGTCGTCCGCGCGCCCGATGACAAAGGTGTAATCGCCTTGCAGATCGCCATACGCCAGACGGATCGCGTCGATGAATTGATAGCCGCGATTGATGTACCGTTCCACCGCATGGACGCAGGTCTCGCCGTCGTTCTGCGAGCGGACGGTCATGCCTTCCGCGATGAACTGCTCGCGCAACTCGACGTTATTGACCACGTTACCGTTATGCGCGCCGACCATGTCGCCATCCGAATCCAAATGCGGCTGGCTGTTGACCTGCGACGGCTCACCGAAGGTTGCCCAACGCAACTGGGTGATGCCGCGTTGTCCGCGCATCTCGGCGAAGTTGTATTTCGCCGCCACCAAGTCCACCTTGCCGACATCTTTTCGTAAATCGATTTTGCCGTTGTTGATGGTTGCCGCACCGACAGAGTCATAGCCGCGATAAGTCAGTCGCTCCGCTGCCGCAACCAGGATGGGTCCGAGCGCTTCTTCGTTTTTGGTCACATAGCCGAAAATTCCGCACATGAATGATTTATCTCCTCTAATGGATTTTTGACGGATGAATCATGTGTTGGGATTATATTCTTTTTGGCAGGCGTGTGATAGATGATGTTTATCCTGTAGCAAAATGATTCTCCATTGCATAAAAACTCTTACCACGGAGCACACGGAGTCCACTGAGTTTTTTGAGAAACTTCCTCTGTGCTCTCCCCTGGCACCGCCCGCCAGGGCAGGTGTGTGGTCTCCGTGGTGAGGCATTTCAAGATACTCTCCACTTCACAAGCATGGTTACTTTGATATGATTGGCGCTCACGGAGAAAAATATGACCCCAAAAATTCAAGCTGTGATTTTCGATATGGATGGTGTGCTGACCGATTCCGAGCCGCTGATCAACGCGGCGGCTGTTGCCATGTTCCGCGAGAAAGGGCTGGTCGTCCAACCCGATGATTTCCATCCCTTCGTCGGCGCGGGTGAAGACCGCTACATCGGCGGCGTCGCTGAAAAATATAACTTCCCCCTGGATGTGCCCGCTGCAAAACACAGGACATATGAAATCTACTTTACTTTGATACCCACTCAACTGAAAGCATTTCCCGGAGTTCACCGGTTGTTCCAGGACTGCCGGAAGGCGGGGCTGCGTCTCGCCGTTGCTTCCAGTGCCGACAGAGCCAAGGTCCTTGCCAACCTTGAAAAAATCGAATTACCCGAAAAAATGTGGGACGCGGTTGTGGCTGGCGAAAACGTTGTCCACAAGAAGCCAGCGCCAGACATCTTTCTTGCCACCGCGCAAATCCTTGGAGTGGAACCTGCCGCATGCGCGGTCGTCGAAGACGCGGTCAACGGGATTCAAGCCGCCAAAGCGGCAGGAATGCGATGCGTCGCCGTAGCGCAGACCTTCCCCGCCGAACGATTACAGGAAGCCGACATTGTGCGGGGTGGAATAATCGATGTGCAGTTGTCTGATCTGATACCCAATTACCCATAACATACAAAAAATAAAGTGACCGTCATCTCGGAAATGACGGTCACTTTTAGATTTCAAAAACTTTGGGATTCTACTTTTCCATTGAAGGCTTCCAAACCTTCCAGACATTTCCAACCAAATCGGGACCGGGCTTCAACACCAGTTGACCGGGTTCCCAACCTGCGGGAGTGGCTTCGGTGCCCTTGCTGGCACGCACATGCTGGAAAGCCTGAATCTGGCGGATGGTCTCGCCAAGTTTGCGACCCACAGGCGGGGTCATCACTTCCATCGCCTGAATCACGCCATCGGGATCAATGATAAAACGTCCGCGCAATTCGATGCCCTGGTTTTCGTCCCAGACACCATAGGCGCGTCCCACGTTCCCAGCCTGATCGGATGCCATATGGAAAGGCACGCCACCCTCCACCATCTTGGTCAATTCATGGTCGTTCCACATCTTGTGGACAAAGTGACTGTCAACGCTGACAGAGATAACCTCCATCCCTAATTTCTGCAATTCCGGATATTTATCGGCGACCGCCGATACTTCGGTCGCTCAGACAAAGGTAAAGTCGCCGGGGTAGAAGCAAACGAGAACCCACTTCCCGGCAAAATCCGAAAGTTTAACGGGAGTAAAACTCCCCTTGTAATACGAAGGTGCTGTAAAGTCAGGGGCTTTCTGCCCGACACGTGCCGTCATGGTCATCTCCTTTTTTTCGGTTGGATTGGATGTGGTTTGGTCGTTCGGCTTGTCACCCGCAACCGTACCGGTAACTCGCGCGCATCCTTGTGGTTGTACAGCCATATTGTCTCCTTTCTTGAACTGTGGATTGCGACCAACTTAATTTTACAACATGTAAAGTAAAAAGGATAGTTTTTTTACCTTAATAGGATTATCCATCCCACGGAGCGACTCCCCTCCCCTGACCGCTTCGCAACGACCCGAAAACTGATTCGGTCGCGTCCGGCAGAATCTCCCCGACAGCCGCCAGCAAGCCGAAGCAACCCGCAATCATCATGTCGCCAAAGGGAGCGGAAAAATAAGGATGAAGGCGTAAGGATGAAGGATGAAAAAGTGAACGTCTTGGTCCCGTCACCACCACGTCGAAATCATCCTTCCCGAATTCAAAGACTTCATCGGTGTACATCAATGCGCCGTGACCCATGTCATCGAATACATCCTGATGTTTGAGCGAGCCATCTGCAAGCCTGCACAACAGGGATTCGAGTTTCGGCAAATCAATCTCCCCCGTGTGATGCTCGAAGACTCCCTCGATTCCATTCTCTCCCAAGCGAAAGGCCAGCGTGTGAAAATTGCCCACATTGCAGATGATTTTTTGCTTCCGCTTCGCAACCGCCGAGTCAAAGTCCGCGCCCAAAATGGCGGCGGGAGCGGTATCCATCACCACCAGCGGGCAGGGCAAATCGCCCGCCGCGTCTACAACGGCTTGCAGGCGGGTCATGATTTTTGGAATGTCGTTCGAAAGATATGCAAACGCTGAAAGTGAATTCTTTGCCTTGATTCTCTCATCAAGATAATCAAAACGAAACTGCCTGTCTGAAATCCCAGCAGGCGCGTTGCCGTGGTCGAAGACCGCCACTGCCACAGCCGCCAGATCATCCAACGAAACACCGTAATCGGCAAAGGTCTTGGAGATCAACTCAAAATCGAAATCCTTCAAAACCAAACGTTGAACGTTTAAAGTTAAACGTTTTACTTCATCTTCGGAGATGATTTTTATTCCCAGCCCCTCCACCTTCTCCAACTCATCGTTGATCGTCACCGCCGCATCGGGAGTCATGTACACGGGGATTCCCGCCCGCGCCGCCTCCTCGATTGCCCAGGATGAAGGTCCACCGCCCATTTGATGTCCCGTAAAAAGCAGCGGAGTTCGTTCTCGAATCAACCGCTTCACGCGACGATGAACCATCATCGTCGGCGAAGGCAAAACCAGTTTGAATCCGTTCTCGATGTCGAGATTCGAGTCGTAGAGAAAAATATCCTGCGTACCCGTGCCAATATCTACTGCTAAAATTTTCATGGGATTAAATCCTTTCGTCCTCCCAAAAGAGCATCGGGACAATGTGAGCGAAGCCGAAGGACAGAGTTTATGCAGGTTATAGTTTACCTGATGCCGCACACAAACGCGGAAATGAGTTGGGGTAAAATCACACGGATATGGAAACCGAACGACAGGCGCTTCAACCTCATAGAATGCTTTCCGTCATCATCCCCGCCTTCAACGAGGGACATCATATCCACGCGAATCTTGCGCAGGTCTGTGAGACGCTCAAAGAACTTGATTTTGAAATCATCGTTGTTGACGATGGCAGCAGCGACAATACCTTTGAAGAAAGCCGTCAGATAGTGTTGGAAGGTTTACCGGTGCGGGCAGTCCAGCAGCCGGTCAATCGCGGCAAGGGAGCCGCTCTTTTTTATGGATTCACGTTTGCGGTTGGAGAATATGTGGCCTTTCTCGATGCCGACCTGGAAATTCATCCGCAGTACCTGAAGAAATTTCTCCAATGCCTGCATGAAACCGATTCGGATTTGGTGATTGGCACAAAGGTTCCCAAGCTGGGGCAAATGCCCTTCCTGCGGCGGATCATGAGTCTGGTCTATCGCGAGTTCGTGTCACTGCTGTTTGGGCTTTCCCTGCGCGAAACCCAGACCGGGATCAAGCTGTTTCGCCGCGAAGTGCTGGAGGATTGCATCCCCCGCCTGCGGGTCAGCCGCTTTGCCTTCGACGTGGAGTTGATGGTCGCCGCCTCGCGGTTTGGCTATCGCATCATCGAGTTTCCCGTCGAAGTAAAATTCAGTCGCAAGTCCAGTTTGCAGCGCATCAAGCCGAGACAGATTGCCGGTCAACTTTGGGATACGCTCCTGATCTATTCCATGTCCAGTTTCTGGAATTGGTTCCAACCCGGACTATCGACAAAAATGTGGATGCTGGCTTTCGTGCTAGGCATCTTCCTACTGGGGATTGGCGTCGCGAAACTAATCACGCCCATCATCTTTATGCCCGCCTTGAAGCAGGTACTATATTATCTGTTCCTGCAATTCCTCCCACGGACATTGCGCGATATCCTGCTGGTCATCGCCGGCGGCGGGTTGATGCTAATCGCGTTGAACGAACTCAACAAAAGCCTGCTCCATGCGTTCGCGCGCCGCGACCGGGGTGACCTGTCAGGCATTTTTAGAAACGAGAAAACTCATCCCCGAAAATCGAGACGCGATCATGAACAATAAAATCGAAATCCCCGGAGATTATCAATACAAGGCGATGAACTCCGGTCCGCGCTTGCAGCGCTTCTGGCATCGTAACAAGTTATGGGTGTTGGATCAGGTTACGCCAATTGCAAAAGACCACGTGGTGGTGGACGTGGGCTGCGGCTCCGGCAACCTCACCCTGCACAGCGCGGAAAAGTGTCGTCTGGCAATCGGCTTGGATCCCAGTGAATCAGCCGTCAGGTTTTGCAACTCGATTGCGAGGGAGCGCAGTGTTTTCATCCCCGCCGCTGGCGACGCGCTCCCCTTTTTGGACGAATCGGTGGATGTTGTGCTGTTCGTCGAAGTCATCGAACATCTCGATGATCCGATGAAGATTATCTCGGAAATTTGGCGCATCCTCAAAAAGGGCGGACTGGCGTTCGTTACAACACCCAATTACGCATTTCCCAGTTTATGGGCTCCCGTCGAGTGGCTGGCAGATCAAAGCCGCATGGTTGCCAAAATGGGCAAAGGGGAACAACATGTCCAAAAATTCAGCCCGCGTTCCCTGGCAGACATGTTCCAAAAGGCTGGCTTCAAAACGGAACGCCTCGGAACTTTCTATCACGTTAGCCCATTCATTTCCCTGGTTTCCGATAAATGGGCAGAGTCTCTCCTCGCAAAAGAAATCCACAGCGGCGATTTGGGCGGCATGATCATCTATCAGCTCGGTCGAAAACCATAATCCCTTCAGCATGACTAAAAGAAAAATCCTCTCCTGGACTCTGCTCATCTTCCTCGTCATTGTTGCGACTGTTTCGATTCCCAACCTCGATATTGGACTGCGCTCCTGGCGGGCGCTTCAGGAGGGAAAATTCTCCACCCTGCGACTCCGCTACGAGTTGGCAGCCTTCGACATCGGCAGACCCAGTCCCAACCTTCCAATTGATGCCAAAACTTCGAGCATGGACGGCATGATTCAAGTCTACGTCCCCGAAGGCGAATTCATCATGGGCGACAACGGCAACCCAGACTCAAAAGAATACCCCGAACACCCCGTTTATTTGGACGCGTTTTGGATGGATAAATACGAGGTCAATAATGCAATGTACGGGAAATGTGTCGCCAGCGGAGCATGTTGGGAACCTGTGCCGCGGCTAAATCCATATTATGGAAAACGGGCTTATCGGAACCTGCCAGTGGTGTATGTCAACTGGTACGCGGCGGAAGCTTACTGTGCATGGGCGGGTCGGCGCCTGCCCACCGAGGCGGAATGGGAAAAAGCCGCGCGCGGCACAGATGCGCGTTACTTTCCCTGGGGCAACTCAAAGGCGAATCCGCGAGTGGCAAATTTCGCGGAAACATTGTTTCTTGAATCGCTGCCCGTCACCCGCTACCCGCTGGGGGCAAGTCCGTACGGAGTGTTGAACATGGCGGGCAATGTCCGCGAGTGGGTTGCGGACTGGTTCGACCCCGGTTATTACGGCGTATCACCATATAAAAACCCAATAGGACCGACAACCGGCACTGAGCGTTCACTACGCGGCGGCGCGTATGATGCCGATAAAAGCGATATTACAACGTTCCGCCGCTTCAAGCATGAACCTGATTCCGCCGGACTCAGCCGCGGATTCCGCTGCGCTGAAAGCGCCGATTGACAATTGCCGCCTGAAAAACATCTGGTATAATTCGCCCGCTGAAATTGGAGAGGTCGCGTAGTCTGGCTTAGCGCGCACGCTTGGAAAGCGTGTAACCCACAAAGGTTCGCGGGTTCGAATCCCGCCCTCTCCGCTGATGACATTGGTAATCCAAACTTAATAAACGCAAATATTTTGCCGCCGGGTAAAGTATCCATGTGCGCCCTGTATTCTCATACCATTAGGCCTTTGAAGGTATGAATTACGGGGTACTTTTTTTCAAAGGCAGAAGTCTCAAGCGACCTGCATTCATTTTCAAGAGGTTCGTATGTTTAGAGAAATGCGAAGAAAAAATCAAGTCCTGTCCAGGGAAGAAATAGTGGAAATCCTGAAGCGCTGCACAGCAGGTGTCCTGGGCGTAAGCGGCGACGATGACTATCCTTACGCCGTTCCCTTGAGTTTTGTTTTGAAGGACGATAAATTGTTTTTCCACAGCGCAAAACAGGGGCACAAACTCGACGGCATAAAAAGAAACGACAAGGTGGCGTTTTGCGTCATAGACAAGGATGAAATTGTCCCACAAAAATTTACAACCCATTTCCGCAGTGTCATCGTTTTCGGCAGAGCAAGGATTCTTGCAGACGATGCCGAGAAGCGTTACGCGTTCGAAAGCCTGGTCGAAAAATATTCCCCTGAATATATGGAGGAAGGGAAACTGGAAATCGAAAAGGATTGGAATGCATCGTGCCTGGTGGAAATTCAAATCGAACATATGACAGGCAAGGCTGCCATAGAACTGGTGCGCAAAAAGCAGAAAGCGTGATTGTTAGAGGGCGGAAGTCTATTGCTCCCCTTTGAAATACTCTACCGTAGCCTGCCCTTCTTGATTGATTCCCTCACGCGCCAATGCCTTCCAGACTGTCATCAGGATGATTTTGATATCCAGCCAAAATGACCAATGGTCCACGTACCAGACATCCAGTTTGAAGCGGGTCGGCCAGTCGACGGCATTCCGCCCGTTGACCTGCGCCCAACCCGTCAAGCCCGGAACCACCTCATGCCGCCGTGCCTGGTCGGGTGAATAGAGCGGAAGGTATTCCATCAACAGCGGGCGCGGACCGACAAAGCTCATCTCGCCGCGCAGGATGTTGAAAAGTTCGGGAAGTTCATCCAAAGACAGGGAACGCAGGATCCGCCCGAAGCGCGTCAGCCTTTCAGAGTCGGGGAGTGGTTTCCCAGCCCGGTCAGCGGCATCCCGCATCGAGCGGAATTTGTAGATGAAGAAGGGACGTCCCTTGTAACCCGGTCTCTGCTGTTTGAAGAGAATCGGAGTCCCCAAAAAAACGCGGACAAGGATCGCCGTCAAAAGCAGGATGAGTGAAAGAATGATGATTGCAAGAAAGCAAAGTATGAGATCGAAGAGGCGTTTACTGAAAGGCATGAATATATTTTACCCGCGATTTATGGTATATTTTGACCAGGAGACACTGCCATGAATGAGCGAATCCTAATCATTGAAGACGATCAGGCGATATTGAAACTGTTGCAGCGCGGTTTGACCTATGAAGGCTACACCGTGGATACGGCAATCGACGGGCGGATGGGATTGATCGCTGCGCGAGACCATACTCCCGACCTCGTGATTTTGGATTGGATGCTGCCCGGCATGGACGGTCTGGAGGTCTGTCACCGGCTGCGAAGCGGCGGCTCGATTCCCATCCTGATGCTGACCGCCAAGGACACGGTGCAGGATCGCATTCAAGGCTTGGACGCTGGCGCGGACGATTACATGGTCAAGCCGTTCAACCTCGACGAACTGCTGGCGCGCGTCCGTGCCCTGTTGCGACGCACCCAACCGGAGCGGATTCCCGTCCTGAAGTTTGCAGACCTCTCCCTCGATACAGGTTCGCGTCAGGCATCGCGCGGCTCGCGCGTGGTGGCGCTCACCGCGAAGGAATACGAACTGCTGGAGTTATTCCTGCGCCACCCCAAACAGGTGCTGACACGCGAAGTCATCTTCGATCGTGTCTGGGGCTACGATTTTGGCGGCGAAAGCAACGTGCTGGAAGTATATATCCGCTATCTGCGCCAAAAGCTGGAAGGCGAAGGGGAAGCCCGCCTCATCCATACCGTGCGCGGAGTCGGGTATGTGCTGCGGGAAAATCCATAAGGCAAGGATGAAGGATGAATAAGGCTGAATGATGAAGGATGAAATCCCCAGTCAAGAAGCCTGTCAACCGGAAATCTCCAATCGTAAATCGTAAATTTCGATGTCTTTACGCCTGCGCCTGACCCTGTTGTATTCGACGTTTATTGGGGGCATCATGTTGATATTCGGCGCGGCGGTCTATATCCTCGTCAACTTCATCCTGCTCGACCAGGTCGATTCCATGCTGGCAGTTGTCGCAAACGACATAACCAGCGTCACGAAGGTCAACTCAGTCGGCGAGTTGAATATGGTCAGCCTGCCGCCGCTGGATATTACCTCGAACGCGTATGTCCAAGTCTGGGGCGCGGACGGAAGAGTCATCGCAACCTCACCCAGCATCGGTACGCTGATCAAACCTCTCGACCCGACCAATCTCGAAACATCCTCCCCCATCTATAAAGACTCCCGTCTCGACGAAGCGCGCCTGCGCGTGCTGAGCGTGCCGCTGATCGTAGGTGAGCGGATGTTTGGCACGTTGCAGGTTGGGGCGAGTCTGGCGGTGGTCGATGCGACTCAAGGCAACCTGCTCTCGATGATGGCAATCACAGCCGTGGTCGCCGTATTGATGGCGGGAATCGGTTCGTGGGTCGTTTTGGGACGCGCGCTTTCCCCGCTGGAGGACATCACCGAAACCGTGGACCAGATCAACCGCGCCGACGACCTCTCGCGCCGCATCCCGCATCGGGAAGGGAACGAAGACGAGATCGGCGAACTGGTCGTCTCGTTCAACCAGACCCTGGAGCGTCTCGAATCGCTCTTCACGTCGCAACAAAGATTCCTCGCGGATGTGAGTCACGAACTGCGCACGCCGCTGACGGTCATCAAAGGCAATGTGGATTTGATGCGCCGCATCAAGGAAGCGGACGAAGAATCGCTCAGCAGCATCGACCAGGAGGCGGGCAGGCTCACCCGTCTGGTCGGCGGGCTGCTGATGCTGGCGCAAGCCGAGTCGGGTAAGCTCGCGCTGAACATGAAGCCCGTTGAACTCGACCTTCTGCTCACCGAAGTCTTCACCGAGACGACCGTGCTGGCTGGCAGCAAGGTCAAGGTGCATTTGAACGACATCGACGAGGTGATGGTCAACGGAGACCGCGACCGCTTGAAGCAGGTCTTTTTGAACCTGGTCGCAAATGCGATTCAATACACGCCGCAGGGCGGGGACGTGTTCCTCAGCCTGTCGAAGATCGGCGACCAGGTGCGGGTCATCATCCGCGACACGGGACCCGGCATCCCCGCCGAAGATTTGCCCCACATCTTCGACCGTTTCTACCGCGCCGAAAAATCGCGCACCCGTTCCGCCGTCGGCGGGTTTGGGCTGGGGCTATCCATCGTTCAGTGGATCGTGGAGCACCACGGTGGACAAATCAAAGTCGAATCGAAAGAGGGAAAAGGGACGACGTTCGTAATCTGGCTGGCGGCGATCAAGTAGCTACAAGCATCGCAGCGCCAGCACAACGGCGGCAGTCCATGCCATGACGTGGAATTCCCCCGTTTCCAAAGCCTGTTCAACCTCGGCGCGTGACAACAAAAGCAAATGCTGCTCTTCGAGGTCATCGACGATGGGCGTGGTGACCAATCGCGCTTGACGAGCCAAAAATAAATTTCCCATCGCGATGCCGCGATTTGGATCGACTCGATAGCTGCCCAAAGACACCCAATCGGGGGATTCGTAACCAGTCTCTTCGCGCAGTTCGCGCTGCGCCGCCTCGAGCGGCTCCTCACCATCATTCAAATAGCCGCCGACGATTGCCAGCGTGTCGCCCTCCAAACCGTACTTCACCTGGCGGAAGCAAATGAACTTGCCTTCCTCCGTCACCGCCACTACGTTGATGTAATCGGGCGTGGTCACCCACTGCCAGTTGGGAATCACCTGTCCCGATGGCAGTTCAACCGTATGGCTTTCCACCTTCAGCCACGGGCTTTCATCCAATACGATTTTTCTATCGCGTGTTTTCCATTGTTGCATAAATCACCTGCCGTTTTGTCCGGATTTCAGAGAATTATACAGCCCCTACCGCAATCCCAGCCGTTGACTTGCCTGGCGGCATAAACTCACCCCATATCTTTCATACCACTGGTTCAGCGCCGCGCTGGACGAGAGTCCGCTGCGGGCGTCTTCGTAGATGGGAGCGCCATATTGAACATATCTTTTAGTCTGAGCGGGCCATGCCCAATCCCCATGTTGGAGGATACCAATTCCCCCATTGTAGCCAGCCAGCGCCAGCCGCACATTACCATTGCCAGAGGCAAGCGACTTGGCGAGGTAGGCAAGTCCGCGCGCGGCATTGGTGTCAGGATCGTAGGGGTTTTCGAGAGCGCGGAAATGAAACGGCATGACCTGAAAAAGTCCCATCGCGCCAACGCTGGAAGTGGCGCGCGGGTCGCCGCAGGATTCGATCTGCATGACGGTGGCTGCCAGGTTGGGGTCGACTCCCGCAGCAACAGCCCACCTTGAGATTGAATCAGCCCAATGGCGGACCTCCACCCGAAAAATGGGGGAAATACCCGCCGCAGACACGGGGGGCGAATCCAAGTGAGCGGCAGTTGACGGGTTGGCTGTCCATGCAAAGAAGCCAAGCAGGGCGCTGACCAGGATAACAATAAGGGGAACGAACATAAAAACAAAACAGCCGCTGCTTTCTTCCTGCTGGGCTGCGGCTGTTTGAAATTCGATATTTTCAGGACGAGCGCGGGGCATGATTCTAATTCTCCATTCTTGGTCTAAGGGACCGGGCTCGGAAGTAAGGATATGAAGTTGTCGGGTCTCGATACGCCCCGAAAATCACGGGCGACTCGACCGGCGGTGAAATCAAGCGTTGTAGTGGCGCTCGCCGCTGCCAGTGCGGGCATCATAGACAGGGTGATAGGTTGGTTCGGGTGGTACGAATGACGTCTGCTGTGGGGCGGGTTTGGGCGCGGGACGGAAGTTATTGACGCTGGCGTTGACAGTGTTCGTCGGGCGGGCAATCTGCGAAGCGGGACGCAGGACAGGCTGATTCACAGGCTGGTTGACCGGGCGCTGCGATTGGTATGAGGGCTGTGGGGCATTGTAGCGCGGGCTCTGTTGCGGCTGTTGATAGCGAGTCCGATACGGTGTGTGCTGTTGCGCAGTGGTAAAGAGGCGGTCACCTGCAAGCGAGAAGGTGCCGATAATCAACAGGCGCACCAGCCAGACCATGGCGGCAATGAAGACCGGCACGACCTTGACGAGAGTGGCGGTGTTCATCACAGCGCTGGATTGCAAATTGGCATTGTTGGTGATGGCGACCGAAACGCCCCACCAAGTGAGGCAGGCGTTGAATCCGGCGGCAAGCAGCCACGCGCCAAAGAGATAATAGACCTCGGCAGGTTCGTCGCGCCCCTGCTCGGGGGTGAAGATGCGGGCGATGCCGGCAAAGTCGATGCCGCAGAAGGCAATGGCAAGGATGGACGACCATTTCAGTCCCGCAAAAGTAAGGTCGCCAAGCATGTCGTGCAGGGCAAATTGCGTGGTGCTGAAGTTGAAAATTTCGAACGACACCAGCGCGCCGATGATCATCACCCCCCAAGCCGCGCCACGGTTGAATTGACGGTTGTGGATGAGATTTCGCCACGTCTGTTTCATTCCGTCCATAAGCGGATTACGGTATTGAGCCATTTCGACCTCCAGTCTAGTTAGGTAGGTCAAATTATAGAACAAATGTTCTAAATGTCAAGGGTTTATCTGCAATTAAAAAGGCAATTTTCCCTCACCAGCGGCTCACCTGACAAGTTGGGTTACATTCGTAAAATCAAAAGGCTGGATACTGGTCGATAGGTAATTCTCATCCGGGAGCAGTCCCATATCCGCGCCAAAATAAACGTTGAACACAACCCGAAAGGAATTTACCGGCGTAATCTCCGGGTATAGAACACGATGATCAAGTCCGGGCAGGTAATAGGCATTGAGGTTCCCAAAAGGCGCCTCGAGGTCGGTTTTCTTCGGGTTTTTGAAGTTCAACGACATCCTCGGGCCATGGTCGCCCTGAATGATGATGACCGGCTTTGGATTCGAGTTCTCGATGATGTAACTGATGGACTCCCGCAGGTATGCATTGGTGACTTCCAATTGTCCCCCATAACCCCGAATATAACTTCCACGGGTTCCTGAATAGTTGACGCCATCGGCCAGACTAAAGGGTTCGTTATGCATAACAGTTTCTCCGTTCCTTCCAAACACAAAGGGCGGATGAGGAACCAGAAAGTGCATGAACACGAAGTTGTCGCCATCCATGGCGGGAATTTCCTTCAAACTCTCGAACATGTCGACCGTCAGGTTTCGATGCGTCAGGTAGGGTCCTTCGATCAGGATATTTTTTCCGCCGTGCGCCGCCTGCCAATCAAGCCATAACCGGGCAGCGGAGGTTTCCAACAGCATTCCATCGAACCCGTTCAAGGCAAACTCCACTCCTCCTTCCTGCCTGCCTGTCCGCGGAGTCAGGGGGGAATATGAAAGCAGGACATCCGCATCATAAATGGTGGTCTTGAATTGGTTATCATAAGTGACCAGTCGGTATCCATTTTCAGCTAGGAAACGCCTCACCTCACTGTGCCGGATGAAGTCCAGCAGGTCTTCTTCGTACCTCCCAAGTTGTACCTGGTCACTGGTGAGGGGGTTCACCCCGGGAACCAGCGTCTTGACGTACTGCATATTAAGTGAGGACGAGAGCGAAAGAACGGTGGACACATAGTTGCTGGTACTGCGGTCTGCGACATAAAAGCCCGCGCCCTCAAGGTAATCAAGAAAGGCGGAGTTATCATACTGATAATCCTTGAAAAGAACATCCCCGCGCCCATAGGCATCGAAAACGATGTAGTAAATGTCCGGTCTTGGAACTGTGGCTTCGACTGTTGCCACCTGCGGCGGTGACATTTCCTCGCGGCTGGCGTTCATGAGCATGGACCCAGCCAGGGTATATAACGGAAACAGAAACAGGACGGGGCCGACGACGCCGAATATGGAACTCCATAGTTCAATGCGCCTTTTGCTTACAAAGACCTCCCACCCCCAGGCCAAAATCAAACATCCATAAACCGGCAAAAGCATCCTGTGCCGCGCCAGACTTTCGTTCCAATCCTGCAGGTAATTGTAAAGGTGTCCGTAGGAAAAGAATATCAGGAAAGTCATGGATGCCGCCAGGGCAGATTGGTCCCACTGCCGACAGATCAACCACACGACCAACAGCAGTAAAGCGCCCATCGATATCACGGCGATCAAGGCCGGATAAACCTGCGAAGGCAATACATCGCGGACATTTCCAGCCCAAAGCAATAAAACCGGATATAGAAAGATGAAAACAGGATAAATCACGAATTTATTTTTCTTCAAAGGCGCTGCCTCCGAAATTTTTCTTCGTCAAAATTCACATCATTACCAGGCACGATGAGTCAACTTGTACGGCATACTGTATTGCGGAACGAGGCGACATATCCGGGTGTCATAACAGATCGATCTCCATCGCCGGCAATACGCGCGGCCGACCATCCACCTCGGTGGCATGTTCGCCAATTTTCCTCGCGCCCATCTTCTCGTAGAAGCCCTGGGCATTCGGGTCAGACTCGATCCTCAGAATACGCGCGCCGAGAACGCGGCTTCTTTCGAGCGCGTGACGGAAGAGTTCTCTTCCAATTCCCTGACCCATGAACTCAGGCAAGACCCAAAGGTTATCGAGCCAGAGGAATTCGCCACCACTTTTGAGAGCGTAATACGCAACGCACCCGCCATTTTGGTTTGCCACCCATGTTTCGTTCTCACGGAGATATTCCGGGGAAATGGACAACAACGGCAGCCAAATCTGAATCCACTTTTCGGGGTAATTCCAATGACGTTTGGCGGCAATCGTGAGCGCGGTCAATTCCACCGCCTGTTCAGGTGTTGCGCGTTGTATGGTCATCATACTGAAATCCATTTCAACCGTCCCGAAGGTTTTGAAAGAGGATGAAATGGACTCCACGTAACCTTCGGGGCGTTCTTTATCACCTTTTGAATTGCGCGGCTTGCTTGAAAACATCGTCAAAGTGCAACTGATCGTGGTAAATCCCAATCCGCAGGGTGACGATGAGATTACACCAGCCGAAGAGCGGATCATACAAATAGAGATTCCCCAGCACATCCAAATCCTTGCCTTCGTAAAACCTGCGGACTTTCGCATGAAGCGCCCGAACTTCGGATTTGAGCACTTCCAGTGAAACAAGCTTGCGCTGATTGTGACGCGGTGTCCACAGGAAACCCACCCACTGCGGGAACTTTGGACTGCGGTATAAATCCTCGACTTCCACTTGATAGGGGCGGTTGCGCCGCAGACGTCCGTACCAGCCGAAACGTTTCCACATCCACTTAACGGTAGGGAGAAATGACTCGAACAGCAGGAAGTTGTGGTTGACGATTTCACCGATGCTCCATTCCCTGGGAGCGGGTCTCTGCCAGAGTTGGACATCTGTCAAACCGTCCAATGCAGTGAAGGCGGCTTCACGCTGGGAATCGAGAAG
>DAOUAS010000121.1:0-6265 GCA_034433295.1 Anaerolineales bacterium | reverse complement strand
TTGCGACGATTCCGGCGGGCAATGCCCAGGATATTGCTGGAAACAGCAACGCGGCCAGCACCAGCACGGATAACTCTGTCACATACGATGCGGCGGTGCCGACAGTAACCGTTGACCAGGCGGCGGGACAAGCCGACCCGACAAATGCTTCGCCCATCAACTTCACAGTGGTCTTCAGCAAAGCGGTGACCGGATTCACCAGCTTGGATGTCACTTTGTCTGGCATGGCTGGCGCAACCACCGCGTTGGTCACTGGCAGCGGCACAACTTATAACGTGGCAGTCAGCGGCATGACCAGCGATGGGACGGTGATCGTCTCGATCCCGGCGGGTGCAGCCGCCGATTCGGTTGGCAATCTTAACTCTGCCAGCACCAGTACGGATAACGTGGCCACATACGATACAACCGGGCCGACTGTCACAATCAACCAGGCGGCTGGTCAACCAGACCCAACAGGACTTTCCCCGATTAATTTCACGGTGATCTTCGGCGACCCGGTGACCGGTTTTACAACCGCCGATTTAAACATTGGTGGAACGGCGGGCGCGACCACGGCGATCATTACCGGCAGCGGTACCACCTACAATGTGGCTATCAGCGGCATGACAGTTACCGGTACAGTGATTGTCTCGATTACCGATGCTGCGGCTTTCGATGCGGCTGGCAACCCCAGTTCTGCCAGTACCAGCACGGATAACTCCGTCAGGTATGACACGGGCGCGCCGGGCGTGACGATCAATCAGGCTTCCGGCCAGGCAGACCCGACGAACACTTCGCCGATCAACTTTACAGTCATCTTCAGCAAGCCGGTGACCGGATTCACATTTGCCGATGTCGTTGTCACCGGCACTTCCGGAGCCACAACCGTAGTGGTCACAGGCAGCGGTACAACCTACAACGTGGCGGTCAGCGGCATGGCCGGCACAGGCACGGTAATAGCGAACATCCCCGCTGACCGTGCGCAGGATTCGGCCGGCAATGGCAATACAGCCAGCACCAGCACGGATAACGAGGTTACATACGATATATCCGGCCCATCCGTGACAATCAACCAGGCGGCTGGTCAAGCCGACCCGACGAACACCGCGCCCATCAACTTCACGGTCGAGTTCAGTGAGCCGGTTTCCGGCTTCACATCTGCGGATGTGACACTGGGTGGAACGGCGGGCCCGGCTACAGCATCTGTCACCGGCAGCGGCACAACCTTCAATGTGGCGGTCACCGGCATGGTGACCGATGGAACTGTCACCGCGACGATTGGCGATGGTGTTGCGACAGATATTACTGGAAACCCGAACACTGCCAGCGCCAGCACGGATAACGAGGTTACCTACAGCACAACCAATCCAAAAGTCACCATCAATCAATCGGCGGCGCAGGCCGACCCGACGAATGTTTCCCCGATCAACTTCACCGTGGTGTTCAGTAAGTTGGTGACCGGCTTTACGGATGCCGATATCGTCATCAGCGGTACGGCCAACGCTACAACTGCAACGATCACCGGTTCCGGTTTGAATTACAACGTTGCCATTTCCGGCATGGCTCATGACGGTACGGTAATGGTGTCCATACCCGGCAACGTGGTAACGGATGCCAGCGGGAACCCCAATACGGCCAGCACCAGCACCGACAATTCCGTCACATATTTCGATGGAAATGGACCGGCGGTGGCAGCGGACGGCGTCAATACCTCTGCCGACACAGGCGATGGCATTCTCAAGGAGAACGAAGTCGTCAAGGTCAAGGTCAACCAGTTCAGTGTCGAGTTTACCCAGGATGTCTACAACCCTGCCGGTGACAGCGACAAAGATGATGTCACCAACCCGAACAACTATGTACTCGTCCGCGAGTTGGGCGATACCGCCGGCTTCCAAACCGTCAATTGTGCGACTGGCGCCGCCGTTCCTGCGGATACAAAGATCGAAATCGGCACTGTGAGTTATGACCAGGCAACGTTTACAGCAACCTTCAAGGTCAATAACAGCCTGTCCCTCTCCAACGGGAAATACCGCCTGTTTGTCTGCGGCACCACATCCATCGTCGATCCGGTGGACACTACGCTTGCGTTGTTCGGTAACAGCGGCCCCAATACCGATTTCATTCGTACCTTTGACGTGAGCATCTCCAGTGGTGGTGGAGGCGGCGATGGCGGCGGCGGCGGGGAAGATGGTGGCGGTCGAAACACCGGCGGCTTTGCAACATCTAGAGTCTCGATTCCCGTGACCGGTTTTGCCCCGGGTGTGGTCACTAAGTTGCCGAAGCAACCCGCCGAACTGGCTTATAAAGATATGTCGAGTATGAGTCTGGAAATTCCTAGTCTCAGTTTGAACATCCCAATTGTCGGTGTGAAGATGACAAGGAACGGTTGGGACCTGACATGGCTCGGCAACAATGCCGGCTACCTCGAAGGCTCTGCGTACCCAACCTGGGCCGGGAACACCGTTCTGACCGGGCATGTGTTGGACGAGCGGAACGCCCCTGGAGCCTTTGCCTACATCAAGGATTTGAAATCCGGCGATTTAATGTTCCTCCACGCGTATGGCTTGACGTACGTCTATCAGGTCGAAGAAAGCAAGTTGGTCAAGCCTTACAAAGTCAACGATGTGTTCAAGCACGAGGAGTACAACTGGTTGACACTCGTGACCTGCGAGAGCTTCTCGGCCAAGGCTGAATCCTACCTGTCCCGCCGTGTGGTTCGCGCGGTGTTGGTCAGCGTGCTGGATCAATAATCCGGGTTGATAGAATTGAACGCGCGGGGCTGTCTTTCGACAGCCCCGTTTTTTGGACTTTTGCCCGTTGCATGAGCTATGTGTCAGTGTAGTTGTAATTCGTAACCATTTACGACTTAAAGCCTGCTGTTTCGCGCCGCCCCGAAAGTCTGATCCGAAAATAACCTGAATTACGATAACCTTCGGGGTGCTCCGCGCAGGGTAAGTTAATACCAGATAGGGATAAAACGTGTCAGATAAGATGTATAATTCGCCAAATTTAAGCAGTCGTTTCAGGAGGATACTATGACAGCAACCGAAATTGCATGCCCGTTTTGCGGTGAGATGATCAAATCCACTGCGAAAAAGTGTCGTTTTTGTAATGAATTCCTTGAAGTGGGACTGACTCGTCAGGCGGTTTTGGAAGAACACGCCGCAACGACTGGGTCCGCCCCTGAGATTGCCATACCACAGGAAACAGGAGCGCCTGTGGTTGCCGAAGCTGCAGCGGTTCTCCAGTCCGGAGTCGCCGATGCAGTGACTCCACAAGTGGAAGCACCTGCTGAGAGTGTACAAACGGTGGAGGCAGTCGTGGCAGCCGCAGGTTTGGCGGATATCTATGCAAAGGTTAATGCGCTGCCGGATTCAGAGGCGAAGACAAAATTGCTTGAAGACTTAAAGTCCCTTGAAGCGAAAACCGACGAATCGGATGAAACAGAGGTGGAAGGAATCATCCAAAGCGTGACCGAATATGCACCGGATGTGGCAGAGATTGCCATCAATACCTTGATCAACCCTGCCAGCGGCGTGACAACCCTTGTGCAAAAAGTAGCCATGCGTATCGCAGAGGGCAAGAAAAAATAGATCTTTTTTCAGGACTTCATTATTGATTTAGAGAGGACCGAGGAGAAACCCATGGCTGAACCGCTGTATTTCCAATGGCAGAATGAAGTTTTGTGCAAGACCATCTACCCGATGCGCGAGCCGAAGCTGCGCGATTTCCTCGTTTATTACATGGAAGTGGATTTGTGGAAGCAGTACAAAGACAAGGACATTTCCACGCTCAAGGCGGATGTGGACGCCTACACAAAGGCGCAGGAAGACGCGGCGATCACGGCTTACAAGACCTACAAATCCCTGCGGGATTACTTCTTCGTCAAGGATGTCCGCCCGTATTATGCGAAGTTCAAGCCGATCAACGAAGCCGAGTTGACCGAGATCAACAACTTCCACGCGATGTTCATCCAAAGTTTTCCGAAGGATGTTCGCGGAGAGAAAAGTTTCGTCGAAGGCATGGACCAGTTCTGGGCGAATCATCGCAACATGCGCCGCGATGCGGTCAAATCGAAGCGGCGGCGGGTCGAGAACATGGACCCCGCCCACCCGAAGAAAGCCGTCGAAACGCAGGAACTCGCCGCGATGGAAAACGTCACCCTGCCGATGGCGGAACAGGAACTCGATCAGGTTCGCGCCCTGCTCAAGACTTACGACAAGATCGAGCAGAGAAAACTCGCCTGGTACAAACTGTCGAAAGGCGTCCCCAACTTCCAGCCGTCAGAGGCGGAGTTTCTCGTCAGTTACAAGCCCGAAGCCCCCGTCACCGTTCGCGACATCGTCTGGTGGAAGGTCGAGGAATACAAGGCGTCGCTCGAAACGAAGAATCAATATCAACTGCTCGAAGAGATTTATCAGCGTTTCAAACAGGAACCGAAGCGCTTCCCCTACTGGCTGCAATACATGGTTGTCCACTTTTCGGGGATGCGCTACGCGAGCGCGCACGGCTCGTGGGCTGATCCCAAAGACCTGCTGGTACGGCTCAACGCGGCGGACGTGGAAAAGAAAGCCAAAGCGCTGGACGATGCCGCCGTCGAAAAACTATGCGCCGAGAAAATCGCCGCCTACGAAAAGGGACAGGGAAACGTTCCCAAACTTGCCCGCGCCGCCGAAAAGCAGTGGAAGGATTTGGCAGCGATGCACATGTTGAGCGTCAAAGCCAGCGGCCCCAAAACCCGCCGTGCGGGTATCACCGCCCTGCTGGTCGAAGAAGCCAAATACGACGAGTTCTCGCTTTCGACCGAAGAGGCGTTGAAGAAGCTCGAAGGCATGAAAGCCAAATTCCCCGCGTGGGCGTGGAAGGAAATCGTCAAACTCACGCCGCTGCGCGTGACCCACGTCACCGACCCGAATTGGGAAAAACTCACGCCCGAAGAGGAAGCCGAACGCAATTCACAGGCGGCGACGGAAATCCGTATGGTGATGGATGCCTGGGAAAACTACGACCCGTCTGCGTGGCGCGATGCGCATGGACGCAGCCACGAGTTGATCGTCTCCCGCGCCGTTTGCAACGAGACCGCCGAACACTGCCAGCACATCCGCGGCATTTTGCCACCCGGCGGCTTGACTCCGAAACCGAAGTGGTACTCCACTCACGAAGCCGAGAAGAAACTGCCCGGAGCCTTTTACACCAAGCCGACCTCCGAGAAGGATTACATGCAGGGCGCGAGCATCTTCTGGCTACGCTTCGTGGACAAGGAGCCGAATGCCTGGCAGATCGCAAAGGATGTAAAGACCAAATCGGGTGTTGGGATTCTTCCAACCCCCGGTGTGGGCAAGATCAAGGATGGCAAGAAGAACGATAGCAAGCCGACCATCACGCCGTGGAAATATATTGGCGGTGAGATCGTCACCCGCGGGCGAACGCTTGTCGATCCACAGACGAAGGCGAAGACCGATCAAAAGCAATGGCTAAGATGGATTCACGAGGCAACGGTTGCCGAAGTTGCCGAGACCGCCGATGGGATGATGGTCATCACCTATGAAACCGCTCTCCCCGACGGTGATAAAGGCACGTCCGCCGTTGGCACGTTCAAGATGCCGCTTTCATGGCATCTCGATGACGGCCCCGAGGACGGGTACAACCGCTCCTTCGTCGGCTTCGTCCCCGAAGGTCAGGTCCCGATGGAGCATTTGAAGACGATGTTGGATTGGAACAGGATTTTGAGGAAGAAGGTTGTGTAAAGGCTGAGCAGCGCCTTTCGTCGAAAACAAAGACCTCCGAAGCCTTTGCCGGGCATTCGGAGGTCTTTTATTTACCGCTGAAAACTGATTACTGCCTATCCGTTCTTCTTCTGAAAATCCTTCATGAAATCAACCAATGCCTGGGTGCCTTCGACTGTCACGGCGTTGTAGATGGAGGCGCGCATACCGCCGACGGAGCGGTGTCCCTTGAGTCCGATGAGGTTGTTCTTCTTGGCTTCCTTGGCGAAGGTATCTTCCAGTTCCTCGCTGGGCAGGCGGAAGGGGACGTTCATCAACGAGCGGGCATCGGGCTTGGCGTGTCCGCGATAGAAGCCGCCGCTCTGGTCGATGGCATCGTAGACCAGACCAGCCTTGACGCGGTTGGTCTTTTCGATGGCAACCAGACCACCCTGTTTCTTGATCCACTGGAAGACCAATCCCACGATATAGATCGAGAAAGCGGGTGGCGTGTTGTGCAACGACCCGCTGGCGGCAAGGGTCTTGTAATCGAGCATGACGGGCAGGTTTTCGGGGACGCG
>DAOUAS010000120.1:0-8149 GCA_034433295.1 Anaerolineales bacterium | reverse complement strand
ATGGCGCAAATTGGGCGAATTTCACGAATGTCTTTTGGGCTTTTTCGCGTTATTCGCAACATTCGAGAAATTCGCGTTAAGGTTTTTCACTTCAACCTGACCATTACCAAATAAAAAAAGCCAACCCGGAGGTTGGCTTTTAAGACTATTCTTCTTTCGTGCTTTCGCCCAATTCCCACCGTTGGAAGCGGCGGACAATCACATTTTCGCCGATTGCTGCGACGTTTTGCAAAACCAGTTTTTCGACCGTGATGGTTTCATCGCGGATATAGGTCTGGCGCATCAGGCAGACTTCGTCCTTGTACTTCTCGACGCGGCCTTCCACGATCTTGGCCAGCACATTTTCGGGCTTGCCTTCTTCGAGGGCGCGGGCGCGGGCAATGCCGGCTTCGTGTTCGAGTTCTTCAGCTGGGATTTCCTCAGCTTTGATGTATTTGGGGGAACTGGCGGCAATTTGCAGGGCGATCTCATGAGCCAGGGTACGGAACTGCTCGGAGCGGGCCACGAAATCAGTCTCGCAATTGATCTCGACCATCACGCCCACTCGTCCACCGCCGTGCGAGTACATTTCCACCACGCCATTAGAAGCCTGGCGGTCGGAGCGTTTGGCAGCGGTCGCCATGCCTTTTTCGCGCAGCCAGTCAACAGCCTTGTTGAAGTCGCCGTCCGCCTCCTGAAGCGCCTTGCGGCAGTCGAGCATGGGGGCGTTGGTTGCGGCGCGCAACTCCTTGATCATCTGTGTCGTTATTTCCATTTCAATATCCTTGTATCGGTATCAACTATTCGGCGGCGGGAGCAACAGGGGCGGCAGTGTCGCCTTCCGCTTTCACTTCAACATCGTCCGCCTTGCGGCTGACGTTCAACTTGGCAAGGGTGGACTCACCCAGGAGGATGTCCTCACCCATGTTCTCTTCTTCAGCCTCGACGACAGGCTTGCGGGGACCGCGGGTTCGGGGCTTGGACTCAGCCTTGACTTCTTCGGGTTGTTCGGGTTCTTCTTCCTTGCGCATGGCCTTGCCTTCGAGCACGGCGTCTGCAACTTTGGCGACCAAGAGTTTGATGGCGCGAATGGCATCGTCGTTTGAAGGAATGACGTAATCCACATTCTGCGGGTTGCAGTTGGTGTCCACCAGCGCGACAATCGGAATCTTCAACAGGTTGGCTTCGCGCACCGCGGCATCTTCACGGCCCACATCGATGACGAAGAGCAGGTCGGGACGGCGCTTCATGTTGCGGACGCCGGACAGACGAGTCGACAGGCGGGTGATCTCGCGCTCGATCAACAGACCTTCCTTCTTGGTCAGGCGGTTGATCTCCTCCGAGTCGCGGACTTTTTCGAGGCGCTCCAATTCCTGGATACGCTTGTACATGGTGTCCCAATTGGTGAGCATACCGCCCATCCAGCGTTCGGTCACGTAAGGCATCCCACAGCGTATGGCTTCCTCGGCCACCGTTTCCTGCGCCTGACGCTTGGTGCCAACAAACAGGACGGTTCCGCCCGCCGCCGCGGTGTCACGGATGACGTTGTAACCCTGGTTCAATAGTTTTACGGTCTGCTGCAGGTCGATGATATGAATGCCGTTGCGTTCAGTGAAGATATACGGCTTCATGCGGGGATCCCACTTGTTGGTGCGATGTCCGAAGTGGACGCCGCTTTCAAGCAGAGCCTTCATGGAAATGACTGCCATTTTTTACTCCTTAACTTGTGCTGTTCCCAAACGCGCAGATTGGCGTGGAACAGGATGAGTTTAGCGGGAATTCATACCCGCTCAGGGACGCTTATTGCCCGTCCCAGGCAAGATGCGCCTTTTCTAGGCGGCGGGATTATACCAGAATTTTTCCATGATGCTATACTTGGCGAAAAAGTTTTTGGGCAGCGCACATGAAACCGATCATCAAACAACTCCTTCTCCTCTTTTTTCTCAATCTAGTCCTAGCCTTTGTCATTAAAGGCGTCACGAACCATTACGGGATAAAGAACAATCAGATGTCTTTCGACCACGCCCTTTGGGTCTTTACCGATGAAATCGGAGACGATTCCTGGCGGCCAATGAGACTGGCGTATGACCATTGGCTCGAGTCAGGAAAACAGAGCCTGCTTTACACCGATCTCCTGCTTACTCAAAAAGTCAAATTTCAATACCCGCCGACCGCGCTGTTGATTACCCAGTTCATCGAAACATACGACGTCGATGTGCTGTCATTTTCCACTGCCGCGACCTTTATTTTCATTCTTCTGATGATTGCCGGCGTAATCGCAACTGTGCTGCATTCCTACAAGTCATATCGAGCTCCGGTGCTTTCCACAGCGGAACAGGCTGTCGCTGGCGGTTTGCTTGCCTTCCTGTTGCTTACTTTCTATCCTTCGATCAAGGCAGGCACACTCGGGCAGATCCAGGTATGGTTGAATGCCTTTTTTGCAATCGCCATTCTCTGTTATATCAGTGGCTGGAAAATCCTGGCCGGCATCATGCTGGGACTGATGGCATCGGTCAAGCCTCAATACGCCCTGTTCATTCTTTGGGGGGCGCTACGCGGAAATAAACGGTTGGTCATCGCCATTCTCGTGACGGGGGCGTTGGGCGTCCTTCTTGGCATGAGTGAATTCGGTTTTGCCATGTACATGGATTATCTGCGCGGATTGAGTTTCCTGGCACAGCACGGCGAGTCTTTCTACAGCAACCAATCCTTCAACGGGCTGGCAGGACGCCTTTTCAGCGTACGCTACCCGGATGTATTCAATAACCTCAGGTGGCGCGGGTACTATTTCCCTCCCTACAACGCGTGGATCTTTACCTTCACCCAGGTTACATCCATTTCCATCCTGTTGATCACCCTGATAAAAACAAAAAGTCAAAGTGCGGAATCGAAGATTTCGGATTTCCTTCTAATGGGACTTGGCGCGACGCTGGCATCGCCCATCGCCTGGGAACACCATTACGGCATCCTCTTCCCAATTTTCGTCTGCGTGTGGCTGATGCTGTGGTATGGGAATGTCCCAGCCAAAAACAATTGGATCAAAACCGCCTTCGTCCTGTTCTACCTGACAGCGGCGAATGTTTTCCCGTTTACCAAATTCATTGCGAACTCCTATTTCAATTTCCTGCAATCCTACCTGCTGATGGCTGCTTGCGGCTTGTTCCTGATCTTGCTGTTGATAAAACATCCTCGCGAAGCAAGGGCAAAAGCCTGATTTGGAAAAACAAAAAAATCAGCCCTTCACGTTGGGCTGATTTTTTTTTGAAAAACCCGTATTTCTAAGCCATCACAACCTGTTCGTACAATTGTTGTTTAAGAGACGCAATGTCTTTTTCCAGACGGCGATCGCCATGCTGGATTTGTTCTTTAATTTTGTCTATTGCCGACATGACCGTTGAGTGGTCGCGCCCGCCCAGCGCTTCGCCGATTTGGGGGTATGAAATCTTGAACTCCTCGCGCAGCAGGTACATGGCAATTTGGCGTGGAAAAGCCACTTCTTTTGTACGATCACGCCCCAAAAGTTTATCGGCAGTGAGGTTGAATTTTCGGGCAACCAAATCCACCACTTGAGCGGGTTCCACATCACCACGAGCCGGCAACAAATCAGCCAAAGCCACTTCCACAAGACTCGGCGTGAGGGCGGAGCCGCTCAGGTCTGCAAAAGCAATGATACGGTTCAGAGCGCCTTCCAACTCGCGGATGTTGGACTGGATTTGCTTGGCGATGGTCTCCAAAATTTCATCCGAAACCTGCCGCCCCGTGCGTTCGGCTTTGGAGCGCAGAATGGCGAGACGAGTCTCGAAATCGGGCGCCTGGATGTCGGCGGTCAGTCCCCACTCGAAGCGGGAGCGCAGACGCTCCTCCAGCGTGACCAGTGACTTGGGCGGGCGGTCAGACGACACGATGATCTGCTTGTCCTGTCCGTGCAAGGTGTTGAAGGTGTGAAAGAATTCCTCCTGCGTGGATTCCTTGCCAGCGATGAACTGAATATCGTCCACCAACAAAACATCGGCGGAGCGGTACTTCTCGCGGAAAGCCTGTGTGGTATGCGTGCGAATGGCGCTGATCATGTCATTCGTGAATTCTTCGGAGGAAACGTATAAAACGTTCAACCCGTCGGCGTGACAGGCGTTGCCGATGGCGTGCAGCAGGTGGGTTTTGCCCAATCCGACCCCCCCATACAGGAAAAGCGGATTGTAGGCACGGGCGGGTTTTTCCGCCACCGCCTGACAAGCTGCGTGGGCAAGTCGGTTTCCAGAACCGACAACGTAGGTATCGAAGGTGTAACGCGGATTCAGGGTGACGTGACGCGGCTTCGGCTCGGGCGGGGTGATCTCAATCGAAGCAGGTGCTCGTTCCACGTCGTAATCGGTCTGGGGTTCAGTTTCCCCAGGCTGGGAGACAACAAATTCAACCGCCACGTTCGAGTTCAAAATCCCAATCAACAAGCGACTGACGGTGGTTGCAAGGCGACTCTCCAACCAGTCCCGCGCATAGGCGTTACGTACGCCGACGGTAATCACCCCATTCTCGTATGCCATGGGACGCGTATCGCGCACCCATGTATCGTAGGATGCGCGAGGCATTTCCATTTGAAGTTGTGCGAGTACCGATTGCCATGCCTGCTCAGCGTTCATAAATATTCCTCAGTGTTGAATTTTGGGTACATTGAATAGCCCGCCTTTTCGCGGCTTTGCGCAATAATATGCCTTTATCGAGAGATTGTAATTGTAGGAGTTTGGATGTTTGGGACATACATCCATTGTATCAGCGTGCTGCTATTCTAGCAGATACTTTCCTTGAATAACAAGGCGTTAGACCTACGTTAAGTTAAAAAGATTTGTTTTGTTAAGGTTTAGTCATCTTAAAGAAACATTGCGCGTTGCAATTTCATTTGTGCTGCTTTATAGAACGCATGTTTCAGCCAAAAGCACTTGCCTGCCTCCCGCCACCCCCCATATATGGGCATTACGGGCGTTTTTCGGGCAGAACCCGTATATTCATCTTAAAAAATCTCGACATCCAACATTTTTATTTCGTGTTAAACGAGACTCGGTTTCCTGTGATTCATCCGGCAATCGTTGTTAATTCAAACTTTCTTAGCGCCTGACTGCGCGTGGAACCCAAACAAGTATGGTCGTCCCTTCCTTCATGGTTGAGGAAATATCTACTTCACCACCAACAGAATGGGCGCGAGTGTGCATGTTTGCAAGCCCGTGACCGATAGATGTCTTGATCTTCTCGACATCGAAGCCTTTGCCATCATCGCTGATCTCCAACAGCACGCGATCCTGCGTTGTCCAAACGGCAACTTGGACATTTTTCGCATTTGCATGCTTGGCGACGTTCGCCAAAGCCTCCTGACAGATGTGGAACAAAGCCAACGATTGGGCATGTGACAGGTCTTGAAGCTCTTCCGAGCCTGTAAAATTCACTTCAGAGAAAGTATTTGCCCGATATTCCGCAATCAGACGGTTGATTCCGTTGACCAAGCCTTCGTTTCCAAGCTGACGGGGGCGCAAATCGAGAATATAAGCGCGGATATCGCGAATCGCTTGATTCAAACCATCGATTGCGTGAAGAATACGCTCTTTTGCGGCTTTGGGGTCTTCTTCCAAAGTCAAATGTGCCCCTTCAAGTCCCAATCCAACGCCATAAATGGATTGGATAATGCCGTCATGCAAGTCCATGCCGATGCGGTCGCGCTCCTCCAAAACGGCAAGACGGCGGGCATTTGCATGCAAACGAGCGTTTTCGATGGCAAGTCCTGCCCAGGTGCCGACCGCTGTCAACAGTTGGACGCTCCGCTGGTCGAAAGGTTCGGTATCTCGGGTGGCGACGCTCATCACGCCGATGAGATTTTCGCCCGAAAGCAGGGGAATGCAGGCGATTTGCTGAAATCCCGCTTCGACAACAGCGTCGCGCAGGAAGTTGGTGTCGTTTGCGAGGTGCATCCCGATCATGGTTTTGCGGCTCTTCGCCACAAGACCCGGGTAACCTTCCCCAACCTGGAAGATGTTTTGCGTCCAAAATGCTTCGGCGGCTTGACCTCGATGCAGGACCATGCGCAGGGTGGCTTTGTCGTCTTCGAGCAGGAAGATGTCACCCGCTTCGACCTTCATGTAATTCATCACAAGCCCAAGGGTTTTGTTGAGAATCTCGTCGAGTTCCAGGCTGGAGGTCAGGGCGGAGGCAATCCCGTTGAGCAGACCCATATCCACGTTGCGGCGGGTCAGGGTCAGGTCGCGTTGTTTCATCTGCTCGTACAGGCGGGCGTTTGTGATTGCCGTCGCGGCGTACCCTGCCAGCATCTGGATGATCATCTCGTCGTCCGCGTCGAACTCATGGGCGTCGATTTTATCGGTCAGGTAAAGCTGCCCAAGCTGCTTATCCCCCGCGCGGATGGGCACGCCCAGAAACGAAGTCATGTGCGGATGTTGCTGGGGGAAACCCACCGACTTGGGATGATCCCCAATCACAGGCACGCGCATCGGAAACTCCGAGTTCATCAACTCGCCAAGTAAACCAAGACCCACTGGCGGGTGCGGCATTTTCTTTATTTCCGCATCTGACATGCCGACATGCACAAACTGTTTGAGTTTGCCTTCATTATCCAACACCCCCAACGCGGCATAACGCGCCCCAGCCTGCTCACAAGCGGTGGACACAATCCGCTCCAACAGGGTTTCAAGGGAAACGTCTTTTACCAATTCCAAGCTTGCGCGATGCAGCGCAAACAATCTCTCCTGTAACTGTTCACGAGTTAAGAGCATACACAGACACCTCACTGCCATTATAATCAATTCGCCGCTTTTTGATAGGATTTGAAAGAACGCCAATACTACACTTGGGACAATCCTTTATGACAAACTCCCGCATTTCTGGGTTTTACAACCTGACGATTGAAGACCGCCGCTCGAAGCTGGCGGACGCCGCAGACCAGACTCCCGATGGGTTGATTCCGTTTACTTCGGGCGGACTCTCAGCCGAAGCCGCCAACCACATGATCGAGAACGTGGTTGGGATGTACAGCCTGCCTTTGGGCATCGGTTTGAATTTCATGGTCAACGGGCGGGACGTGCTGGTGCCGTTTGTCGTGGAGGAACCGTCCATCGTGGCTGGAGCATCGTTCATGGCGAAGCTTGCCCGCGCAGGCGGTGGATACACCGCGACGACAACCGAGCCAGAGATGATCGGGCAAATCCAGTTGATCAACGTGGTCAACATGAATGAAGCGCGGATGAAGCTCTACGAACACAAGGCGGAGCTGCTCGCCACCGCCGACGCCATCGACCCCGTCCTCAAGAAGTTTGGCGGCGGAGCGCGTGACCTCGAAGTCCGCATGATCGAAGACTCGCCCATCGGACCCTTCATCGTCATCCACCTGATCTATGACGTGCGTGACGCGATGGGCGCGAACGCGGTGAACACGGCTTGCGAAAAACTCGCCCCGCAGATCGAAAACATCACGGGTGGAAAAGTCCACCTGCGGATTTTGTCCAACCTGGCAGACCGACGCATCGCCCGCGCGCGCTGTACCATCCCCGTCAACCAGTTGACCGTCGGGTTTGAATCCTTCAGCGGAGAGACTGTCCGCGACGGCATCATTGCCGCCTGGGCTTTCGCCGCCACCGACCCCTATCGCGCCGCGACCCACAACAAGGGCATCATGAACGGCGTGGACTCGGTGGTGGTCGCCACAGGCAACGACTGGCGCGCCATCGAAGCGGGCGCGCACGCCTACGCAGCGCGTTCTGGCAGATACACCTCCCTCTCCACCTGGGGCAAGGACGCGGACGGAAACCTCGTCGGGACGTTGGAAATGCCGATGGCGGTGGGAATCGTCGGCGGCGCGACCAAGGTGCATCCCGCTGCCCAAGCCGCCGTCAAGCTGATGGGCATCAAAACCGCCTCCGAACTGGCTGAGATCATTGTCAGCGTGGGACTGGCGCAGAACATGGCAGCCCTCCGCGCCCTCGCCACCGAAGGCATCCAGCGCGGACACATGTCCCTGCACGCAAGGCAAGTCGCCCTCGCCGCTGGCGCCACCGGCGATTTGATCGAAAAGATCGCGGCACAAATGGTGGCAGAGAAGGCAATCCGCGTCAGCCGAGCGGAAGAGATACTGAAAGAGTATACAGGTAGCCAGGAAAACAGGTAGACAAAAGAC
>DAOUAS010000119.1:0-23434 GCA_034433295.1 Anaerolineales bacterium | reverse complement strand
GACCGAGATCAACACGCGCGAAATTTTAGTGGCTGTTCCGCTGATGGTGCTCATTCTCGTCATCGGCGTCTGGCCCGCGTGGATTTTGGAAGTTATCAACAAAGCCGTTGTGGCTCTCTTCTAATACGTAATTCATCATTGCGAGGAGGGCGTCAGCCCGACGAAGCAATCCCCAACCTGTGAGAGATTGCTTCGGGCTTTGCCCTCGCAATGACGGTGCGTGAGGTGATTATGAATTTTCCCATCCTGAGTTTTATCACTTTCCTTCCCTTCCTCGCTGCAGTCATCATGCTGCTGATTCCCGCCGAACGCAAGACGGAAGTCCGCGGTGTGGCTCTGGCTGCCGCGACGATTGACCTGCTGCTTTCGGGCTGGATGTACCTCCAATACCTGCTTGGCGGCATGACAGGTTACCAGTTCATCGAGACCTATAACTGGCTGCCCGCTTTGGGCATCAGCCTCAAGTTCGGCGTGGACGGCATGAGCGCCCCGCTTGTCCTGTTGACAGGCATCGTCATGTTCACGGGCGTGCTCATCTCCTGGGGCGACTACGATGAGAAGCATCACCTCTCGGCGGGCATTCAGGACAGGCCGCGCGAATTCTTCGCCTTCCTTTTCCTGCTGGCAGGCGGCGTGTTTGGCGTTTTCGTCTCACTCGACCTGTTCATGTTGTTCTTCTTCTATGAAATCGCCGTGTTCCCGATGTACCTGCTCATCGCCATCTGGGGCTGGGTCAAGACCCGTGAATATGCCGCGATGAAACTGACGCTTTACCTGTTCATCGGCTCGGTAGTTTCCCTCGTCGGTGCCCTTGCCATGTACTGGACTCAATATCAAAATACGGGCGTCCTCTCCTTCGACATGCTGTTGATGGAGAACGCTGGATTTTCATCCACCTTCCAATACATCTGGTTCCTGCCCGTCTTCCTCGGCTTTGCAGTCTTGGGCGGTATCTGGCCCTTCCACAACTGGTCGCCTGACGGTCACGTTGCCGCGCCGACGGCCGTCTCCATGTTCCATGCGGGCGTGTTGATGAAACTTGGCGCGTTTGCCGCCCTGCGCGTGGGCATCATGCTCCTGCCGCAAGGAGCGCAACAGTGGTCGTGGCTGATTATGATCTTTGCCGCCGTTGCCGTGGTCTACGGCGCGTACATCGCCTTTGTCCAGCCCGACCTGAAATATATGATCGGTTTCTCCTCCGTCTCCCACATGGGACTTGTGATGCTCGGCATTTCCACCCTCAATTACAACGGTCTGTTGGGCGCGGGTATCCAGATGTTCTCGCATGGCGTGATGACGGCTCTCTTCTTTGCCATCACCGGCATGATCTATGACCGCTCGCACACACGCCAGATTCCCGAACTTGGCGGCATGGTGAAAATCATGCCCGTCGCCGCCATTGGCTTCATCGTCGGTGGACTGGTCTCGATGGGTATGCCGGGCTTCTCCGGCTTTGTCGCCGAGTTCCCCATCTTCATGGGCGTGTGGGGCAGCCAGTGGCTGGTGGCGGTCATCGCCAGCATTTCGATAGTCATCACCGCGGCCTACATCATGCGCAACATCCGACAGGTGTTCTTCATGCCCCTGCCTGAGGCGCTCAAGGAACATCACATCACCGATGTCACCGCCCTCGACAAGGTCGCCATCGTCACGCTCTGCCTCTTCATGATCGGGCTGGGCATGTTCCCCGCCATCATGGTGCCGATGATCGAGACGGGCGTCCAAAACATCCTTCGCCTTTTGGGAGGTGCATAAATGTTTACCCCGATAATGTTCGCTTCCATCCTCCCCGAAATTTTGATCCTCGTCCTCGCGGTGATTTTGCTCTGCGTCGAGCCGTTCTGGAAGGAAGACCAGCGCCGCAACGCGGGCTGGCTCACCGCTGGTGGTCTCTTCATCGCGATGGCTGTCAGCCTGCTCTTTGGTCAACCCGCTGAGCCGACAGCCGTCTTCGGCGGCATGATCCGCTTCGACTGGCTCGGCTTCTTCTTCAAGATGCTCTTCATGTTCGCCGCCGCAGCCACCGCCCTGCTTTTGATGGATCACGAAAAGGCTGGTCATCGCGGCGAAGCCTACGTCATGCTTCTGGCTTCCGTCCTCGGCATGAACTTGATGGCTGTTTCCGCCGACCTGGTCATGCTCTACCTGGCGATTGAAACCGCCTCCATCCCGCTCTACATCCTCGCTGGCTTCATCCTCGCCGATGACCGCTCCACCGAAGCGGGCTTCAAGTATTTGTTGTTCGGCGCACTGGCTTCGACAGTCATGCTCTACGGTTTCAGCCTGGTCTTCGGCTTTGCTGGTACGACCAACCTTTATAAACTTGCCGAGATGCTTGCCGCTGGAAACCTTTCTTCGCTGCTAGCCTTTGCTGTGGTTGCCCTTGTGCTGGTGGGACTTGCCTTCAAGGTCTCTCTCGTTCCCTTCCACTTTTGGGCGCCTGACGTATACGAAGGTTCCCCAACCCCTGTGGCTGGCTTCCTTTCAACGGCATCTAAAGCTGCTGGTTTCGCGGTGCTTGTTCGCCTCTTCTTCGTTGCCTTCCCCGCCGAAAATTTCTCCCACTCATGGACTTTGGTCCTTGCC
Organism: Anaerolineales bacterium; assembly: GCA_034433295.1. Classification (GTDB taxonomy): domain Bacteria; phylum Chloroflexota; class Anaerolineae; order Anaerolineales; family Villigracilaceae; genus Villigracilis. Next base: position 20,848 of record DAOUAS010000119.1, on the reverse strand, counting down.
GCCCTCTCCGCCATCACCATGACGGTCGGCAACCTGCTCGCCATCTCACAGACCAACATCAAGCGCCTGCTTGCCTATTCGTCCATCGCGCATGCTGGCTATGCCCTGATCGGCGTGGTGGCGTTCAGTCAACTGGGCGCGGCGAGCGTGGTTTTCTACCTCGCAGCGTACATCGTCACCAATCTGCTCGCCTTCGGTATTGTCATGGCATTTAGCCGCATCACGGGACATGAAAACCTCGAGGACTATGCTGGCATGAGCCGCCGCAACCCCTGGCTGGCTTTGATGATGCTGGCGGCTTTCCTCTCGCTGGCGGGGATGCCCCCCTTCGGCGGATTCGTGGCGAAGGTCTTTGTCTTTGCCGCGGGCGTGCAAGCCAACTATACCTGGCTGGTCGTAGTCGGTATCCTCAACTCCATTGTGGGTGTTTACTACTACCTCAATGCGCTGAAGTATGTCTACTTGTACCGCATGCCCAACCAGGATGAAGAGAAACATCCCATCCCGCTGACCCGTCCCTATGCGATTGCGCTGGCTGTGCTGGCAATCGGCGTGATTCTGGTCGGCACCGTGTTCGCTCCCTGGTTTAGCTGGTCCGACGCGGCGGCATTGAATCTGTTCTAGAATTCGACCATGGACGATAGACAATGGTCGAATGTCCACAGTCTATCGTCCATTGTCTTTTCAATTTGACATCCCTTTGACCTCTAGTTATAATGCGCGCCGCATGACGCAGTCGGACAAAAATCGTCGAAATGGTATGATAAGCAACCTGCTGATCGTGGTGATTGGGCAGGTTGGTTGTTTGACCCTCGTGGTCATCCTTGCTTCTGTGTTCGGCGGTTTATGGCTCGATAAAACCTTTGGGACGAAACCAGTCTTTACGCTGGCGTTGTTGTTTGCTGGAATCCCTCTCTCGGTCATCCTGATGCTGGTTGCCTCGCGGAAAGCGCTGGCGCGGTGGAAGGAAAAATACGAAGCCGAAGAGAAAGAACCTTTGATTTAGATAGGAGGCGGACTTTGGAACACGAAAAACGAAGACCCTGGCGCCGCTGGGTTGTTTTGGTGCTGATGATTGCGGGTTTTATTTTGGGCGGGATTTTCATTCCCATCCAGCCTGAAATCGTGGTCGCGCCCGAAAAATTAAGTTACACCCCCTTGTTCACCCTGCCCGTAATTGGTGATTTCTATTTGGTGAATACGCTTCCCACGCTGGCAATCACAATTGTGCTGCTGGTGGTGATTGCCTACTTCACCAATCGTTCGTTGAAGCAAAGCGCGAACACCGACCTCGTGCCGCGTGGTATTGGTAACTTGATGGAAGCCATTCTCGAAATGCTTTACAACCTGACCGAGGGCTCGGCAGGCAAGTATGCAAAGATGATCTTCCCCTGGTTTGCGACCATCATGATCTACGTGCTCTTTGCCAACCTGCTCAAGCTAATTCCTGGTTTCGAGTCGATTGGCTTGATCAAGGAAGCGCACGGTGAAGGTGGACATGCGGTGGCATCTCTGGGTGGCGCATGGGGCATGTTGACTCCCGAAGAAGGGCATTATGTGCTGTATCCCTTCCTGCGCGGTATCTCCGTGGATTTGAACTTCACTGCCGCGTTGGCTGTTATTTCCGTAGTGATGATTCAGGTGATCGGTTTCCGCGCGCAGGGCATTGGCTACCTGAGCAAGTTTTTCAACACCCGCCGCATGTTCAAAGTCCCGTTCTTTGGGGCGATGGACTTCCTGGTTGGCTTGCTGGAATTGATCTCCGAAGTCTCGAAGATTCTCTCGTTTGCCTTCCGTCTATTCGGAAACATGTTCGCAGGCATCGTGCTGGTCGCCATCGTCGCTGGTCTGCTTGGGAAGATTTCCATCCTGCCCGCGATGGTCATGATGTTCGAGTTGTTTGTCGGCATCATTCAGGCATTCGTCTTTGGCATGTTGACCATGGTCTTCATGGCGCAGGCGACCCAGGGTCACGGCGAGGAACACGCCGAGCATTAATTGTCAACTATGGGCGGGATGCTTTCCAGCCTGTTGGAAACATTATTCAAAAATAACTAGGAAAAAACCTAAGGAGGCTTTACATGGAAGGAAATATTTTGGATGCAATGCGCTACGTCGGCGCGGGCTTGGCGATGATTGGCGCGGCGGGCGCGGGTGTCGGTATTGGTTTGAGCGTGCAGGGCGCGCTCACGGGCATGGCTCGCAACCCCGATACCTACGGCAATCTGCTGACTAACATGATTTTGGGCATCGCGTTCTCTGAAGCCATCGCCATCTACTGTCTGGTTATCGCGTTCCTCATGCTCTTCAAAGTCGTGTAATAAAGGAGCCGAAACATGGAAGCTCTTGGTATTAACTTAGGTCTCCTCATCGTCCAGATCATTGCGTTCACCATTGTTTTCCTCACGCTGAACGCCTGGGTCTACAAACCCATGCTGGACATGATGGAATCTCGCAAACAGAAAATCGCACAGGGCTTGGAAGACGCCCGCGTTGCTGCCGATGCCCGCGTGAATGCCGAAAAGGAAGCCGCCAAGATCCTCGCTGACGCCCAGGCAGAAGCAGGCAAGGTGGTCCGCGAAGCCACGGAACGCGCTGCGTCCGCTGGCAAGGAAGTCAAAGCCGCCGCCGAAGCCGAAGCTGCCAAGTCTCGCGAAGCGGTCATGGCGGAAGCTGAACTCGAGCGCAACCGCATCCTTGGTGACCTGCGCGGACAAGTCGCCGCCCTCGCGATTGCCGCCGCCAACAAACTGGTCGGTGAAGCCCTCGACGAGAAGAAACAGCGTGCCCTGATTGACGAATTCTTCTCCGGCGTCAAGGGTGGTAAGGTGGTCGTCGCGGAAGCCCTTTCGGGCGATTCCGCCGAAGTCACCAGCGCCCTCCCTCTCACCAGCGACGAGCAGAGTACCGTCAAGAAGAGTGTCTCTGCCAAGGAAGTCTCCTTCAAGGTTGATCCCTCCATCCTCGGTGGACTGGTCATCAAAGTGGGTGACAAGGTACTAGATGGCTCGGTCGCAGGTAAACTCGAAGGTCTGCGCCAGGCAATGAAGTAATCGTAAATAACGTAGTGACGACTTTAGTCGTTTATCAAAGGGTTTTGGTAAAATTGCTAAGACCCTTTTTGATTTAATCGATGAGACTTCGGAAGTCTCGTCTACGGAGACTCATGCAACTCAAAGACCTCTTCATTGACTTCCCCTTTCCTGTCCCGCAAAACATCCCCGATGTAGAAATCACAGCCATTGCCATTGACAGCCGCTCCGTCAAGCCTGGATATTTGTTCGTAGCCATGCGCGGCGGCTCTGCGGATGGGCATGCCTACATTCCCAAAGCCATCGAGAACGGCGCGGCGGCGGTGATTGGCGAGACGGGGCGTTTTGACCATCCTGCCTATGTCGGGGTAGAAAATCCGCGCCACGCCCTCACCTGGCTGGCGGCGGCGTTTTACGGTTTCCCCGCCCGCAAGCTGACGGTCATCGGCGTCACGGGCACAGACGGCAAAACCACCACCAGCAATTTGCTATATAAAATCCTTGTTTCTGCTGGGATTCGCGCGGGGATGATCTCGACCGTCAACGCGGTGATTGGGGATGAAGTGCTGGACACAGGATTTCACGTCACCACGCCCGACGCGCACGATGTACAGGCTTATCTGGCGAAGATGGTGGATGCAGGATTGACTCACGTTGTGCTGGAGACCACATCCCACGGTTGGTCCCAGCATCGGGTGGATGCCTGTGAATTCGACGTTGCCGTGGTCACGAACATCACACACGAGCACATGGATGAACATGGCAGTTACGAAAATTACCGCGCCGCCAAAGCCCGCCTGTTTTCCAGTTTGGAAATCACGCGTCCCAAGCCGATGGGGAACCCGCGTCTGGCGGTCATCAACCGCGACGACCAATCGTTTGACTTTCTGAATGATTTTGTCAAAGCACAAAAGTTAAGTTACGGTTTGGGTGGAGGGGCAGATGTCCGCGCGGTGGATGTCAAATACACTTCGTCAGGGATCGAGTTTACAGCAGTCTCCAAAGATTTTCGCGTAGCCACTTCAAGTAGTTTGGTTGGCGAATACAACGTCTCGAACTGTCTCGCCGCGCTGACTGCCGCCAACTACGGCTTGGGCATTGACCCTGAAACTGCCGCGCGTGGTGTTGCTTCCCTCGACGGTATTCCGGGCAGGATGCAGCCTATTGACCTCGGTCAAAACTTCACTGCCATCGTGGACTTTGCTCACACGCCCAACGCTTTGAAGGTGACCTTGGAAGCCGCTGGAAAGATGACCAGGGGACGGGTAATCTCGATCTTTGGTTCGGCGGGACTGCGCGATAAAGAAAAGCGCCGCATGATGGCGGAGATTTCCGCCGAACTGGCTGATCTTTCGGTGTTGACCGCCGAAGACCCGCGCACCGAATCGCTGGATGGAATCCTCGAAGAAATGGCGGCGGGAGCCAGGTCAAAGGGTGGGGTGGAAGGGGAGACCTTTTGGCGCGTCCCAGACCGGGGCGAGGCGATCCGTTTTGCCATCCGTCTGGCAAAGGAAGGGGATATCGTCCTCTCGTGCGGGAAAGGTCACGAGCAATCCATGTGTTTTGGCAAGACCGAATACCTGTGGGATGACCGCACCGCCATGCGTGCCGCGCTTGCCGAGTTTCTGGGAATCGAAGGTGAAAAGATGCCCTACCTCCCTTCGCAGGACAAGCGCGAAGAAGAGTGGTTGAAAGGGTAGAGCGTAATTGGTGATTGGTAATTTTTCATGGAGCAGCAAATGACAGATTGGAACACCCCGATTACTTTGACTGGCAAATACGTTCGACTGGAACCGATGAGCGAGGCGCACGTTCCGCGTCTGGCGGAGATTGGCATGAAGCAGGATTTCTGGCGCTTTATGGTCTACGGTGACATCAACAGCGAAGCCGATTTGCGGAAATGGGCGCTTGAAATCCTAAGCCGCGCTGAAAAGGGAACAGACCTTCCTTTTGCGGTCATCCACCTTGCCAGCGGACGGGTGGCGGGCGCGACGCGTTACATGAACATGATACCCAAGGATCGCGGGCTGGAAATCGGTGGCACCTGGTACGGGCTGGAATTCCAGCATACGGTGGTCAACACCGAATGCAAATATCTTTTGATGACCTATGCTTTTGAAACGCTTCACGCCATTCGCGTGCAGTTGAAGACCGACCTGCTCAACGAGCGTTCGCAACGGGCAATCGAACGCATCGGTGCGAAGAAGGAGGGTGTTTTGCGAAACCACATGATCCTGCCCGATGGGCGGATTCGTCATTCAGTATTTTATTCCATTTTGGAGGACGAATGGTCCGGGGTCAAGAAGAACCTCGAAATCATGCTGGAACTGTCGAAGACGGCTTTGTAAATTTGATTCACCCCTTCCACGAGGCAATTGCGAGCAACCCCCATCCGAGGACAAATGCCACACCGCCGAACGGGGTGATATATCCCAGCCGTAGGGGGGTGAAAGCCATGATGTACAAACTTCCCGAAAAGAGGACGATGCCTGCCACGAATGACCAGCCAGCCACATTGAGCAATCCCGCTTGGGATGTCCAGCGCGTGAGCGCCCAGGCGACGACAAATAAAGCCAGCGCGTGATACATGTTGTAGCGGGCGGCTTTTTCCATCCAGTCGAGTTGCTGCTCGGTCATGAATTTGGTCCCGCCGTGGGCGGCAAACGCTCCCAGCGAAACAGAAACGGCGGCGAGGATTGCGCCGAGGGAGAAGAATGAGTTGGTCATGCTTTTATGAATCCGTGCCGAAGCTTGAGCCGCCGCACCCGCAGACCGATTCCGCCAAGACGTCCGAACATGATGCCCATAATGGATGCCATGATAAAGTCCGCTTCGGGGGTGAAGGGGGGGACGCGCCCGATGATGAGTTTGGCGATGACGAGCAGCCAAATCAGGAAGAGGTAGAACTTATCCAGCGAAAAGGTGACCGCGCCGAGTTTCGCGTCCGCTTTCATGGGGACGATGAGACTGAGCAAAAATCCAATGGGGATGAAGGCGGCGAATACGAAGGCAACCCATTCCCACTTGAAATATCCATGCCCGACGTCTCGGAAAAAGTAAACGAAAAAGATGGTGGAAAACTGGACGAACAGAAAGGCGCGCAGCCATATCTTGAAGCGGCTCTTTTTCATCTCGCCGCGCAGAGATTTGAGGAGGGAGAAAATTTTATCCATTCCTGAATCCTACCACGAAGCAGAGCGTCATCAGGAACAGGATGACGGGCAGGGTTTTGAGGATGAGTTCCTTCGAGAGGATGGGCTTGCCCGCTTTGAGGAAGGAGAGAGCCAGCCCGCCCAGCCCTATCAACGCGCCGCCGACGCCGACGAGGGAGAACATGGGATGCGCCTTGCCCTGAATCGAAAAAACAATCGGCAGGAGGAAAATTGTCATGCCTGCAATGCCGTGGACGATTGTCAGCACAATGGTCGGGATTTTGCCCGGGGCGGGAATCGAGCGGGTCAAGGTCACGGCAAGGAAGCCGCCGATGGCGAAGACCAAGTATGGGGTTCGCAACGAAGCGAGATGCTGCCAGACGAGTCCCGTCGCCAGACTGAGGGGAATAATCGTCGAAACGATGACGACGGTGGGAGAATCCAAAACTTCATATCCCCAAATGATGAGCAGGATACCTGCGACGAGCAAAACGCCGAAGCCAATGGTGTAGGCGATGATGGGAACTGTGTCGAAGCCGTCTATGCCGGACGAGACCTGGTAGGCGGCGAGGATGCATGTGAGCAAAAGCAGGATGCGGGCGAAGGGGGACATTTTCATGGCGGCTTATGCAGTCCAAAATCAGGAGATTTTGGAGTCCAAAGTCTTCTGACTTTGGAGATTACATCACTTCCAGCACCACCAAAATCATCGCCGCCAGCATGTAAATGGAGGCGTACTTGAACAAGCCGAAATTGACGCGCTCCGACGGCTTGAAGGTGATGGCGAATGCCAGCATGAGCAAACCGCCCGAAAGCACGCCGAGCAGGCGCAGGAAGCCCCACTCCATGCCGATGCCAACACCAGCAACGATCATTGCAGCGGCAGCAAGCACCGACGAGATGGCAATGGTGGCACGGGTGGCATCCAGTCCGTAGGTGGAAGGGAAGGTGGGGACACAGGCGGCGGCGTAATCTTTGGCGAATTTCATGCTGAAGGTCAAGGTGTGGGTGGGAATCCACAACAGGACGCCGAGCGCAAGCATAATCCCGATCCAGTCAATCGAGCCGAGACCGAGCGCGCGCCCCGCGAGGATGGGCATGGCTCCCGAAATGCCGCCCCAGACGATGCTCCAGCAAGTGCGGCGTTTGAGCCAAATGCTGTAGACCACCACGTCGAAGAACCAACCCGCAAAGACCACAAATCCGTAGAGAGCGTCCATTGCCACCGCCCAACTGACGCCAATCAATGTGAGGAGCAGTCCAACGCGCAGGACTTCATTTTCGTCCACCAGCCCAGCAGACGTGGCGCGTTTTTGCGTTCGTCCCATCTTGGCGTCGATGTCACGATCCCACCACATGTTGAGGATGGTGCTGCCCGCAATTGCAAGAAACAGGCTGAAGGATAAACCAATCATGGTCGGGATGCTGAAAATGGGACAGCGCGCGCTCATATAGCCAGCCAATCCCGTTGCAAGCAGAAGCCCCGATTGCAGGGGTTTGGTCAGCGACCAGTAGTAGGCGATTTTGGATTTGCGATTGACGAATTGCGATTGGGTGGCGCTCATTCGATGCTCCTAAAAAGTAGACACGTAAACAAGAATACAGGTAAATAGGGCAGAAGTATAACTGCGTACCTGTCTGCGTGTCTACCTTTATACTACCGCGCGCAGCGGAAGCCGACGCCGGGACTGAAGTACATGGGCGGGGCGCTGTTGCGGGTCCAGATGCGGAGGTTCATGTCGTAGGTATCCTTCGAGCCGCCCTTCATGAAGCGGTCGCTGAAGCCTTCCTGCCAATGCACATCGCCGACCCATTGCCAGACGTTGCCAGCCATGTCGTACAGCCCGTAGGGAGAGGCGGAGTCGAGAGTTTGGTAGCCGTCATAATTTTTGCCATTGTAGAAGCCGACAGGACTGGTGCGCGAGCCGAAACTGCTCATGTCTTCGAACGGGTCCCGCGAGGCGTAGAAGTTGGCGTTTTCGCGCATGATTTCATCGCCCCACGGGAAGGGGCGTTCATCGTCGCCGCGCGCGGCTTTCTCCCACTGGATTTCAGTGGGAAGGCTTGCGTCGTAATATTGACAATATCCCCACGCGCCGAACCATGTGACGCTGGTCATCGGGTGATTCTCGTACCCAGCCTGAACTGTGAACTGGACGCCGTCGATTTTGACTCTTTGTGACGGGTCGGCAAGGGGGATGTATTCCCAATCGCCCGCTTTGATTTCGAGTTCGTGCTTCACACCATAGAACTCGTCGCCAGGGTAGTTGCCGAGGACTGAATCGTCTTCGACCTTGAGAGTACCATCCGCGGCGGCGGCGTTGAGGAAGTGGGCGTATTGCTGTGTGGTCACATCGGTAATCATGATTTCATAAGTTTCGGTGGATTCTACGTCTTCGTGCTGTCCAAAGTAAAACTCACCTGCCGGGACCTGCCCCCACGCATTTGAGTCAATGCCCGTGTCATAAATCGGCATGGGGGCATTTAAATCAACAGGGGCGCAGGAGACAAGAAGGAATGTCATTGCGAGGGCGACAGCCCGAAGCAATCTCATGTTCACGGGGAGATTGCCTCGTCGGGAAGAACGCCCTCCTCGCAACGACGGGGTGATTGTGATGCGTTTCATTTCGTCACCTCCTCGGAGAGTTCGTGAGTCAATTCTTCCGTCCAGCGTCCCTTTGGTTTGAACAAGTCAACCAAGCGCCAGACCATGACAACTGCGAGCAAAACCAACAACATGCCGAGTCCAAAGTCAATGGCGTACATCAAGCCGTTGACCAGCGGCTGTTGCTCGGCTTCGGAGATGAAGAGGCGCTTCATCTCGAATACTGTCACCGCGCCGAGGGCTACATCGGAGAAGAAGATAAGCGCCCAGCCGTAGAGTTGGCGGACTTTGCCTTTCAGTCCAAGTATGTCGCCGTAGTACATCAAAATGATGGTGGCAATGATGGCGGAAAGCGCGTGCCAGTGCCCCGTCAGTTCGATGCGTTCTTCGCGGGCGGACCACAAGCGGAAGATGTCATCCAGTTTGATTGCCATGAAGATGCCAATTCCGCTGGTGGTGAAGTTCATAAACAGCATTTGCCAGGTGGGACCAAACTTGAGTGGATCGCGGACAAGGGCGCCCAACTTTTGCAGGAAGGTCGGTTTGGCGAGATGCGCAGTGCCTTCCTTGATGAATTTGTTCCAACTCCAGATGAGCAGGAAAAGCGCCGCCAGCATGGAAGGAGTCGCGCCGACGTAGATGATCATGTGGGCGATGGGTTCGAGCGGAGTGACCACGCCCCAAACGCCGAGATTGAGCACAATACATCCAAGGATCATCAACGGCATGGCAATCTTATGCCAGATGCCTTTGAAGTTGAGCCAGCGCCCGATGATGAGCGTGATCATGATGGCGATGAGCGCCAGCATGATGTGCAAGTGACCGATGACCGAGTATTCCATCGGCGTTTTGTGTGGGTAGCGGATGATGTTTTCGGCGAGGAAAACCTCAAAGCCGTTACCAAAATAAGCGCCAGGCACCGCGCCAAAGAGGGCGGAGAGAACCGTTGTCACAGCGGTAGTGAAGAATGCCACGCGTTCCAAGCCAACGCCTTTTTTCGTGCGGGCGTAGTCTTTGTCGGCGATGTAGTATTCCTTGTCCCAGGGATTGAGCGCAAAACACAGGAGAACGCCCGCGAAGAAAATGAGCGAAAGTCCCGTGATGTACAGTCCGTGGAACGCCCAGTTGTGACCGAAGTACGCAAAGCCCATGCCGAAAATCATGGTCAGGATGTAGCCGACGGTGATGAACACACGCACAGCCGTCTTGAAGAATTCCTTCATCTTCAACAGGCTGGTGACCATGTAGGTCTCGATGGCGACGACTGCCATGGCGATGGAATGGTAGAGGATAATGATGCGCCCCTCGCGTTCCGCCTGGATGATTTTCATCCCAAGCAGTTTGATGACCACCTCGCGGACGCCCATCTCCGCCATGGGACCCGACAACATGCCCCAGATGGCAGTCTCGATGCCGATCATGGCAATTGCCACCAAAATCAACCCCTTGGTGGAATTGAACAGATAATTGAAACGGTCTTTGAGAAATTGCATAGGAAACACTCCCAAATGAATTCAGCCCAAAAATATCACAACTCAGGCTGTGCGTCTTTGACAAAAGACAAATAATAACAAAAGCCAGACTTCGGAAGTCTTCAAGACTTCCGAAGTCTTTTTGGGTTAACCTTTCTTCGCAAAGCCGAGCGCGAACGCGCCCGTCATCAGGAAGAGCAATGGAGTCAAAATCAGCATAACGAAACTGGGACTGAAGAACAGCAGTTGTTTGCCGACGGAGATGAAGGCGAGGGCAATACCGCCAAGTCCGATGAGCAAGCCGCCGATGCCAACCCAGAAGAAGCCTTTGGGCGCGCCCTTGGCGTAGAATGGCCCGAGGAAGATGACCAGACCCGCGACGCCGTGGAAGAGCGGGACGGCGATCTTCTTGAGCATGTCCATGCCGCCGATGCTGGTGATGGCAATGGCGAGGAATCCGATCAGAGCGAACCACTTGAAATACTTCTTCCAAGCCGGGAAGTATTCCTCAATTAGCCCCATCGAGATGCCGAGCGGGATTAAGCTGGCGACGGTCAGCACGTAGGGCGAGGACAGGATGCCTAGTCCAAGGAAGATGAGCAGGAGTCCTGAAACCAAAAGCACTGCAAATCCCATCAGGTAGTAGATGTTATGCAGTGCCTTGTGGAGGTTGTACCGCTGGTAAAAATACCAGCAAAGGTAGGCGGCAAGTCCACCAGTCAACAGCAGGAAGATAATGTCTTTAATTGGTGCTATTTGTGCATTCTCCTTTTTGTTTTCAGACTTTGTCAGTCTGTTTGCTATCGTGAATTGTTGCACAAGTTTAGTCCAATTTCTGTGACATAAATCACAGTTTGACCTGCTCAAGGCCGGTTTGTTCGAGAGTCAAAAGTCAGGAGACTTTTGACTCCGCTTCCATCATCTTGGCGGGGTCGCCTTCCACATAGATAACCTGTCCCGCGTTGAAATAACAGCGGATTGCAGCAGAGGAGATTTTTTTGGATTTCATCGGGCAGTTCACCAAAATGACGCAGGCGTTGAAAAACGTTTTGGGTATGGGTGGAATTGTTCATGTTATGAATACCGCGACGAGAGTTATTTCAGTCTCTCCAGAATTGCCTTTATGCTTTGGGGGTAGCTTGACGTTTCGCCTGAAACATCCAGCCGCAATAAATTTGTCGGGGGAATCGAATCCAGCCATTGTGCGACAAAGGAATTGAACAACGCCGTATCCCCGCTTGACGCGATGTTGATTCTGCTTCGGGCGGCGAGTCTCTGGCTGATGACTTTTTCGGCGACACTGAGCGAGACGACCAAATCCGGCGGTGGGAGCAGGCTGCGGGTGTGCTCATAAAACCGTCGACACAGACCAAACTCCTCGTCACTGAGCCAGCCGTGGGCGTGGAAAAGTCGGGTGAAGCCGTGAAAATCAAGGTCGAGTCCGCCATCCATCAACGCGGGCAGAGTCCCGTTCCGCAGTTCCCTCTCCTGTTCGGCGCGGAAAAGCAGGTAATCCAGTTGATTGGCAAGCGCATATTTTGGGTTTTGTTTGAAGAGCGCCTGAAAGGGTCTTTCGCGATGTTGTTCGTAGGCGATTGCAAATCTGTGTTTCAGGCGCAGCGCGCGGGCCAGCGTGGTTTTGCCAACTCCGCTGGGACCAACGATGACAATAAGTTTTGCCATGAATTGATTATAAGATATTATGCCTGACATATTGTTTGGAAGTTATAATCAAAGCACTGGAGTTTGCCATGAAAGAACCCATTGTCTTGATGTCTGATGATCCATTGCTGGACACCTTGGATTTTAGGCCGTATCGTAACATGTCCCTGCGCCGGGTTGTTCCTTTTGTCCCTGCCGCAGACCAGCCACAGACGCTTGAAGTGACCACTCCCTGGGGCGCAAAATTGACGGCCAAAAAAGGGGACTTGCTGGTGAGCGAATTGGACACCCCTGGCGACGTGTGGCCGGTGGACGCGCACATTTTCGATGAGACCTACCTGATTACTGCGCCCGGTTTTTGTGTGAAACGAGCCATCACCATGCTTGTACCCCTTACAGATGTGGCCGGCGGGGACGAGGATCGCATGGTGACCATTCATGCGCTCGAAGGGCCTGAAACTGTTCGGGCGGGGGATTTTTTCCTCGCAAGGGGGGTGAGGGGTGAAATTTGGCCGTACCCCAGGGCGAAGGCGATGAAAATCATGAAACCCGCCGGTTGATCTGGCGGGTTTCATTTCAATTGCCTTTGTCTATTTCCTGACCTTCGACGGAGTCAATTTGGAGCCGGACTTCGACGAATCGCCGTCCATCAGTCGGGCGAAGACGTTGTCGATGGTGTTGTGTAGATATTTCGAGGTGCTGATCTGTTCGATGGCGCCGCCCAATTCGCGCGTCAGTTCGATCATATGGCTGATAAGGCGGGCGTCGCGGTCTTTGGGTTTGTCGCCATGTGTGTTCCACAGGGCAATCAGGCGGAGTTTGTCTATGCCTTTTCCAAGGGAGGAATACAAAGCCCAACGATTGTTGCGTTCATACAGGTCGTCACCCTCCTTGGTCGCTCCCACATTCTCAGCTTGGTAGAATTCGTCCACTAGGGGGTGGTTGCGGATCTTATAGAAGCGATCTACCCAGGCATCGCCGCCGGGTGAAACAAACTGACGGATGTACGCTGATTCAGCCAGTGGCAAGAAGGCCTTGACTTTGATGCCTTTCTCGGCGCAGATTTCTGCAAAGAGAATCTCACTCCCGGCTGCCAATCCCCCTACGAACGACCTGTCATTGGGTCCAGCGTTGAAACTTTCCAGTTTGCCCAGAATTTCCTGGCGTATTTCGGCTTCCTTTTCTGGCGGGAAGGTCTTTTTGTCCTTGCCAGTATGGTCGATCATATAGCCGGTAAAAAGGAAGGCGCGACTATTCTGGTCTGCTTTCTTTGATGCGCCTTTTTGGGCCGCGTTTTGCGGACTATCTTCACCCGTTGTCCGGACAATTTCCTCTTTGATGGTCTTGATGCCTACTTTCACATACTCGTCGCGCAGACCAATCGCTTTGAGGATTTCCAATTGCCCCAGGGATGAATTCAGGAAGAACATATTACGGCGCGAGGCGGTGATTGCTTTGCGATAGGCCCGGGCCACGCTGGAGGTGGATTCCGCTGTCAGTACTCTTAACTCGGCAAGAGAGATCAAAGTCCAATAATCCGCCATATCTTCTTCGGACTTGGCTTCAAGCGCAAAGATGAGCGCGCCGCGCAGTTCGGGCAGGTCGCGGCGGATGCGGTCGATATCCGGGTCGGGGTCTTTCTTGTCGTCGAATTTGTCGGCGAGGTGTACAGCGAGTGTGGAAAGGGTGAGCGCATTAACTCCTGGGTAGAAATTGTTGAGGTCGATGTAAAAGCCCTTCATGTAGATATCTGCGGCCTTGATCAGCCAGTGATAGGAGTCGAACGCGCTTTTGATGCGTTTGGTCGTATCCTTGATGTTCTTCCACGAGTCCACCCACATTTCCTTGTAAATCCTTCCGAGGTAGGAAAGCGCCTCGCTGTCGTTCGGGAAATCAGCCAAGAGACTTTCGATCTTGACAATGGCTTCATCGCGGCGTCCCAGACGGTTCAGGTGAAATGCCTCCTGGCGTCGAAAAGCCAGATTTCCAGGATTAACTTCCAATCCCTTGCGGTATTGCACCAGGGCGAGCTCATTGCGTCCCATGTTGGCGAGCGCAGTCCCCGCTTCATTAATTGCCTCTTCCTTGATAAGAGGATTCTGGATTTCTTCCGTAAGCAGCAGAATATCGCCAATGCGTTTTTGCCGTGCGGCGACAGTCACGCGTTCTTTCCATTCGTTGTACTCGCGCCAAAACCCCGTTGCCAGCGGAGTGCGCAACGCTTTCCGCTCGGGTTCCTTCAACCCGGAGAGCAGGTTGAAGATTGGACTGTGAACCGCATCGCGATCTGATGCCCAGGTATCCCTTGTCATGCGCGCAATGGCCTGGATGTCGATCTTGATGTAGTCCGGGTCTGGCACACCTTCGGGTGTGATGTGATATGGCAGGGTGCGGACATTGAAGATGTCAAAGGGCATATAGGCGCGCCCCGCCTGGATGTGTACGACCCCGCGCTTGCGGAATGCGTGGCGGATGCCAAGTTCATAGTAGACGTTGGCGTTATCGATGCTCAAGTCGCATAAGCATAAGTCGGCCAGAAGCAATTCCTGGAACATGTCCGTCAGGATGTCGCCCGATGATGTTTCCTCGTCGGCGCGGAATGACTCGAAACCGGCTTCTTCCAGTGCGGGTTTGATCAGGGTTTTGTAAATGGCGTTGAAGTCATAAAGCGATCCGTCGCCGCCCTTCTTTTTTCCGAACGGCATGACCACAAATGCATGCGGTCGTGCTTCCAGCCGGACCGATCGGACTTCGTCTCTTGCGGCTTCCGGGCGGGAAAGCGGCAGGACCTTCGTATCATTTTCCTTTTTTACAGATGCAGTAATAACTGCTGGGGCGGGCGACGTCTGATTATCGGTCTCTGCCGGGGCGGGTGTGGTTTCTTCGGTCATTTTGTCTTCTCCGGGATGGTCATCCCTTTACGTCTGTTGTTTTGGGATAACGAGACATGAGGTCGTTGAGGACACTCATGGGGGTGTTGCCGCTGATCTCCACACCATCGAATTCCTCTTTGATGGACTTGAGGGTGGAAGACAAATCACCGATGCGTTCCGTAATGTTTTCTGCCGCCTCTTGAATTGCTTCTTTCATGGCGGCCAGTTCGGCCTGTACGATCTCCGATGAAGCCTCCTCGGCGAGTGTCCCAAGCGTGGATCTGTAAGTTTCGGTGAGAGTTCCTTCACTTTCCAGTAATTTCTCGCGTGTAAAGTCGCCGACTGCATCCGCGATCCCTTCCCTAAAGCGGTGGTCGGACTCGCGTTGTTCTTTGATTACACGATTGATCAGGCTGGCCTCCGCCTCCAGGTCGGATTCGCGCAAGGCTTCCTGCATCGCTTTGATGTATTCCACGTTTTGGCTCCACAGGATATTTTCGGCAGAACGCGCGACCTGATAGAGTTCCGTTTGATTTTTTTCCTCGGTTTCCAGGTTTTTCCAATGATCCGAGAGAATGGTCAATTCCATGATGACTTTGCTGTAATTGCGGACCACAGAATCCAGGTTGCGTAATTCCTGCCAACCGATCAATGCCGAGGTAAGCGCGGCTGTCAGCGCCACCCAGAGGGCAACCGGTGACCCAAATGCTGCGAGCAAGGCTCCAAGTCCTCCGGAGATGAGGATAAGCCATTGCAGACGCACACGTTCTTTCTGCCTCCGGTTGACTTCGCGGGTGTGCCATTTCAGCTGATCTTCGAGCCTGTAACGGAAGTATTCCTCCCCGGTTAGATCGTTGAAACCGGGGTCGCTTTTCGAGTCCTTGGGGTTGAAGCGTGTTGTCGGGGGGAGAACCCCTTGATACGGTTCAAGCAATAGCTCGCCATTCATTCCGCGGAAAACCGAACGTTGAATTTCCTCCAGCCTTTTTTCAAGCCAGACGCGCCGGGTTGGCGTTTTTTGCAGGATGGTGCGATAGACATAAATTTCCTTTAGGATTTCCTCCGCGCCTGCGCGAGTAATCAACCAGTCTCCGCTGGAGAAGAACTTGCCGACAAACGCCGCCAGGATCGAAGCTGCAATGGGAGTTGCGATAAGGAAAATCTTTAATATCAATTCAGGGACAGCCAGGATTTTCCCTGACAGAAGTTCCGTGAGGATGGCAAGCAGGGTTGCCAAAACCCCAAGCGCTGCGATCCATCGTCTCATGCGTAGATGCGCTTTGGTGCGTTTGGACGAGGCGGCATCCAATTGGGCAAACTTTGCCCATGCGACTTCCAAAATTGGTGTGGTGTGCTGAGGCTGTGTTTCCATATTGGTTTCTCCAATAATTCTAGTTTTCACCTGCGGAAAGATTCGGGCAGATAAGGCGATAGTCGATTTCGGGAAACAGAGAATTCCACTTGTTCTCATCGATACTCGGGATGCGCGCGCAGGCGGTTTCTGCCAATTTGTCACGCAGCACTGGTTGTATGGATGGAACGTCCCATAGCAACACTGTCTTCCGGGTTGCTGTGACGAGTCGTTTGCCGTCCGGCGAGTAGGAAACACTGGTCACTTTGTCAACATGGGGCAGGCGGGCAAATTCCTGATCGAGCGTCAGGTCAAAAAGGTAAACATAACCGGTAGAATCGCCTACCGCCAGTTGCGCGTTGTCCGGGCTAAAATCGAGGGACAACACTTCGCCGTTTGCCGGGAAGACGCGGTCTGTATGGCTAAAGGTTCCATCTCCCGCATTCCACAATTCCACTGTGGCTTCTGAACTGCCTGTGGCTAGCAGTTTCCCGTCCCCGCTGAATTGAATGGATTTAATTCTGCCGACCTGTTCCAATGAGGCGATCTGGGTTTGCGTAGCGATATCCCAAACAATGCTGTGATTGCCTTCCTCGATACCTGCAACAAGATATTTTCCGTCGGGCGATACTGCAAGGGAAAGGACAATGCCTTCCACATTGAGGCTGGCGGACTTTTCACCACCTTCCAAATCCCAGATTTTTATCAGTCCCTTGTCGTCGGCTGTGATAACCTGCCTGCTGTCAGGTGTGAAAGCAACGGCGTTAATCAAAGTTCCATCATGCGAGAGGAAACTCTTTTTTTCACCATCTGCTCTGGTTAATACAACGCGGTTATAGTCGGAGAAGTTTTCATCCTGTTCCACCACCGCAATCCAGTTTGAATCCGCGCTGACCATCATTTTGTCTGTCAGCCCGTTTGTGGTCACCAACCTTTTCCGCCCGTCTTCCATTTTGCTCAATTGATCAGAATTGATCAGCCAGACATTCCTATCGTCTGAATTAACGGCAAGCCATTTGCCATTCGGGCTGAAGAGCGCTTCGTGCACGAATTCTGTAAATTGCACGAACCCAGTCCGCGCCTTGAGTTGTGAGATGTCCAACAGGGTGATATGCCCGTCGTAATCGCCGACCACGAGGTGCGTGGCTTCTTTATCGAAACGGATGGACGACCCGATTCCTGCAATGGGAATTTGCATGACTTCCGCGCCGCTTGCTGAATCCCATATGCGGACGGTTTTGTCGTAGCCGGTTGTGGCAATCCACTGTCCATCCTTGCTGATGCGTACCTTCTGGACGAAGTTCGCCTGCGTCATCCGCAGTTTTTCCTGTCCTGTTTCGGTGCTCAAAATACGCACGGTATTGTCATCGGAGACGGTCGCAAACCATGAACTGTCCGGACCAAATGTAACATCCTCCACCCAATCACCGTGAGTGACGGAATATTTCTGCCCGCCGTAGACGGTCAATGCGCCGCGCGCGGTGCTGTCTTCTCCCACGCTCACCAGCCATTTTCCATCGGGGCTGAACTCGAGATCGATCACTGCGCCATTGTGTTTGGGTCCTGCCAGCGTCTGGTTGCCCATCACTTTCCAGATGGAAACATTCCCCTGACTGGTTCCAAACGCCATGTATGCGCCGGAATTATTGAAGGCTATCGCTTTTACGTCGCCTTTTTGGGAGAAGGAAAGCTCTTCATCCATCTTGTCCATGTCAACGATGCTGACTGCGTTTTGTCTGCCTACTCCCAGCCATCGTCCATTGGGGTGCAGCCACAATTCCCAGATGGGTCCGTCGAATTTCAAAGACTTGATTTGTTTCCCGCTATTGGCATCCCAAAAGGTGAGCATTCCTTTTTCGGTTCCCGTGACCAGGATGGCGCCATCCTGGCTCATGGCAAGGTCATACACGATACCTTCGTGTTGCAAACATAATAACCGCGAACCGTCTTCCATGCTCCAGACGCAGGCATTGCCGGCGGAATCGGCTGTGATAAATTTTTTTGAGTCCGGGCTGGCCATGATCGTCCAGATGCGCGCGCCGACATTCATTTGCCTAATGGGTATTGGGAGCAGGCTGATATTTTGCCGCAGGATGTTCTCTGCATCTGCAAGGCCGGGTAAAAGCCGGTAAGCATCCAATGCCAGAAGAGTGCTGGCGTGCAACTCCCCGACCCGATCCTGGTAGATCTTGGACTCGGCTGCGCTGCGTTGAGCATTTGCCCTTCGGGCATTCTCGTCTGCCAGCTTTTTCTGTTCCTCGGCAATGGACTGTTGCGTTGCCGCAATATGTTGATTGGCTATGGCAGTCGATTGGCTGCTGATGGCTTTCTTTTCGTTTTCGAGCGCCACGCTGCGCTGCATGAAAGCATAGATTCCCATCAGCACACTGACCATCAGGGCGATTCCAATGCCAATGGTCAGGTTACGCTGTCGTTGGACTGCCACCTTGCGGCTGGTGCTGATATATTCCGCCTGGACAGGGACCACGTCGCGTCCCTCACCGGCGGTGGATTCGGTCATCCAATGTTCGCCTTCTTCAAGATCAGATCCTTGCAGGACGTAGCTTTTATTGCGGCTTTTTACATCCCATTCGGTGGCGCGTTGTAAAAGGCGCGTATGCTGCTGTATCCACCCCAGATCGGTTTGAATGGCGTCGATCAATCTGGGAAGCGTGGCTTTGAAGTCGTCCTTTTTGGGACGCATGTACACCCAGTTGGTGGATGCCAGTTTGGGGTGCATTTTCTGCCCCTTTTCAGGCTCACTATATAAAACAGGGATGATCTTTTTGTTTAGTTTTATTCCCAGTTCCAATTCTTCCATGCAGACTTTGGACTTGAGGGAATCAGGGCTAAGCACAAAAACGAATGCGTCGCTATCCCGGATTGCGGTGGTGATTTCCGCCATCCAATCGGAACTGAGAGGGATTCCCTCCCAATCCACCCACGCCTTGATGCCGCTTTGATTGATGGCGTCGTTCAACTTGCGCGTGAAAAGTTTGTTCTTACGCGAGTAGGAAATGAAGATTTTGGTTTTGCGCGGGACGTTTGTTTCTGGCATGTTTTTTTATCAGGTCAGCGTGAGACAAACCAGGCTGCAACATAGCCTTCATGGGTTGAATCTTTGACCTTGATCCATTTGTCGTTTACGCCGATCTTCGTCTCACCGCCTGTTTCCGTGATGGTGAACTCATAGTTGATTGGCACACGCTTGATCAGGGTGGTGTCGCTTACAACAGGCTGGTTGCGCAGGGAGACCATCTCGACAGCGGTCTTTACTTTGACTGTTCCTCCCGTAGCCGGGGTGGAAACTGCCGCTGCCTGTGCCGTAGAGCCTCCAGCGTATTTGACATACCATGCGGCAACGTAGCCTTCCTTATTGTCCGCGCCGCGCACTTTGAGCCATTGATTTTGTACGCCGACTTTGGGGATGGCCTGGTTGGCCGGTTCGACGCAGATGAGCTGCTCTGAGGTGGGAACGCGACGGATCAAAGTCTCGGGGGCAATGACGGGCTGGGAACGGAAGGATAATTCTTCGGTTGGGTAAAGAGCCAGAGCGCCGGGAGGGACGGGGGCGGCGGGTGCGGGTGCCGGCTTTGGTGCAGTTCCAGGCTTGGGAGCAGGAGCAGCCCCAGGCGTCGAAGTTGAAACGGTGACAGGCTTCGCTTTCTGTTCGGAGACGAACCAGGCGGCCACATATCCCTGGTCGCCCTTTGGATCCTGAATTTGAATCCACTGTCCCTGTACGCCGATTTTGGACTTGGCCTGAGCCTTGGGTTCGAGGCTGATCAACTCTGTCCCGGCCAACATACGTTTCCACAAATATCCGCCAACAGAGGGATCCGCGCGCAAGGCAAGATCATCCTCGACCGCATAGAGGGTAAATTTTTCCGCAGGTACGGGAACTTTCTGGACTTTGGGCGGTTCGGGCGGGGTGGTGCTGTAGGCGTTGAACCACAATACCGCGCTGATCTCGGATGCCAGTTTTGCGCCATTATATTTGTACCGGGTGGTGAGCAGTACTTCCTTATCCGGACCATCACCGCCGTACTTGTAGGGATCGTAGAGCGCGTAGTCGTCGCCCTTCTTCTCCTTGACAAGGACAAAATGGGTTTGGATTTTTGCCTGTTTGCTCCAGTCCACCTGCAAAATGACCGGCTTGCCTGCCGCGATTGCTGCGTCAATCAGCGCAATGGGAGCGGGAAAGTCTTCGCAGGGTTGCATATCTTGATATGCACAGTTGGGCCAAACATATGGGAGGAAGCAGGGCATAAACATTGCCCCGTTAAAGCCACCGGCTTTTCTGAATTTTTCATTGGCAGTTACAGGGGTCTCGTTGTATCCAATCCCATTGAGCATCATGGTTACGGAAGTGAGCAGACACCCCCACCCGCCTATGGTGGTATCGCTGGAATTTCCAAGCAGCACGTTTTTCCACGTCTCGTCGTTCTGATAAAGGTTTTTTGTGACAAACATTGGCCTTACCTCCGTGTGTTTTGTAACCTGATATTTTTCTTGGTAATTTTGTCTATTTTACCCCCATTTATTTGCAATGAACTTGTAATTTTGCAAAGTACCCTGTTATTCAATGGACCTCTTGCATAAGTGTGCCATACTAGGTAGATGAGATACGAAACCGTGCAAATGCTGAAAGATGAAGAATTCGAGCGGTCAACCGGCGTTCGGCGAAAGAGCTTCGAGCAG
>DAOUAS010000118.1:0-16798 GCA_034433295.1 Anaerolineales bacterium | reverse complement strand
GCGTTCGTAGCGGCAAAGCAATCCCAGATTTTGCGAGAGATTGCTTCGTCGGGGAAATCTCCCTCCTCGCAATGACGACAATCTTTTTCTAAATTCTTTCGACTGATCACTTAAAAGTCAGACTCTAAAGGTTTTTTACCGCAAACCAGGACTGAATTCTACGGAAAAATTCCCGTTTACAAGATGTTTGATAGCAGCGGAAACCTTTAGGGTCTCTTCCGTGGGCAAATGTACGGTAGAGAAATGGGAACTATACGTTTCGATGACGAAAGAAGTGTGTTATGGAAATAAACATTCGTAAAGCAACTCTCGACGATTACAACTCCTTGTGCGAACTGTTCGATGATATGGACGCTTTGCATCGCGACAATCTGCCTCACATCTTCCAAAAGCCGGGCGGCGCGGCGCGAGAACAAGATTACTATGCGGGACTGGTCGCGGATGAGAATGTTGCCTTGCTGGTTGCAGAAGCAGGCGAGAAACTTGTTGGATTTATCCACGCAGTTGTCAGAGATACGCCCGCCTTTCCTGTTTTTGTCCCCCGGCGTTATGTCGTTATCGACAGCATTGTTGTCAAATCGGAATTCCAGGATCAAGGGATTGGCAGAATCCTGATGGACAAAATGCAAGAGTGGGCAATCGCAAACGGCGCGACTTCCCTTGAGTTGAACGTTTATGAATTCAACCGGAGCGCGATCTCTTTTTATGAAAGACTTGGTTATCGGACTTTTAGCCGGAAAATGAACAAGGAATTAAAAAAAGACAAACGGGGAAATACGCGTCCTGCTCGATCTGACTGAGTTCCGGTCTTAACGCCTTCATTTTACAGGAAACAGATAAATGTGCAGTTGTTTCCCCTCCGGGAACGTATCCCAACCGTCAAAGACTTGCTTCTTGAATACCTGTCCAATCTCCACCCGATAAGTGTGACCTTTCTGCCAGCCGCTTGCCGTTCCGCCTATTCCATAGCAAGACATCTGTTTCGTGGAATCGACGTCGCTTCGCGTGTCATAGTATTCCTTTTTGAGGCTGTCGAGGCGCGATTTTCCGTCAACGGTGAACACGAATTCCATGTCGGTTAGATTCTCATCCAACGTCTTCCGGTCAACAGCGCACCAGCCGGAGAAAAACCCAACCTTTTTATCGGGGGAAATGGCGACCCCATATTCCTTGTTGTATTCCTGTGTTTCTTCCGACTTGAACAAATCCGTGATCCAAACCACATCGGGGCAATCATCGGTTGACGTACATCCTGAGACCGTTACAAGAGGCAGTGCGGTCCCTGTTGGCACGGCTGTGTTGGTTTTCTGAGGCGGAGGGACACTGGTTGCTGATAGACTTGTGGAGGCGTCTCCAAACCCATTTATGAACAGAAGACCGACGGATCCCAACGCAAGGCAGATACACAATCCAATGCCGATGCTGCCAGCCACAACCCAGGACTTGTTCCCGCGTTTTGTTTTGACGGGGGCGGGTGGAGGCATGTTAATTCGACCTTGCTCGACAGGAATCTGCCCAACCTTGTTTTGAACAATTCGAGGTTGACTATCCACCCTGCCAGTCATCTGCTCGCGTAATCGTTTGGTTGCTATGGTCGTCGCGGTAACTTCCACGCCATCCAGTAGATTCTGCAATTCGTCCGTGAAGGAACGCATATCGGGATAACGGTCGCGCGGTTCTCTGGCAAGCACTTTGAGTAGGACCGCCTCCACACTATGCGGCAGGTTCGGGACGTATTGCTTGGGGAGCGGCAAAGGCTCGCTCACCTGTTTGAGCAGGACGCCCGCCGGGGTGTCGGATGTATATGGCCTGTGTCCGGTAATCATCTCATAGAGGACCACCCCCAGCGAATACAGGTCGGATTGAGCCGTGGCTTCCCCCGTCCATTGTTCGGGAGCCATGTAATCGGGCGTGCCAAGTCCCGCGCCGGAAGCGGTCAGGTTCGTGGACGCCTTGTCCTCGAATATTTTCACCAGCCCGAAATCGGTCAACAAGGGCTGTCCCTTTTCGGTCATCAATATATTGGACGGTTTTATGTCCCGGTTGATGATGTTATGCTCGTGGGTGTATTCCAGCGCGCGCGCAATGGGAATGATCAGTTTTACCGCGTCGCGCCAGTACATGGGTTGTCCAAGCCGGTCTTTGAGCGTGCCGCCGGGCAGGTAGACCATGACTAGATACGGGGCGCCTTCATATTCGCCGTAATCGATCACGCCGACGATGTTGGGATGCGAAAGCCCGCCCAGCGACTTGGCTTCCCGTTCAAAGCGCTTTAGGATCGTGTTCAACTGCTCAAGCGGAAAGGCTTCGCGCCGGATGACTTTGATCGCAACCTCGCGTTCAAGGCGCGTGTCGTACGCCTTGTACACGGTCGCCATTCCGCCCTCACCGAGCAGCGAAAGGATTTGATAACGTCCCAGGTTGTGACCGATCAGCTTTGACATGGTTTCATGTTTTGGGCAGGCTGGCTTTTTCCGTCAGCCTGCATACGCGGAATGTTCTTTTGAAAACATTCCACAAGCTTTGCCGCGACAGTTTGCCCTCACAACTCACCCTGTTCATTATAATATGGCTAATACATTAAGCAAGTCAATTATCCATAAAAACACGTGTCGGCGGGGTATTCACAGGTCAGCGTGCATTTTCACAAGAAAATAAGCCAGGATATGAAGGCAACCCATCCCAGGATTATTATAAATGGAATTATTTTCCCAAAGACAGTGTTGGGACGAAAGAGTATGGGTTTTACCTGATAAACGCCCGCCAGATCATAAGGCATGTCATCTTTGCACATCAAATATAGCTTCTTTATTACATTTGTAGTATGCCAGGATGTAGTCAGCCAAAGGATTGACAAGATCAGTCCAATTATTGCAACGCCTACCTGGAAACTTGGGTTTTGCGCTTGAAACCCCAAAGCTGCGTAGAGTATTGAATTGGTGGTGAGGAATATTCCTGTCCTTGAGATCAAGAGCGTATCTTCTTTGTCCCATCTTTCCCTGATAGTTTTGTACCTATCGTTTTTGGCGGCATGTTTGTCAGTAACTGTCTTCATGGTTTGCGCCTCCTGGTATATTCAAGACCGCTTCATTTCTTGTCTTAAGTTTGATTCAACCCCGGCAGCCCGCCAGCGGACTTTGCCATCTTCACCGCCCTGATGATTGCCTGCGCCATCGTTTCCGCCGCGAACGTGCCAATGATGGAAACGTCCGCTTGCTTTGTGCCGGTGGACAAAGCAAATATCGTATCGCCATCGAGCATGGTATGAGCGGGACGAATGGATCGGGCAATGCCGTCGTGCGCCATCTGCGCGACTTTCGTCGCCTGGGCTTTGGTCAACCTGGCATTGGTCGCCACAACGCCAATCACCGTGTTGGCGCAAGTCGCAAGGCTGAAGACTCCGCGCCCGATGGGGGATTTCATCATCGCAAGCGTATCCGCAAATTGGCCTTTTCTCCCAATCCGCAATGGGCCAACCTTTCCGGAGCGCAGTCCCGCGATGATTTCGCTCGTCTTTGGATCGACCACATCGCCAAAGGCGTTGACTGCGACGATGGCGCCAACGACCACGCCTCCGCCGATGTCCATGCTTGCAGTTCCCAGCCCGGATTTCATCGCCAATGTCATGCCAAACATCTTTCCGACAGATGCGCCTGTGCCGACACCAACATTACCTTCAGCCGGATGGTCGGACGAGGCTGAGGCGGCTGCCCAAGCCCCCATGGCTGAATCAGGCCGAACGTCGGCGCGACCGAGAGCCAGGTCGAATAGAATCGCGGAGGGAACAATCGACACTTTTGCCACGCCAACGTTGAATCCAATCTTCTGTTCTTCGAGATAACGCATCACGCCGCTGGCTGCTTCCAACCCGAAAGCGGAACCGCCCGCCAAGACAATCGCATGAACCTTCTCGACCAGGTTGACGGGATTCAGCAGGTCGGTCTCGCGCGTGCCGGGCGCGCCGCCGCGCACGTCCACACCGGCAACCGCGCCCTTTCGGCAGAGGATGACCGTGCAGCCGGTGAGCGCTTCTTCATTTTGCGCGTGTCCGATTTCGATGCCGCGCACATCGGTGATGGAGTTTTTGAGTTTCATGATTTCAGATCATACCAGAAGATACTTCGGCGCGTATTGAGACAATGCAAACTTATTCATTTGCGATCAAGTTCAGAAATGCCTCGATAATCTTTGGGTCGAATTGCCTTCCGCTTTGCTCCTTGATATAGGACAGGGCTTTTTCGGTTGTCCATGCCTTGCGATAAGGACGGTCACTGGTCAAAGCGTCCCATACGTCTGCAATGGCAAAGATGCGCGCCGCCAGCGGGATCTGTTCGCCTTTCAAGCCGCGCGGATAACCGGTGCCGTCCCATTTTTCATGATGACAATATGGGATGTCGAAAGACTGCCGCAGATATTTAATCGGTTGCAGCATTTCATAGGCAAATTGCGGGTGACGGCGCATGATCGTCCACTCCTCGTCCGTGAGTTTTCCCTCCTTGAGCAGGATGTTATCCGGAATGCCCATCTTGCCAATATCGTGCAGCAACGCGCCGCGCCGGATATTGAGAATTTCGTTTTCTCTTACGCCCATTGTCCTGGCGAGGGAAATGGTTAATTCGGTCACCCGCTCGGTGTGGCTTTCGGTTTCCTTATCTCGCAGGTCCATTGCCCGCGCCCAGCCCTCGATGGTGGCGTCGTAGGCAATGACAAGTTCGAGATTGGCGCGTTGCAAGTTGTCGAATAGCTGTGTCTGGTCGATGGTGATGGCGGCTTGTTTGGACAGGGTCTCCAGAAAGTCCAACCATTCCGGGTTTGAAGATATCGGCGTGCGATGAAAGACTTCGAGCACGCCTTTTATTTCCCCTTTGGCAATGAGCGGCACGGTGTAAAGTTCCACAAACTCTTCCGACTTCAGCATGGCGGCGCGCGTAAAAGCGGGGCCTGCGTCTGGCAGGCTGGGGATATGTATCGTTCGGCGCTCGAAGGCGGCGCGCCCTGAATAACACTCCCCCAGACGAAGGCGGGTCTGCTCGATGGCGCGGGAGCGGAATCCCCCGCCGGCGACATATTCCAGCGTTTGCAGGTGGGGATGATATAAAAGCACATCGACGGCATCCACGTTCAATTGGGCAATGGTCTGGGTGATGACCGTATTCAGGATCGGATGCAGGTCGAAGGAGGAGGAGATGGCGCGGTCAATCGTATGCAAGGCCTGTAACTGATTCAGCCTGCGTTCCGTCTGTTTACGCAGGCGCGCGGAGTGGATGGCCCCCGCTGCCTGTGACGCAAAAAGCGAAAGCAGGCGCTCATCGGCTTCGGTAAACCTGCGTATGGAATTATCTGTTTCGCCCACCATCAAAACGCCAATCAGTTCCCCTCCGTAAAGCATCGGCACTCCAAGAACCGCATGGAATAACGTGTCCTCAAATTTTAATGAGCGGTACTCCCAGGTGGAGTAATCATCCAGCCGTAATGTTTTGCGGTTTTTTGCCACATACCCGGCAACGCCTTCACCAGATTTCAAACGCGTTCCAACGATCGAGTAGGGAGTTTCGGCAACCGTCAGTTCGAGTTCATCGCTTTCCCTAAGGTAGAGATAGATTCCGCTGGACGCCGTGTCAAGCAGTTTTCTGGCGCTGTCTACAATTGCCTGCAGCATGGCAGTCAATTCATTTTCCCCGGAGAGAATGGTACTGGTTTCGTAGAGCGCGGCGAACTCCTGCAAACGGCGCTCTGTTTGTTGGAACAGGCGGGCATTTTGCAGGGCAAGGGAAGCCTGTCCTGTAAAGGCGCGCAGTAACTGGATGTGTTCTGTCGAGAAAAAGTTTGTTTCAGTACTGTCGAGCGAAAAGAGGGCAATGACCTCATCATTGACGATGATTGGCGCGCCCGCCCACGAGCGAGTGAAAATGGATTCCGGGATGCGAATCCAGCCAGGGTATTGGCTCACATCCGGGATAATCATGGGTTCCTTGTGATCGAGCATCCACCGCAGGTTTTCGACCCTGGAAATTTCAAAGCTGAATTTCGACAGGTTTTGGAACAATTGTTCGTTCAGCATTCTATATCCGCGCAGTTTGGCGATGTTGATCCTTTGGCTTTCCGCCTCGACAAGCATGATGCAAGCGCCTTCGAAAGGCACAACGCGTTCCAAGGCCTCCAATAAACGGTCAAAGATGGTTTCAAAGTCAAGGCTGGCGCTCATGGATGCGCCGGCATGCAGCGCGTCGCGCAATGCTTCCAATACCTGCCGTTGTTTCCGTTCCGCTTCGAATAGACGGGCATTCTCCAGCGCGCTGGCCGCCTGATTTGCCAGAGTTGCCGCCAGACGTTCATCCGCATGGTTGAAAGCATTGGGGCGTTCGCTCTCGATGCTAATGACGCCCACCACACGCTCTCCAATCATCATCGGCACGTAAAGACCGGATTGGAGGCCGGGATATGTATTCACATAACGTGGATCTTTGGACAGGTCATTGGACCTCACCACCTGTTTATGCCGAACCGCCCAGCCGCTGACCCCCTGTCCCGAATGGGCAATCAACTTATTAAAACGATCCGCCACTTCACGCCGTTGGGACTCATTCGTCAGACCCGGCTGGTTGAACGCCAATAATTCGAGGCTTTCATCCTGCGGGTGATACAAACGGATGGTTGTGTGATGCCAGTCCAGTTTTTGTGTCAGTAGTTCAATCACCGTTTGCCCGATCTGTTGTGGATCGAGGAGTCGGTTGATCGTCAGCCCGCTTTCATACAACGTTTCCAATTCCACAACGCGCTGGCGCATTTCTTCCTCGGCCTGTTTGCGGGCGGTAACATCGGCAAACACGGCTACCATGTTTCCCGGTGTCGTTTGGAATGCTTTGACCTCGAAAGTTCCCTTGATCTGCCCGTCTTCATAGGCGATTTGTTCGTTCGACCATGGAATGCCCTTTGCCGCCGCATCACGATATCGATCCGGCGCTTCCGTTTGCATTAACGGCGGAAATGCCTCCCGGATCGTTTTTCCGACGAACTGTGAATTATCCATCCCAAGCAATTTATCGGCAGCCGGATTCGAGCCAACGAAAACCAGTTCATTCCCTTCCAATCGATAGAAATGCATGCCGATGGGTGAATTCTCGTTCATTTTTCGATATATTGCTTCGCTTTCGCGCAATGCATCTTCCGCCTGCTTGCGTTCCGTAATATCTTGAATGACCCCGTGCATGCTCAAAAGTTTACCCTGCCCGTCAAATTCCAACGCGCCAAGTCCATGCAGCCAACGTTCCGCCTTGTCATTTTGCCTGATGATTTTGTACTCCCTGTCGAACGGCGTATGCGTGCCCGCAACCTCATTTGTAAAATAGTCGGTCATCTGCGCGCGGTATTCAGGGTGAATTAAATTGCTCCACCCCTCCACAGAGCGAATGTAAGAATCATCGATTCCAAATATTCTGTCGAGAATGGCGGAGCTTTCCCACATGCCGGTGGAAAAATTCAGCACGTAACTCCCTATATTGGCAATCTCCTGCGCTTCTCTGAGCGAACTCTCGCTTGCCCGCAGCGCTTCTTCAGCCCGCTTGCGCTTGGTAATATCGCGTACCACGATCAATGTCTGCCCTTCACCATTGATTTCCACGTAGCGTAATGAGACCTCCGCCCAAAAATTTTCCCCGTTTTTCTTTTTCGCCAGCCAGTCAAAAACCTGCGGGCCTTCCTCCATTGCCAGTTTTGCTTTTTTTGCCGCATCCTCCCTGGAATAGGGCGGTTCACTATCACCAATCCCTGCCATTCCGCCGGAAATCACTTCCTCTTCCGATTCATAGCCGAACATTTTCAGCATGGATTTATTAACTTGCAAGATCCGTCCGGTTGATACAGATTGAATGAAAATCGCCTCGGTGGGGGCGTCAAAGATCTCCCGATATCTCCGCTCGCTTTTTTGCAGGTCAGCCAGCGCCTGTTTCATCTCCTGGGTGCGTTGGGCAACGCGCCTTTGCAGGGTTCGGTTGAAAACAACCAAAATGACAATAACCAGCAGGACTATCAACGCCCCAGCCTGGATATATGGCAGGTATTCCTGCCACTTGTAATAGTGCTGGACGCCAAGCCAGCGGTTTTCAATTGCCTGATATTCGGACTTGCTGATGCTGGCAAATCCGCTTTCCACCAGATTCAAAACGGCCGTGTCCCCCTTTTTTACAGCGCGATGAAATTCGCCGCTGAAAAGCGGTTCAGTATAGTTGAATTGACTCTGCAACCCATATTTATAAATGAAATAAAGCCCCGGCGGCTGGTCGACGACAAAGATATTCTCGTCCCCTCTTTTAGCCGCCTGGATAATCTCTTCATAACTATCGTAATAAACAAGATCCCTGACTCCCGCGTTTTCCAGGAACTCGGCATCGGCATCCCCGGTTTTGACCGCCACACGAAAACCAGTCAAATCGTCCAATCCCGCAATGCCCGAAATATTGTTGTGGAAAAAGATCGGCACATCGATACGGGCATAGGCATCTGTGAAGTCGTAGATTTCAGCGCGTTCCCTGGTATAGAAGATGGTGTCGATCACATCATAATCACCGTTCTTCATGCCGTCGAGCGCATCCTCCCAATGGATGGCCGAAAGCTCAACTTTCACTCCCGTTTTTTTCTCCCACAACGCCCATTGGTCAACCAGAATGCCCCGCGCATTCCCGCCTTCGCCCAGATATATATAAGGCGGATAGTTGTTGTCCATGACCACCCGTATGCGGTCGGTTGAAGAGGTAATCGGGATGAGCGAAGCGCGAACGCAGGAAGCCAGCATGCCCAGCAGGAAGATGGCAGCGATGATGACAGCCGTGTTTTTTTGTCTTGCGCTTATCTTCCTCATGGGCAGGCTCTCCTTCGATAATCCTGACATCAACCCGCTTCAAAGATCACAGCACGATTCCTTCCAGCCTTTTTTGCGGCGTACAGGGCTTCGTCGGCGCGACGGATCATATCGTCCACCGATCCATCTTGAGGTGCATGAAACATTTCAGCGATGCCAAGACTAAGCGTGACGGAAGCCGGTCCCTTGTCGGTTTCGATGCGCAGGCTCTCCACCCCGCCACGGATGCGTTCCGCCACCAGGCTGGACTGCCGGGCGCTGGTGACAGGCAGGATAATCACAAATTCTTCCCCGCCGTAGCGCCCGATCAAATCCACATCGCGCAATTGCGAACGCGCAACTTGGGTCACGCTCTGCAGAATCTGGTCTCCAACGGCGTGTCCAAAGGTGTCGTTGACATCCTTGAAATGGTCGAGGTCGAGCATGATGACGGACAAAGGATGCCCATAACGCCTGGCCACTTCGAACTCATGTACCGCCAGTTCAAATAGATGACGGCGGTTATTGATGCCGGTCAACGCATCAGTACGCGCCAGACGCTCCAGGCTGGACTCGGCCTCTTTACGCTCCGTGATATCCAGTTTTATGGCGATGAAATGCGTCACATTTCCCTGGTCGTCCAGCACAGGCGTGATGGTTTCCTCTTCATAATATAGACTGCCGTCCTTGCGCCTGTTCACCAACTCGCCGCGCCAGACCTCTCCCGCGAGGATGGTTTGCCACATTTTTCGATAAAACGCCTGGTCATGTTTCCCCGATTTGATGATACGGACATTCTGCCCGATGGATTCTTCTTTTGAATAACCTGTTAATGTGACCCAGGCTCGATTGACCCATTGCAGTGTGCCATGTTTGTCCGTAATTGCAATGGCGTTTGCGGCCGCCTCCAGCGCCGCGTTTTGCAGGAACGCGTTATCTTCGGCTTTTTTGCGCGCGGTGACATCGCGCAGAATCCCTTCATGATATAGAATATTCCCTTGTTCATCATGAACATAATGGCCGTGATCCTCCACCCAGATCTCGGAACCGTCCTTGCGCCGCATACGGTAGACCTCGATTTCCTCCTGTCCCGTATCCAATATATGGCTGCCTCTTTCTTCGGGAGAGAAATACAACTCGCTCTTGATATCCACCGCCAGCATTTCCTCGCGGCTCGAATACCCAAACATCTTCACCATGGCGGCATTCAAATCCACGAATCTTCCGGCGTGCGTGCTGCGGTAAACGCCATCGAGCATGTCATCGAACAGCGACCGATACCGTTCCTCGGATTTGCGCAACTCCTCCTCGACCTGCTTGCGCGCAGACAGTTCGCTTTGCATCTGCTGGGTCAAACGCACATTGTGCAGACTGATGGCAATCTGGGCGGCAAAGGACTCCATTGCCGGCACATCGTCTTCAGTGATAAACGAACCGCTGACCAGCATCACGCCCAGTTTTTCCGAGTCGAGGCACAGCGGCGCAAAGATGCCCTGATTTACCTTCAGGATGCGCATCAAGCGCCCGGCCAGCGCTTGCAGGGCGCCCGGAAGCATGGCCGTCGTATATTCGCATGTCGATTCCAAATAGATAGCCCTGCCATTTGCAAGCCCCCTGGCAAACACACCGTCCGGTGGAATGGAAAACCGATACCCCAGCGCGGACAAACCAAGCAATTTCTCTGCCTTCTGCAGAATACGTAAGTCGTAGGATGTGTAGGCAATGGTAATTTGATTGGGTTTCCCTCCTGTCATCAACAGGGAAACATCCCCTCTCAAAAACTTAATCTGGCCGCCGACCACACGATACACCTCCTCCACGGTACGCGCCCGCTGGATGGACTGGGCCGCGCGGCTAAGCGCCAGCAACAGACTGCGGTTGTGTTCGAGAGCATCTCGTCTCAGATGGGTATTTGAATTTGGTGAAACATCCTCAGCCACCGGATCCATCCTTTGGATTTACAGAAGAACCAGGAATTACTCACTTTGACAAACCAAAACCAGATTTTTATACGCCCACATTGTATTACAACCGCGGCTCGCAGACAGCCTGCTCACAAACCGAGCCGGAAATCGCTGCCCAGCCCGGAAGTGATCCAAAGGTCTTACATGCCTGAGTTCGCAAGCGGCGCGGTTCGATTGCTTTCATCTCCACCCGTTTTGCCCCCACAAGTTTTGCAAATCTGGCCAATCCGCGCCCGAGCGCGCTGGCAAAGGCTTCATTCTTTGGGGCGTCATCCTCCAGCCAAAAACCCATGACGCGCAAGGTATTCGTCTTGCGATCCAGTTTCGGGTCGAGCCGCGCCACCAAATCATCGCCGTATAAAATCGGCAGGGTGTAATATCCCCAACGGCGCTGGTGGGCGGGCTTGTAAACTTCCCAGACGTAATCGAAATCGAAAACCTGCCTCGCCCGTCCGCGCGCGCTGACCATATCCAGCGGCGCAAGGAATGTGGCTTCCTCATCCGTGCTGGATTCAAGCGGACGCCACGATGCCGGTATCTGACCCGACTCAAGGGACTCCAACAAAGGGATGTCTTCGGTCAACGTCAACCAGTCCTCTGCGCTGCCCTCCACCTTGAGTTGACTCACCACCCCCTGCCTGATCAAAGCCGACAGTTTTTTCCCGGCCTCTTGCTCCGTCACCTCGCGCTCGATGGACTCCCGCCACCCAACGCGGAAACGCTTTGCGCGCATCAGGTTAAGAATGGCAATCGTCTTGCGCGCAAAGAAATCCTCCGCCTCCTCGATAGGCGCGGCGAAATCAAACTCACACGGAGCCACCCGTTCACGCAGATCATAGAGCCGGTCGAAGCCTTTGCGGGAGGTGATCATCACCTCGCCCAAAAGCCACAAGTAGAAAAGCGCCACCGCCGAGTCTTTCCGCCCGCGATAACTCCATTGCGAGAGTCCGTTGCCCGTGAAATCGCGGTTGCTCATTGCACCGTTGGATCGCAAGGCCGCCAATGTCTCTTTCATGGCTTTCGGATGATTCTTTTTGAACTCCACCATGCGTGAATATCTGGAAGTACGCGGCATGATGGCGCGCCAGTATGGAAGCTCTCTCATCGGGTAAAGGAAAAGAGTTCCACCATAATCGAAGAAATTTCGTTGTTCGTAGGCGGACTGATATAGGTGTCCGAGTTCGAAATCCAGCACACGGCCGTATAGGGCAATCTCCTGGCTGCGGGCGGTGATGTTCAACGGGTCGAGTTGCAGGGCCTGCATCTGGTTGATTGCGGAAGTTGCGCCGTCCAATCCCCTGAAACGGCGGCCGGGCCAAAGCCCCTGCTGTCCGAGCAGAAACCTGCGAAAGGTAAGTCTGGAAATCGTTATCATGGTTGGGGATAAAAAAGACCGAGGTTTAATCCTCGGTCAATTGTCCATTTCCAACGGCGCGCCTAGTCATCGCCCAGAGAGGCAATCGCCCGTAACAGACCGAAGATCAACACTCCGAGTTTGAGTCCTTCGCCGGAGGTGATGGCTGTCTCGCGTTCATTCTTTTCCGCGCGCTTGGTGAGAAGCATGGCGGCTATCAGTCCGGTGACCGCGCCGATCAACGCGCCGAAGAATATGATTCTGCTCTTGTTCATGGGGTACTTATCCTTTCGAAGAATGCCTTTACTCTTTCGATGAAACCATCGAGAGCGATGACGGGTCTCACAATCATATCCGCCCCGCGGATGATGTAAGCGCGCGCGATGTCGACGTAATCCTGCAACATGCCGGTGTAGCGGGGTAACGCCCCCAGCGCCTTTGCCATCAAATAGATAAGACCAACAAGAATGGCAAACACAATCAAGCCCGCTATCAGGGCGGGGATGATAATCCAGATGGTCGAAATTGCCGCCCAGCGGCCAACATCACCGCCTGACTTGAACGTGGCAACACTGATCAGCACGACCATGCCGATCAGGATCAAGCCGCTGAGGACCACCGGCAGAATGATCTGCACATTGCGCTGTTTGCGGTGCAGTCGATAGGATGGGTGTTCGGGCGGCGCACTGAGCCTGCCGAAGTGATGTGGGAGTTGAGCCTTCATCGCTTCTATTTTAGCATAAGTGAACCTGTGAGACGATACACAATTCAATCTTAGCCGGACTTAAGTCCCTGCCCACAAAATGGAGGGAAAGACTATAATCGCGCCCATGACTACCAGAAGAAAAATCACATCCGCCATTGAAGTAGAAGATGAAGGAGTCCTCGAAGAGAGTGTAAAAGAGGAAATTGTCACCTTCAAGAAAAGTCACTTTTATTCGGTATTGGTCGTGCTGGCCTTTGCGGCTGGAATCCTGACCGGTTATGTCGTTTGGGGGCGTGATACTGTACCCGCCACTGTCGCAAAGCAGATTGCCGCCATAGCATCTTCCATCGAGCGTACAGGAAGCGACGGCATTGCTCAGCAACCGTCAGGTGAAATCGCGGAAGCGCCTGTTACACCAGTCCCTCAGTTCAAGCGTTACGACATCCCCACCGACGGCTATCCGAGCCTTGGCCCCGAAGATGCGGAAATCGTGATCGTGGAATTCAGCGACTATCAATGCCCGTATTGCCAGCGCTTCCATGCGGAAACCTTTCCAGACCTGCTTGCCGCTTATCCCGGCAAGATTCGATTCGTCTATCGTAACTTACCGCTTCCACCGAGTATGCATCCTGATGCGATGTCCGCCGCCGTGGCGGCGCTTTGCGCGGGTGATCAAAACGCATATTGGGACTATCACGACAAGTTGTTTGGCGGGAACATTCTGAACGAGGATACCTATATCCAATATGCCACCGAACTTGACTTGAATGTGGAGGAATTCACCGCCTGTCTTTCGAGCGGCAAGCATGATGATTTCATTCAAAAGGATATGGAGTTCTCCTCCAATCTTGGGGTGCAATCCACGCCGACCTTTTTCGTCAATGGGCTGGCGGTCATCGGCGCCCAGCCGCTCTCGAGTTTCACCCGGTTGATCGACAAGGAATTGGCGGGGGAAATTCCGCAATAAGCACCGAACCAGATCCGAAAGGCATCCAAGGCGGTAGCGTCCGGCTTTTTATAAAACAGGGTTCGCAGGCTTCTTAAAGATTCTGTGAACCCTGTTTCTTTTTGGTATGATGACGGCGACAGGAAGTCCCCATACAAGATTCCACTTCAGAGAGAGAAATATGAAAAAATTTGTAGCCGTTGCCGGGAATATCGGTGTAGGGAAGTCAACGCTTGTAAAGATGCTTTGCGACGCGATGGGCTGGTACCCGTTCTACGAGCCTGTGACCGAAAATCCATATCTTGCGGATTTCTATCAAAACATGTCGGCGTGGGCGTTCCATTCACAGGTCTTCTTTCTGACCCACCGCCTGCGTTCCCACCTGAGCCTGGCCCAGCATCCCAACTCGGTGGTGCAGGACCGCAGTGTCTACGAAGATGCGGAAATCTTCGCTCAAAACCTGTACGATCAGGGGAACATCCAGGAGCGCGATTATCAGACCTACCGCGAGTTGTACGAAACCGCCGCGCAATTCCTGCCGCCGCCCGATCTGGTCATCTATCTACGGGCTTCGGTGCCGACCCTTTTGAACCGCATCGATTCGCGCGGACGCGCCTACGAGCGAAAGATCGCTCCCGAATATTTGCAAAGCCTCAACGACCTTTACGAATCCTGGATCGAGAACTTCACCCTCTGCCCCATTTTGGCCGTCCCCGCCGACGACCTGGATTACGTGGCTCATTCGGGTCACCTGCGTTTGATCGTCAAAAAAGTGGAGGACAAGTTGATCGGCAAGGAGGAGGTTGTCTTCGAGCCGGAGGAAGTGGCGCGCGCTGCTGAGGATTAGCGCGATGAAAAGAGGTGAATCAAAAACGGTTCACCTCTTTTCATTCTTCACTGTGCTATACTGCATTTCAAACCCTCCCCGGATGGTTGTTTTTGTCCAATTAAAATCCTGCCAGCTGGGATCTACTTTTCCCATTTGTCAGCCCATAATGAAAAAGGCATAACGCGCGGAGGCACAAATGAAACTGATCTTTCACGGAGCGGCGCAAACGGTGACTGGTTCGTTGCATCTAGTGGAAGTGAACGGCTCGCGAATATTATTGGATTGCGGATTGTTTCAAGGGCGGCGAAACGAGACGTACGAGAAAAACAGAAAATTCCCTTTCGAAGTGACAAAAATCGATGCCGTGCTTCTCTCGCACGCGCACATCGACCATTCTGGCAACCTGCCGAATCTGGTCAAGCAGGGATATTCGGGACCGATCTACTGCACATACGCAACTAAAGAACTGACCGACATCATGCTGCGTGACTCGGGGCATATTCAGGAGCGGCAGACGGAGAACATCAATTTCCACAAGAGGAAGCGCAACGACGAGCTCGTCGAGCCGCTATACACGGAAGAGGAAGCCGAACAGGTGGAGCCTTTATTGAAAGGCGTGAAATACAACGAGCCGATTTCGGTCGCCGATGGTGCGACCGTGACATTTTACGATGCGGGTCATATTCTCGGCTCGGCAGCGATCTCTCTGCGGCTGGAAGAGAAAATGAACAAAAGACATCTTTGGTTTTCGGGCGACATCGGGCGACGCGGACTGCCAATCCTGCGCGACCCAATTCTTCCACCCGACGATGTGGACGTGCTGCTGATGGAATCAACCTATGGCGACAAACCGCATCGCGGACCCGAAGAAGCCTATCAGGAGATGAAGGAAGTTATCTTGCGGACGCTGGATCGAAAGGGAAAGGTCATCATCCCATCCTTTGCGGTTGGACGCACCCAGGAACTGGTCTACAACCTGAGCCGCATGTACGATGAAGGCGACTTACCTGCCGTGCCTGTCTATGTGGATAGTCCGCTGGCGGTGAATGCCTCGAAGATTTTCCGCGTCCACGAGGAATGCTACGACGAAGAGATGAAGGCGCTGGTACATTCGGGACACCCCGCGCTGGACTTCAAGCTGTTGACCTACATCACCAGTCTCGACGAGTCGAAGGAGTTGAACACGCGCACCGACCCGATGATCATCCTCTCGGCTTCGGGCATGGCGGAGGCGGGACGGATCGTGTATCACATCCGCTGGGGAATCGAGAACAAGCGCAACACCATCATGATCGTCTCATGGCAGTCACCTGAAACACTGGGGCGCAAACTGGCTGACCGCGAGAAACACGTGAAGATCATGGGCGAGACCTACCGCTGCCGCGCCGAGATCGCCACCATCGGCGGACTTTCCGCTCATGCGGGTCAGGATTTTCTGGTCGAGTACGCCTCGGCGGTGAAAGGCAAAGCGGACGCCGTCTTTTTGGTGCATGGCGAGGAAAGGGGCGCGCTGCCCTTGAAGGAAAAATTACGGGAGAACCGCGTGAAGCATGTGTACTATCCCACCCCACATTCGAGCGCGGAGTTGTAATAAAAGCTGATCTCTGAGTTCTTGAAGAAAATTACTTGGTCGCTTAAGAACAATATTATTCGCCAAAAGTTGTTTTGCAATTAACTCATCAAAAATCTGCATCAAAAAAGTAACATAATAGACTCTATCGGAAATAAGAACTTGACAAGCAAAATACCCTTGAAAATAGGTGTTTTGACGCCAAAAACATTATTACCGATAAAGTCTAATGACTAACGACATCTACATCTTGCTCGGATAGGAACTTACCGTGAGCGAACCTGCTTCTCATAGAAAAAATATCTCTAACTTTTTTACTTAAACCCTCTATGGATTTGCCGCAATCAAGCTTCCCAATTTCTTCGACAATCTTATCGTTCTTAGTTTTATTTTTAAGTGTACCAACCCTCTCCACAACTTTTCTAAACTTGGTTTCTGGAAGAAATTTAATCGAGTCTGCTACTTCTTCCTTTTCTTCTTTAGAACTCATCTCAAAAATAGTTTTTGATGAAAATAACAATGCAAGCCAAATGAACGAAAGCGAGGTAATTCTCAAGAAATCGATCATAGCGAACCAGAATACGACGGTAGTT
>DAOUAS010000117.1:0-10200 GCA_034433295.1 Anaerolineales bacterium | reverse complement strand
CTATTATACGCCACCCTGCGTTCGGCTGTCTATCATCAGACTTCGGAAGTCTCTTTTCAGTTGTGAAAACCCGAATAACCGAAAAGACTTCCGAAGTCTACGCATTAACGTACTTCGATGACCATTTTGATGGCGGTGCGCACTTTATCGTCGATTGTCACCTCCACAAACTCGGGGACACAGACGATTTCGACGTTCTCCGCCTTGAGGTAACCGGTTGCAAGCGTCCAGGCTTTGACGGCCTGGTTGACCGCGCCAGCCCCAATGGCTTGCACTTCGGCATGTTTATGTTCACGGATTACGCCCGCAATTGCCCCGGCGACTGCTGAGGTACGGGAGTTGGCTGAAACTTTGATAATATCCATGGCAACCTCCCAAGGTTGGCTGAGAAGGGTACGGACTTACTTATTCAAATTGTACAGGATACCCATTTTAGATTCAAGTATATGTGTATATTTACTATGGAATCGTAATAGTATTAGGGGGTGTGGATACTGTGGATAATCATCCCAAAGCGCCATATATGGCGCTTACCTCCCTCCTATCACCATACATGAGCCTGACCAGCGTATCCAAGTTTTTTCCCATTGTGGATGGGCGCTGGATAAGTTTTCCACAGTAAAAGGCTTCCTTATCGTCACTTGTCAAGCGTTTTCTATATTTTGGCTAATGTTTTGAGTCACCCCCATATATGGGGGTGACTGATTTTTGGGGAAAACCAGCCTTTGTGAAAAAATGCCGTTATTGTCCACAGGCGGGGCAAGTTTTCCACAGTTTTACCGCACTTATCCACAGTTTTGGCGGGCTGTGGAATCATCCTGTCTGGACAAGCGCCCCTAAATATGGTGTTTATTTCGGATAGGAAAAGGACGATTAGCCGCGCAGGTTCCTGCCATAACCTGCCGGGACAAGAATCCTACCGTCCTCGAATGCGGTTTGTCGGCGCAGGACAACCTTGCGGACTTTTCCTTTTACCTTCCAGCCCTCGAAGGGAGTCCATCCGCAGCGGGTGAATTGATCGGCGGCTTTGATTTCGTATATCGCATCCTCATCCACTTCGACCCACGTCTCAGGCTGGTCGGGCAGATGGAAGATGCGCTTCGGGTTGGCGAACATCTTTTCGATGAGAGCATCCAAAGTCAGGCGCTTCTCGCCGACAGCGGTCAGCAAAAGGGGCAGAATCGTCTCCAGTCCGGGGAAACCAGGCGGCGGGTTGTCCGAATCCTTTTCCGCAACGGTATGCGGGGCGTGGTCGGTGGCGAAGCAGTCGATCACATCGAGA
This sequence comes from Anaerolineales bacterium, assembly GCA_034433295.1. GTDB lineage: Bacteria > Chloroflexota > Anaerolineae > Anaerolineales > Villigracilaceae > Villigracilis. The sequence continues at coordinate 8,918 of DAOUAS010000117.1, read as the reverse complement.
TTTTTCCACAGGCTATCCACATCCTCTTGGGTCGCCAGCCGTGGGCGGACTTCGAGTCTCCCCTCTCCCCCATCCCCTCTCCCATTGGGAGAGGGGCGCAGGGGTGAGGTGGAGGTAAGAAACAAATGATGCGGGCAGACTTCACAGGTGACTTGGATGCCGCGCTCCTTTGCCGCTTTGATGAGCAGGACTTCCTCCTTTAATGAGATATGGGCAATGTGCACCGGGCGGTCATAAATGGCGGCGAAGAGAATCGCGGAGGCCATGCTGCGGCTTTCGCTATGCGCCACGATGGGCATGTCCTTCGGGAAGCTCTGGAAATGCGGCATCCAAAGGGTCATGTCATCGAGACGCAGCTCCCCAAAGGTGGAGTCGAGATACATCTTCAAACCGGCCGCGCAGCGGGGCAAGTCTTTGTTTTTATTCCAATCCCCGTTGTTGGGACCCGCGCCGAGGAACTGGGCGTAGTCACAGCGGGCTTTTGCTTTTGCGGCGTTCAAGGCGATGTCGAGCGTTTCCACATCGAAAATGGGAGGTTTGGTGTTGGGCATGGCAAGCACCATCGTGATGCCGCCCGCCAGCGCCGCTGACGTGCCGGAGTCGTAATCCTCCTTATACGTGGCGCCAGGTTCGCGCAGGTGAACGTGCGGGTCGATCAAGCCGGGGAGTTTGAGCATGTGAATTCCGATAAAGCAGAATATTCGCGCTGAACGCAGTTTTGAAAATCCGTCCTTCGGCTACACTCAGGACGGGTCAGACAAAAAATCCGAGACCCAGCGTTCCCGGTCCCGCATGGACAACGATGGCGGGTGGCAGTTCGTAGATGGGGATTTGCGGGACATCGATCCGCGACTTCAATTCCGCCGCGAGGGCTTCCGCCTCCTGCTCCGCCGCAACCTGGATCACGCATAAGTGGGCTGATTCTCCACCCCGGCATTGTTCCGTCGCAACCTCCAACAGACGCGCCAGCGCGCGCTTCTTCGTTCGCTGTTGTTCGAAGGCTTCCACCTGGCCGTTTTTCAATTGAAGAATGGGTTTGATTTCCAGCAGTTCCGCCACCAGGCGCTTCGCCCCGCCGATGCGCCCGCCTTTGGCGAGGTACTCGAGCGTGTCCACGAGGAAGTAGATCCTCCCGCGCGGCGACATCTCGCTGATCTTTGCCGCGATCTCGTCGGCGGATTTGCCGGCTTTGGCCATGTCATCCGCCAGCAGGACAAGCGAGCCAAGAGTGCATGAAATGGCTTGCGTATCCACCACGCGGATATCCACGCCGGGGAAGTCCTGCGCGGCAGTTTCCGCCGAGCGGACGGTCCCGCTGGCTTTGGCGGTGGGCGCGATGACGATCACGCTTTCGCCGCTTTCCTGCGCCTGCTTGAAGAATGGAAAATATAACGGCGGTTCGGGCGCGGCGGTCTTTGGCAGGGATTTGGATGCTTTGAGACGTTTCAGGAATGTGGCGGTATCCATCTCGTTATCGTCATGGAAAGACTGTTCTTCGAACATGACGATCTGGGGGATTAGGGGGATTCCACGCTGGGCGAGCAGGTCGCGCGGCAGTCCGCAGGTGGTGTCGGCAATGATCATGGTCATAAGATTTCTCCCGGTTGATGATTTCAAATAATGATTGAAGATGAGAGTTCAACGCAAACTGACATGGTGTTGAACCTATTTTATGCGAGTCCTGACTTCCAGGCTATATGTTTTTAATCCTTTCTTTCTATTTCAGGTCGGACATATGTGGTCTAATTTTGTAACATTCGAGAAAAAAACTACTTTTTAGCAAAATTCATGTCCGAAAAGGGCTTTTCCCCGAACAGAAACCATTTGCAGGTGATTGCATTCAATATCCATACGCACTATAATAAAACATATTTATTACACAGGGTAAGGGAGTGAACATGGTTGAGTCCTATATCATGATCGTGTGTGATGAACCCACAACCAGCCGGGTTTGGGGGATGTTGTTGACCGAACTTCATTCTCATCCATTTGTTGCGAATACCATATCGCATGCTCTCGAATCTCTTGAGGAGTCGGCTCCCGATTTGATCGTCGTGGATGTGACCTCCAGAGAGGTCAACGGCGTGCAAATATGCCGGTCGTTGAGAGAACATGCGGTATCTCCAATTTTGTTTTTTACCCCCATCAACAACGAGACTCATACGCTGGAGGCATACCAGGCAGGTGTTGATGATTGCATCATCAAACCTGTCAGCCCGGCCTTATTCCTTGCAAAAGTCAAGGTATGGTTACGTCGCTCCTGGACGGTGCGGGTGGAAAGCCTGGATAAACTGACCATTGGCGAATACACACTTGATCCCTCAACCCATCGTCTTATAGCCAGTGATGGAAGGAAGATCCGCCTCTCTAATCTTGAGTTCCGTGTACTTTATCTATTGGTGGACCACCCGGGGCGGACGTTCTCAAACGAGGAAATCATTGACCGGGTTTGGGGATTTCACGGTGAAGGGAATTCGACCCTCGTGAAGAATGTGATCTACAGGCTGCGGAAGAAGATCGAGCCGAGTTCAAACCAAGCGAAATACATTCGGACGGAAACGGGAGGATACCTGTTCAGGAAGTAATCCCGCCTAAAAAGCCGATAGTTCTTTGTTTCACGACCCGAAGAAGGGGGTTGCGACTGTTCGTGACCATTTTCACGACCTGTTTTGAGACCCAAGTCTCTATAATAAAACTACATTAATCTCATTCGGTTTTTGCCTATGGGTGGTTTTGATTTCCAAGTCAAAAGGAGGTGTTTTCTGCTTAAATTTCCCCACTGAAAAAAGATTGTTAATTCCATTTCATAAGGAGATATGGTTATGAATAAAAAATTTGCAAGAATAAGTTTCACTGCCTTGGTAGTGTTGGGGCTGTCGTTATCACTTGTGGGAATAGCATTCGCTGCGCCGCCTCTCCCCGGCGCCATCTTCACAACCAATAGTACCTGCGCTGGTGTGAATCTCAATATCTATGATAGCAAGGGTGCTGTGTATTTGGACGGAGGTCCAGCGCATCCCGGCGCGGCTGGACTACCTGATGGTTCATATTATGTTCAGGTAACTGAGCCAGGGGGCGCCGTTCTAGGCAAAAGCTTGACAACAATAGTGACTGTGAGTGGCGGTGAGTTTGTGCAATGTTACCAACTTGCAGCTATTGTTCTCTCAACTTCGAGCGATTACACCACTGCTGGTTTCGATACCACTACCAATCCCGGTGGCGAGTATAAAGTTTGGGTGAGCACAGTTGCAACTTTCGATAAAAACAGCACCAAGACCGATAACTTCAAGGTCAAGGAAGAGAATCCTCCGCAGCCTGCGCAATTGAATGTTCTCAAGTTCTACGACACCAACGCTAATGGTCTCAATGATGATGGACAACTTATCACAGGATGGAAAGTCCGCATCCAGGATAACATCGACTACATTCGTTACACTCCCGTGACTATCTTTGTCGACCCGGATGATTACATTATCACAGAGTTCGCTCCACTTGAGACGAACTGGATGCCTACCACGCCAAATCCGGTCTATCTCACCATTGGGGAAGGTGAAAGCGCAACTGCCGAATTCGGCAACCTGTGCGTAGGTGCTGGCGGCGGTTTGACTCTGGGTTTCTGGTCGAATAAGAATGGACAGGCGCTTTTCGGTTCTGACGATCTCGCCTTGATGGTCAGTCTTAATCTTCGTAATGCAAACGGAACTGCTTTCGACCCTGCCAGCTACACAAAATTCCGTTCGTGGCTGCTAAGCGCGAATGCGACCAACATGGCATATATGCTCTCAGCGCAGTTGTCTGCGATGGAACTCAATGTCTTCAACGGCAAGGTCAATGGTGGCGCGCTGATTTATGCGCCGGGCACAACAAGCGCGAATGCCCTCGGATTTGCCACAGTCAACGCCGTCATGGCAGAAGCCAATGCCGAACTCGGATTGCATGGACTGGTTCTTAGTGACAGTCCCTACCGCGCCTACCAGGAGGCATTGAAGAACGCACTGGACAACGCCAACAACAACAAGACCTTTGTCCAACCAACGCCTTGTCCCTTCACATTTGCTGAATAAACTCTCATAAGTGGCAACCTGCCACATTCAATATCGTCAAGTTGGCGGATATGGTCCGCCAACTTGATTTATCTGTGTTGGAACAGGAAGAAAATATAAACTTTCCGTCCGAAGGGAAATAACCTCCCCATCAAGACTTCGATCAGAAGGGGCGGGAGTCTCCCCGCCCAGGGCTAGATAACTTCGCCCTTACGTGGATTACATCGCCTTTGCGCGTTCCGCCATTTGATTGCGCAGGTTGTGTGTATCCTTGTCTATGGTGAAGATCGCGCCGAGATAAAAGAAGAAGCACAGCAGCCAGGCCGCCGTGCAGATGAGCAGGATGGCGGTTTTCAGGTCATAGGCGTCGGCGATGAAGCCGGTCAGGATGGGGGCGAAGGCCGCGCCCGCGTTTTCGATGAAGTATTCCACCGCCTGCGCCGTCGAGCGGACTTCCGGCACTGTCACATCGTACACAGTGGCGATGACGTTCGCCGAGGAAAGCGGCATGAAGATTGCTGTCAGGCACATGAAAATGAAGAACTGGTTTTTGGCTTCGATGGGAGTTGTGATGGCAAGATACATGAACAAGGCTCCCAACAAAACTCCAGCGCTGGAGATGATGATGCGTCCCTTGTTGGTGTATTTGAATGCAAAGTCTCCGACCGCGCCGCCGACGAAATATCCCGCTGCGAGAATGAGAATGACGGGCGCCATGGTAAAGAGGATGCCGTTTGCGTCATAGCCGCGTTCCTTTTCGAGATAGGCGAAGAAAAAGAAGGTAATCACATTCCACGGGAAGACGCCAGCGAAACCCTGCAAAAAGACGAACCACATGGTCTTCTTCTTGAAGATTTCCTTTGCCTCTGCCCATGAGAACTTGAAGGTCTGCATTTCCGCCATGTTTTCGAATTCAGGCTCCGCCTTGCCGCGCGGCATTTCCCTGACGAAGAAGAAAATCAGCGCCGCGATGACCAGTCCCAGTGAGCCGGTGATGAAGAAAATGGAACGCCAGCCGCCGATCATCGGCGCGACCATCAGGGCAAGGATCATGCCGACGAGATAGCCAAGCGGCTGTGCCAGTTGCAAAATCCCGTAGATTTTTCCGCGCAGGGTGGGACCGAAGTAATCGGCGATCAGGGTGTACAAGCCGGGATAGGAAGAATCGTCGATGCCGGTGGAGGCGCGGGTGACAAGAAATCCACCATACGTCCGCACGACGGCGTTGAGCCAGGTAGTTGCGCCCCAGATAAAGGACGCCAGCGAGAGCAGTTTACTGCGCGAGAAGCGGTCGTACAAATAGCCCCAAATCGGATATAACACGGTGGCAACGATCAATGCGCCGGAGTTGATCAATCCCCACTGCTTGTTGTTGAGTTGAAAGTCCTCGCTGATTTGCACTTGCAGGGAGCCGATCATCAGTTTGTCGGTCTGGTGTAGCAGCATGAAAAAGAAAAAGACAACGACGACGAACCAGCGGTAGCGTGATTGCTCTTTGGACATGAAAACCTCTCGGAATGTACGATTTATGATTGCTGATTTTCGATTGGCGTATTTTACTCGTCAATCATGTCTTCATTGATGATTTGCTGTGCGAGTTTTTTCAACTCATCAGTGTTCTTGACCTTTGCCGAGTCGAAGTATTGCTCCAGCAAATCGAGCGGACTCAAGCTGCTGACCGCCTGTCCTTCGGGGATGCGTACCCGCGACTCGATCTGCGGGCGTTTGACGAAATGAAACTCGAACGCGCTTTCGGTGTATTTTCGCAGTACAGTTTCGTCGATCAGCGTATCCCACTCGCGCGGATAATCCACAATCAGGCGGACGATTGCATCGGACATTTCCTGTGGACTGGGCAACACGGCTTTGAGCGACTCGGTCACATTCTCGTTCGACCCTTCGGCTTTGCTCAGGGCGTGTCCGAGAGTTGTTTGGCGGTCGATGAATTTTCTCACCCCTTCGAGTTGACGCCATTCCACCTGCGTGTCTTTTCCTTTTTCGATGTACGCGATGACAAAGAAGCGATCTTCCTTCGCTTCGCCAAAGTCCACGCGCTCGATGGAGCCGGGATAAATGACAGGTGGCTGAAAGCCTTCGTTCACGTCCTGCGGCTTGTGGATGTGTCCCATTGCCACGTAGCTAAACTTCGGGTTCCTGACCAGGCTTCCCGAAAGGACAAGGTCATTGCCGAGCATCACCAGCCGCTCGCCGCCGAACTTCGCGCCTTCGATGGAGGCGTGCGCGGTCAGAATCAGCGGCAAGGCGGGGTCATAATCTTTTTCAAAAAAGTCTTGAATCAAATCATTGATGTTGCCTTCGATCCGCGAAAAGGCTTCGGTGGAATCCGTTTCGCCGGTGACAGCCATCAGCCCGGAGCGGGTGATCCACGGCATGGCAATCACTTGCGCGGGCAAGTCCCACAGGTCAGACGGTCCCAAAAAGCAGGGCTGGTCCAACACTTTGACGAAAGGCACTTGCAGGGTCTTGAATTCCTGCAAGGCGTGGGCGCGCCCGATGGACGGCGAAACGTCATGGTTGCCGATCAGCAACAGGGTGGGAATCTTTGCCTGCGATAGCCGCATGATTCGCCTGCCCCATTCACGCTGGAAGGTCGGCGCGGGGGAGCGATCCTTGTAGGCGTCGCCGGAAAAGATGACCATGTCCACCTTTTCGGAGATGGCGGTATTCACGATGGTATCCAGCGATTTGAGGAAGTCCAGCACGCGCAGGGGCAAGCCTGTTTGTGGGTCGTGGCGTCCGTAGTTTGCCATGTCGATATGAGCGTCGGAGAAGTGGAGGAGTTTCATCGTTTAATCGTTTGATAGTTTGATCGTTGGGTTGTTAGGTTGTCGTTGGCGGTTTAGAGTTGCGGAGGTATTTGATCATTCCGTTGATAAGTTGCTTGGTTTCGGTTGCAAGATTGTAGGCTGTGGTTAGTTCGTCCTGGGTAATGTACTTGCGGTCGAGAGCCAGGTACAACTCGGATTGTACTTCGCTTGCGGAGCGCCGCGCCAGTTTGAGAAAACGAATGAACTCGGGGTTCGTTCCGGAGTCAAAACCTTCGGCAAGGTTATATGCATGACCGATCCAGCCGCGTCCTGAATCTGACCACTCAAACGAAAGTCTTTGGAGAACTTTGGATGTTCAGTCAGGTCATAGATGAAATTTGCGGTTTGACGCGCCTTTTGCCAGCTCAGCAAATCTTCGAACCGTTTAATCTTTGTCATTCATCCTCCTTTTGCAAAACGATTGAACCATCAAACTATCAAACGAAAAACTACGGCTGCAACCCGAGGTCCTGCAACGCCTGCAAGGCGGGGACCCAATTCACATGGACTTTGAGAGCGGCGCGATAATCATCCACGGCGGCTTGGGTGTTGCCGCTCATGTAGTAGGCGCGTCCGCGCCAGAGCAGGGATTCTTCGAGCGTGGGCTTGGAGATGGTTTCGTTGAGGGTGGTGTCGGCAAGGCTGATGACATCGCTGTAACGGGCGGAATAGAAATATGCGAAGTAGGGTCCCGTTTGATACCAGAGGATGCGATAGGGTCGGTCTGCCTTTTTCACATCCCATTTCGAGTAGAGGGCAAAGGCTTGATCGTAGGCAGTGGCTGCGTCCAAGTATTGCTGTAACGCCACATGACTTGTCCCGCGGTTGAACCGGGCAAAGAATAGATCATTGCCGGTCAGGGTTTTGATATCCTTCTCGGACAATTCAAGCGCGTGCTGCGCCGCCCATTTTTCATCGGACCAGGAACCCAACAGGGAATGGACTTCGTTCTCACGGTTGACGGGGTAGACAATGATGAAAAGGTAGTTGAAAGTGCGCCAGCCTTCGAGGTAATCCGCGTATTTGCTGAGCAGGTCCTTGCCGGGCTTGAGATAGGCATCCTGTACGATGAATCCGCCGCGGGCGTCGTCATAGCCGGTGGTGAAGAGGTAATGTCCCAGCCAACTGATCTTGCCGTTGGCGTCGCGCTCGTAATAGCCCTTCTCGACCAGCACAGGGAATCCGGCGGCAATAAACCGTTTGACCAGATTCAAGTCCCCGCCGTGGCGCATGAGGGCGCGATATTCGGTTTCGTCGTTGACGAAATCCACCATTTCATAAGGCATGACGTTTTTATCGTCCTTGCCCTGTTCGATGAAATTATCACGCTTGTTGCCGTTGCCGGGCTTGACCACGCGGGCGACATCGTCGCGGTTGCCGGTCCAGCCCCAGAAATTGAGCGCCATCGTCAGGTTGGCGGGACCGCAGTAATTCCAGCGTTCATGCTGGTCGACATATTTGACGCCCGACAGGATAACAGAACCAGGCAGGGGCGTGGATGTGACCGTCGGCGTGGGCGTGGGACCGGTTGTGGGCGTCGCGGTCGCCGTCACCTGCGGGGTCAACGTCATCATGTATTCGGCACGGACGGTGGCGATGGCGGTTTCAACGGTCAATGCCGCTTCTCCGCTGGGTTGAAAGACAGCGTCCGAAGGTGGATTGAAGTAATAAATAATTTTTGTACGTAGCTCATCCACGCGCCAGGCGAGTCGACTATGCACAGGCGGCAGGTTGTAGACGCCGATTGCCAGGATAGGTAAGACAACAAGAATCAGCGGGATCAGCCATAATTTGTTGAATCTGGATTTCCGTTTCATGGTTGGGATTATAAAGCATAACGAATTTGGCGCTTTGCATCCTTTATTCCGAATCCACGTACATTTATTTGGAGGCACAAATGACCACTGAAACCAAACATCATATCCCCTGGTATTTATGGCCCTTTGCGGCGATCTGGAAACTGCTCGCGGTGATCGTGGAATTGACCGGACGCTTCGTGGCGATGGTCTTGGGCATCGTCCTCATCCTCGTCGGTGTCATCGTCAGC
>DAOUAS010000116.1:0-12564 GCA_034433295.1 Anaerolineales bacterium | reverse complement strand
CCCGTCAACCCGCGGACGTTGCCCGACTTGGCGATTGGTTCTTCATGGACGACTTCCTCGACCATGCTGCTGAACGCCCCACACTGCGGGCATTTGCCCATGTACGAAACGGCGACTCGTCCGCATTGCTGACAGACATAACGGGTGTGTGTTTTTGCCATATCGATTCTCGCTGGTAAAAATGTGGCTGATTGCTATCTCACAGTATATCAGAATTTATGTTCTGTTTTTGAGGTTTTTTCCTACGCGTTAAACAAAAAGCCCCATCGAAAGATGGGACTTTTTGTTACGGATCAAAGGTGGAAATTACACACCGCTGAGACTGGAGTTGACTTTGCTGAACACGTTGCCGATGATCGGTCCGAGGATCATGAGGGCCGCAATAACGACAATAGCAACTAAAACGAGGATCAGCGCGTACTCGACGAGTCCTTGACCTTTTTCCTTGGGGGCGAATAACATTTGATTTTTTCTCCTTTCTCGTAAATTTCCCAGGAGGGGTTCCTGCGATGTTTTTATTTTAATCAGTAAGGTAAAAAAGGCAAGTAAACAATGGGCTTTTTTCTTTACAGTTATGATAGCAAATTGTCACGGCGCTCTAAGCCGGGATGAAAACAAAACGTCCGCCATGCGGACGTTTGTGGGCGCTAAGGGACTCGAACCCCTGACCTTCTCGGTGTAAACGAGACGCTCTAACCAACTGAGCTAAGCGCCCGACGCCTGCATTATAGCATGATTTTATTTTTTGCCCTGCGTTATAATCGACTTATAAACAGGAGAAAACCCATGACTGAACCCAAACCACTCAATTGGACTCCAACGCCTGGCATCGGCTACTCCGTCATCCGCCGCGGCGATGGCGGCATGACTTTGACCTTTACCGACCTTTCCGACTCCACCCTCGAACACTGGCACCAGTTTGCGCTTGATCACCTGCTTGGCGCCGACCGACGCACCCGCAATCTTTACGACTTGCGCGCTATGAAGGATATCCCTGAGAAAGCCGTCCGCATGGCAGTGGATGCGAACAGCGACCCCGCGGCGCGGAACATTCGTGTGGCGGTGGTCGTGGCTGACCAGTCGGTTGTGGACGCGGTTGTCAAAGTGGCGGCGCTGGCGGAGGCTGGCAATGCTTCGGCGATGCGAATCTTCACCGACATCAATGAAGCTGAAGCCTGGTTGGGTCGTCCGTTGGACCAGATTTAATACCCGTCATTGCGATGGAGCGGAGCGACTGAAGCAATCTGCTAATCAACAGGAGATTGCTTCGGCGGAAATGCGCCGCCTCGCAATGACGCAATTTCTATGAAATCACCTTCCTTGCAGATCGGGAGTTTTACATTCGATTGGGGTTCCCGCACATACTTGATGGGAATCCTGAATGTGACTCCCGATAGTTTTTCCGGCGACGGCATCATCGCTAAGGGAGACGTGGTGAATGCCGCCGTAAGGCAGGCGCAGGATTTTCTTGCCAACGGCGCTGACATTCTTGATGTGGGTGGCGAATCCACCCGCCCCGGTTCCGCGCCCGTCAGGGCCGACGAAGAGATGGAGCGCGTGATTCCTGTCATCCAGGCGCTGCGTCAAAACTTTCCCGAAGCAATTATTTCAATCGACACATACAAGGCTCAAGTCGCGGAGGAAGCGCTCAAGGCGGGCGCACATATTGCCAACGATGTATGGGGACTTCGCGCGGACGATCAACTTGCAGTCATCGCAAAAAAGTACAACGCGCCGGTGATACTGATGCACAACCGCAGTAACCCCGTCAGTGTGGAGGTGCGTGAGAAGTTGGGCAATGCCTATGTCGGCGCGGAATATCAAAACCTGCTTGGCGACGTGAAGCGGGAACTGCTCGAAAGCGTGGAGATCGCGCACAAAGCTCAAATCGCTGATTCGCTCATTATCCTGGACCCAGGCATCGGGTTCGGCAAAACGCGCGAGCACAACCTGGAGCTGGTCAATCGGCTGGACCAAATCCGCGAGTTGGGATATCCCACCCTGCTTGGCACGTCCCGCAAGTCTTTCATCGGCTTCACCCTCGATCTGCCTGCCGACCAGCGAGTCGAAGGGACAGCGGCAACGGTGGCGGTGGGCATTACCCGCGGCGCAGATATCATCCGCGTGCATGACGTGAGGGAAATGGCGCGCGTGGCAAAGATGACGGATGCCATTGTTAGAGATTGGTAATTTGGCAATTACCAATCTCTGATTACCGATTACCTGAGGGCTTATGCAGGAAGATTACGCAAAGGAACTCCTCCGCTCTGGAATTATCGAGGCGAAGGCCGGAAGCAAAGAGTCCGCCCGCCGCTATCTCGACCGCGCCATTTACATGGCTGGCTCGCATGAGGTGCTGGCCGAAGCCTGGTTTTGGATGGGTGAGGTTTCCACTGATCCCGTCGAAAAACGCAAGGCACTCGAAAATTGTCTCGCCCACGATATGCGACATTCGCGGGCGCGGCGCGCGCTGGCTCTCGTCGATGGCAAGCTCAAAGCGGACGAAGTGGTCAACCCCGACAGGTTGCCTGCTATTCCCAACGGTCAACGCAAAGCGGATGCGGATCGATTCATGTGTCCCAAATGCGGTGGACGCATGGCGTTTGCACCCGATGGCCAGACTCTTGTCTGTGATTACTGCACACGCGGACAGGCTCTCGGTTTCAAGCCTGAGGAAGCGGAGGAGAAGGATTTCATCGTCGCCATGGCAACCGCCCGCGGACACGGCAAGCCATTGCAGGAACAGGTCTTCCATTGCAAAGGCTGCGGTGCGGAATTTATTTTGCCTCCAAAGAAGATTTCCGCCACATGCGCTTATTGCGCCTCGCCGCATGTGGTCAGACTCGAAAAAAACAAAGACCTGCTTGCACCCGATGGCATCATCCCGCACGCTTTCAATCAAAAACGGGCAATTAAGTTATTGATCGATTGGGTGGAAGGCAACGGTTTTAAGCCCGAAAGGCGGGTCGAACTTCCCTACGGACTTTATCTTCCGCTCTGGACCTTCGACGTGGGCGGCGGGATCGACTATACCTACGAAATGATTGTGACTGAAGATCAGTCAATGTTTGGTAAACGTGCCGAAGTGCACTCGGCCCGTGTGACAGACCAATATCCTGTATTTGTCAATGACCTGCCCTTGCCTGCCTCCAAAAAACCATCCGCTGTTTTTCTGCGGCTGATCGATTCTTTCGATTTGAGCGCCATCAAGCCCTACGACTCGCACTTCCTTGCGGATTGGCCCGCCGAAATCTACGATGTGCCGATGGCGGACGCCTCGCTCGACGCGCGTAGTCAGGTCTATAAAAAATATAAGAACGACCTGCCGCATTTGATCAACAACTCGAATATTGTTCACACCTCGTCGGCGAACCTGGCAATCGACTCGTTCAAACTCAACCTGCTTCCCGTGTGGATGACAGAACTCCCTTTCGACGGGCGCGAACATTTGGTGTTGATTAACGGTCAGAGCGGTGTCGTCTCCAGCGACATTTTGGATAAGACACAGAAGGACGAGGAAGAAAATAGCGGGCTGTTCAGTTTCCTTGCGGATTTGCTAAACGATTGACGATCAATTGCTGAAGACGGACGCCAGTCCCGGCATCCCCCGGACGATTTCAAGCGGGCGCGGACGTTTCGGGATAGGAGGAATTAATGATCATCGCGAAGGCGGCTACAAATTGTTTCAAGAATGTCATACTGAGCGAAGCGAAGCATCTCTGCCTCCAAAGCGCGAGACTCTTCGGCCGCAAAAAAACGCTTCCACAGAGCGACATGATGTTCTCGAGATAACTTCTGTCAACTTAAAAAGCAGGGATTGGCCTCCTCGACCAATCCCTGCTTTTATTTTGGAGTATGATTGCCGAACCTTTACCAGTATTGAAAGGATTTTATGTCACGTAACCGCGTCATCCTCGTCACCATTGGAATCCTGCTCAGTATGTTCCTGGCTTCGATGGAATCCACCGTCGTAGCCACCGCCATGCCGACCATCGTCGGTCAACTGGGCGGTTTGGAGCATTACTCGTGGGTCTTCTCGGCCTTCATGCTGGCGTCCACAACCGTTGTCCCGCTCTACGGCAAACTCTCGGATATCTATGGCCGCCGCAAAATCTACGTCATTGCGATGGCGCTCTTTCTCGCGGGTTCCGTCTTGTGCGGTCTGGCGACCAGCATGACCCAACTCATCGCCGCGCGCGCCCTGCAGGGACTCGGCGCGGGCGGAGTTCAGCCGATGGCGTTCATCCTGATCGGCGAGATGTTCGACCTGAAACAGCGCGCCAAAATGCAGGGATTCTTCTCCGGCGTGTGGGGCGTTTCCTCCATCATCGGCCCGTTGCTGGGCGGCTTTATCGTGGATAAGCTCACCTGGCATTGGGTTTTCTACATTAACGTGGTGCCGGGTCTGCTTGCGGCGGCGCTGGTGGCATTCGCGTGGCAGGAATATGCCCATCATTACCAAAGCCCGGCCGTGGATTACCTTGGCGCGGCACTGTTGACTTCGAGCGTGGTCGCATTACTGTTTGGGTTGCTGGAAGTTGGCAAGCTCGAAAGCTGGCTGTTGATCGGGACCGCCATCCTTCTCTTCATCGCCTTGCTGTGGGTCGAGAATCGCGCCGCCGACCCGGTCCTGCCGATTCATCTTTTCCGTGATCGACTCTTCTCGACAGCCATTGCGCACGGTGTATTTGCGGGTTGGGCGATGTTCGGCAGTGTCTCCTTTATCCCGCTCTTCGTCCAATCGGTGATGGGGACCAGCGCCACCCAGGCAGGCATCACCATCACGCCGATGCTGTTGGGTTGGGTGACGGCAAGTGTCATTGGCATGAGGCTGATTCTGATGGTCAGTCACCGCAGGCTGGGGGTGATTGGCACGGCGACGCTGGTCGTCGGCGCCTTCTTGATGACGTTGATCGGCGCGGAGTCAAGCCAGCTTGCGATGATGGTCTTCATCGCTATGATGGGCATCGGCATGGGACTTTCCATTCCCTCGTTTCTGGTCGCCGTGCAAACGAACGTCGAGAGGCGGCATCTTGGGACGGCGACGTCAACCATCCAGTTCAGCCGCTCGATTGGCGGGACTCTGGGTGTCAGCGTGATGGGAGCCGCATTGAGCGTTCGTCTCGCCTCGAATTTGAATGCCGCCGGACTCGACCCGAAACTGGTCTCCCAATTGCTCGACCCTGTTCCCGGTTCCGGACTTTTCATTGCTGAAGGCGCGCGCCTGGCCCTTGCGGATGCAATTCACCTTGTCTTTGTCATTGCCTTCGTTGCCGCCCTGTTTGGATTGGCAGCAGTCCTCTTCACCCCACATGGGGAATTAAAAGACAGGTCATCCGAAAGCAATCCTCCAGTCATGAGCATGGATTAATGAACAAGCCGGGCAAACCGGCTTGTTTTTGTTACTGTAACTTTTATTTCGCTTGAATCAAACGGGCGATTTAATATACAATGAATGTGGCAAATTCCACCAATCGGGTCAGGAGGTTTCCCATGAAAAGCACGCTGGAGAATCTGAAAGAAGCCTTTGCTGGAGAGAGTCAGGCGGTTCAAAAGTACAGCGCCTATGCGGGAAAGGCTGAAGAGGAGGGCTTTGTCAATATTGCGCGGCTGTTTCGCGCCGCGGCGGCGGCGGAACAAGTCCACGCCCTTGAGCGTTTCAAGGCAATTGATGGTATTGGAAGCACCGCGGAAAATCTGCAAGCCGCCCTCGAAGGAGAAACCCGCGCATCGGAAGTAGTGTATCCGCCCATGCTGAAACAGGCCGAGGCTGATGGACATAAAGCCAGCCGCATGTTCGGTTACACGGCGCAAGCCGAGTCCTCTCATGTAAGGCTGTATCAAATGGCCTGGGAGGCGGTGGAGAACGAAAAGGATCTGACGGAGACTGATTTCTATCTTTGTCCAATCTGTGGTTACATCGAAACTGGCAGGCCGTTGGATCCGTGTCCCATCTGTGACAACAAACCGGAGAAATTCGTATTGGGATAATCCCTTTTTTGATTGGGAAAGGGGAATGACCTTGTTATCCTTACCGATATTCGATTCTCCACTATAATCCAACCCATGATCCTCATTACAGGCTCAACGGGCTTCATCGGGCGCGCATTGATTCGCCAATTCTCGTCCATTGGGACTCCCGTCCGCGCGTTGATCCGTCCTTCGCCGCGGACTCCGCGCCTGCCCAAAGGTGTTTCGGTGGAAGTGGCTGTGGTGAGCCTGGCGGACACGCGCGGCTTGCGCGCCGCCCTGCGCGATGTGGATACCATCATCCACCTTGCCAGCGCTGAGAATCAAGGCAGCCGCGGAAGCCTGTTGGCGACAGATATTCAAGGGACGGAAAACCTCGTCGAAGCGGCATCCGATGCGGGCGTGGATCGATTTGTGTATCTCAGCCATATCGGCGCAGGACCCTCCTCTGCATATCCCGCATTCAAAGCCAAGGGACTTGCCGAGGATCACATCCGCAACGGAAAAACGCCCTACACCATTTTGCGTTCCTCGCTGGTGTACGGTCCCGAAGACCATTTCACCAACAACCTCTCGCGGTTGATTCGATCTTCTATTGGAGTTTTCCCCGTTCCTTCCGGCGGACGGACGGTGGTGCAGCCCGTCTGGGTCGAGGACCTTGTCACCTGCATTTTGTGGGCGCTGGAGCGGGATGATACGCTCAACCAGGTTTATGAACTTGGCGGCAGCGAATTTTTCACCCTGCAACAAATCATCGAAACCATCATGGATGTGATACGCCACAGGCGTTACCTTGTCCCGCTTTCACCGATTACCCTGCGCGCGCTCACCGTTTTCTTCGAAGGCGTGACGCGCAACTTTCCCATCTCGTCTTTCTGGCTCGACTACTTTGCCGTCAACCGCACCTGCGCGGTGGATGCCATGCCGCGCATCTTTGGTTTGATGCCCGCGCGTTTCACCTACCGCCTCGATTACCTCATCCGCAAGCCCTGGTACCAACGCGCGTGGACCGCCGCCACTGAAAGACTCGCCTTCCTGCGTTCGCGCAACTCGTAACTTGTATCTTGTAACTCCTCCCCATGTTCACCATCCGCCTGATCGAAGCGCCCGAAGAAATGCCGCTTGTCGAAGAGATACAGCGCATCGTCTGGCCCGACTCCGAGACCGACGTTGTGCCATTGCACATGCTCATCACCGCCGCCCACAACGGCGGACTTATTCTCGGCGCATTCAGCGAAGAAAAAATGATCGGCTTCGTCTTTGGCTTCCCCGGCCTCGACTCCACACCCGACGGTCCACGCCCGAAACATTGCTCGCACATGATGGGCATTCATCCTGACCACCGCGACAGCGGCGTGGGCTTCGCGCTCAAACGCGCCCAATGGCAGATGGTCCGCCATCAGGGGCTCGATCACATCACCTGGACTTACGATCCCCTGCTCAGCCGCAATGCCTACCTCAACATCGCCAAACTCGGCGCGGTCTGCGTCACATATCGCCGCTCGGAATACGGCGATATGCGCGATGGTTTGAATGTCGGATTACCTTCCGACCGCTTTCAGGTGGACTGGTGGATTAACACTCAGCGCGTTCAACGAAGACTGGGCAAGCGGGCGCGCCCCACGCTCAAGCTGACTCACGCCACGAGGTCTGGTTTGCGCCCGTTTTATTCGCTTCGCGCCGACGACCGGGGGCTGGTCTACCCGCCCGAGCATGTCCCATCCTTTGCCAGTCGCCTGCTGATGGCGGAGATTCCCGCCGACTTCACCGCCCTCAAATCCGCCGACTTTGCCCTCGCCCGCGATTGGCGCTTCTTCACCCGCGAACTATTCGAACTTGCCTTCGAGAAAAAATACATCATCACTGATTTCATCTTCGACAAAAGCGAAGGCGCTTCTTGCGGATTTTATATCCTGACCCATGGCGAAAGCACATTGGATGAATTCGAGTGATTTTGGAGTCGATCAGCTTGCTGATGAGATATTGAGCGGCAAGCGGCTTGACTCCAGATTAACGCATGAGACGCCCTTACGGACGTCTCAGCGGTTGGATGGGGAGAGAAAGGCAAATTGTGGAAACGGAAAGCGGGCTGTTACCTCCTTGTGGCTGAAGAGCTTTTTTCACCATATCCCATGGCGGACATGCCAACGGGATGATAGGTCGGTTCGGGACGGTTGACTGCATAATTGGGCATGGGAGCAGGGCGGGGTTTTGGCGCAGGGCGGGGATAGCTTGCGGATGGAGTGGTCTGTGTTGGCCGGGCGTATGGTTGGTTATTCTGATAATAGGCCGGACGCTGGCCAGCATCCGCAAGGGTAAAGAGACGGTCGCCTGCAATAGAGAAGGTACCGATAATCAACACGCGGATCAACCAGACCATCGCCGCCACGAAGATCGGCACGACCTTGGTCATCACTTGCTGCCCGACGAGTGCGCCGCCGACAGCATTGTGATTGGCGATGGCAACCGAAACGCCCCACCAGGTCAGTATGGCATTGAAAGCGGCAGCCAACAGCCATGCGCCGAACAAATACCAGACTTCGGCGGGTTCGTCGCGTCCCTGCTCCGGAGTGAAGATGCGGGCAATGCCGGCAAAGTCCATACCGCAGAAGGCAAAAGCAAGGATGCTGGACCATCGAATCCCCGCAAATTTCAAATTGCCGAGCATATCTTGCAGCGCAAACGAAGTAGTCCCATAGTTGAACACCTCAAAGGCCAGCAGGGCACAGACCAGGATGCTGCCAAAGATAGCGCCGCGTTTGAGAGCAGTGTTCTTCAAGAAGGGGAGCAGTTGAATATTCAAGGAACGGTTCATGGGAAATCTCCTTTTTGGAACCAGACAGGAAAGGATGTTACTTTTTGCATTTTAGAACATATGTTCTATTTTGTCAAGATTGCTACTTCGATTTCCCAGGGTATGTCAAGCATGCTTATGCAAGAGGTCTGATGAAAGAATCAAATCTCACAGCGGAATTCCCATGCCCCCTGCAACAATTTGCGGCGGAATCTGCGCCGCAAATTGTTGCAAATTTTTTATTGCCAGTCGAATGTTGATGGCATTGAGCGGCGGCGGATAACCTCGCGCCTCAACGGTCGCTTCGCAATCACGTTGATCTTGTTGGCGTTTTCGATGATGTGCGTGGACACGACCTCCCAGCCTTCCTCGCCCCATTCGTTGAGGATTTGTTCCAAATCATCCGCCTTTACTCCAGACCAGAATGCGCCGACGGTTTGGACGCGGTATTCCCATTGTTTAATTTCTTCGGACATGTTTGGTCTCCTTGAGTTTCACGTGAAACGCTATGACTTTGTCTCGCCGCGATATAACACGTACGAGTAAACCACAAGGAACAGACTCGAACCAATCAGCGGGATGAACATCAGCCAGAACGCGGTCATGCCGCCGAAGAATCCGCCGATGATTGCCAGCGCGCCCGATGCCATAAACAGGACCGAGCCGAGTTGGTGAGTCTTGTCCCAAACCGTGTCGCTGGAGAGAGTCCAAGGCGTGCGAATTCCGATGAAGAAATTGCGCTTGGCTTTCCTCAGCATCCAGCCGACGGCGATGAACAGCACTCCCATGAAGGGCAGCATAGCCGCGCTTATCCTGAAATCCTGATAGCCAAGGCTCCAGGCAAGAGTCAACCCGTGAACGTAGAGCATAAACGCCACGATCAGTAAGATGAACAGGTTGAAACTCTCACGGAATTGTGCGATGTTTGCCTTGAGTGGATCAATGTTGGGAAGCACTAGAAACAGCACTAGCATTCCCAGCGTGATAAGCGGCATCAGAAACGCGCCCCAGAATTTGGGCATGTAGCCGTCCACTTCGTCGTTGGCGTTCCAGTGCGAAGCCATCTGGTCGGGAAGTTGATTCCACAGCATCGCTCCCGCCAGCACAGCCAGTCCAATCAGGATGAGAGTGATAATCGTTATAGCTTTTGTTGTCATTCGTTTCCTTTCTTTCGGGCGTTTCACGTGAAACGCCCGTTGGGGGCAGCGTCGCTGCGCCCTTACTTTTCCTTTGGTAGATTGTTCTGCGCCAGTGAAACCATGCCGCTCATCCCGCCGAGATTCATCGTGTCGATGGCAGAGGATGGGACGATGACCAGCGCGCCTTTTTCCTTCAAGCCTTCGAAGAGCATGTTCATCGCCCGCAGATGCAGGGCGGTGGGATTGTGGATGTACGCCTGCGACGCCTCTGCGAATGAATCGGCGATTTGTTTCTCGGATTCGCCGAGGATCACGCGCGCCTGACGTTCGCGCTCCGCCTGCGCCTGACGGGACATGGCGTCCTCCAAATCCTGTGGGATGACGATGTCGCGAATTTCCACCGACTGCACGGTCACGCCCCAGGGTGTGGTGCGTTCGTCGATGACCGTTTGCAATTCCTTATCGATTGCGCTGCGCCCGACGAGAATATCTGCCAGCATCTTCTTGCCGATGATGTCACGCAGGGCGGTCTGGGCTGCCCAGTCGACGGCGGCGCGATAGTCTTCCACTTCGAGCGCGGCTTTCTCCGCGTCCCATACCACCCAGAACAGGACGGCGTCCACATCCACGGGAACGGTATCTTTTGTCAGCGTTTTCTGCGCGGCAAACGGTGTGACCATCACGCGGTGGTCGATCCATGTCGGGGTGGTATCCACGATGGGGATGATCCAGAACAAGCCAGGACCTTTCAGCCCTTTGAATTTACCAAGCCGCAAAACGATCACTTTTTCCCATTGGGAGGCGACCTTCAACGCAAACAAGAAGTAGATGCCAACGAGTGTCCAGCCAAGAACCCATGCGCCAATGACTCCATCTGGATAGCGTCCATCGCCGAGAATTGCTCCCGCAGCGGCAATGATGAGGAATATAGCGAACAAGGTCCCTGCAATTGGCGGGATGTGCTGGTCGTCTTTTCTTTTCTGCAACAAGGATTTGAGTGGTTTTGTATTCATTTTTACATTCTCCTGATTAATAACTATCTACTTCAACTTTTTTGTTTTCTTGGTTTCCTTGGAAACAACATCGGCGTTCTGGACTTGTACTCCAGATACGAAGTTCCAAATCGAATCTCCAACTCTCGTTCTTCATAGACTTTTACGAAGAAAAGCAGCGCTGGCGCAAACACGACGATTGCCCAGAGCACAAACATCGCTGATTGAAACCAGATTCCCAGTGACGTGAGCAATGCCAAACCTGCAAGTACCATGGGGTTGCGGGTCCAGGCATACAACCAGCCCATTGCCAGCTTCTTGCTGAGCGCAATTGCAAAAGGCGCGCCAAATCCTTTCAGGGCAAGGTTCGCCACTGTCAGAAGTCCAGCCAAGCCAGTGACTATTACCAGAATCAGACCGACGCCTGTTGGTATTGGAAGCGCCCAGCCAAACCAGTCTTGATACGTGGTTACTGCTCGGATGATTGCCACGCCGAAAAGTCCTCCCACCGCATAATGGATAAACATGGTTACCCAAACAGTGCGGCTTGTGGTTGGCTGTTGATCGAGAGATTTTCTTCCGATCCAAACTACTAGATATACCAGCATGACTGCTCCAACGATGATGGATAGGTTTAGCATGTATGAAAGCGCTTGATTGGATATCCATATCCATACGAACAAGACCAGAACCCAAAGCGTAAGGTTGACTGGTAATTCACGCGTGTGTTTCATTGTGAACTCCTATCTATATCTCTTCCAGCCTTTAGCTTGTCTTTTACCATTTGACTGACTTCGCGTTCCGAGAAGCCAAGCCGAAAGGCTTCGTTGATAAATCGCTGCGTGAGCTCGGCAAGCGATTCCTGTCTCAACTTTTCGGTGATCTCTGGCGGCGGTATCTCTGTGATGTATGTGCCGCGTCCTTGCTGGGTGGAGATGATTCTTTCCTCATCCAATATACGATATGCGCGCGCTACGGTGTTGAAGTTGACTCTCAATTCCGATGCCAGTGCGCGGACCGTGGGCAGTTGGTCGCCGGGCTTGAGAATCCCATTTGCCAGTTGGCTTTGTATCTGATTGACGATTTGGGTATAGATGGGAAGTCCTGAATGAAAGTCGAGGTTTAGGGTGAGTTTCTTCTCTGCCATGCATTTTCCTTGAATTGTACTAATTGTATCATTGTAATAATTGTACTCTTTTTCACTTTTTTGTCAATCCCCTATGACACAAACAAATAACGGGCACTCAACCGAATGCCCGTTCGTGCACTGCCCTTCGACTACGCTCAGGACGAAGGAAAATTATTTCTTGATCTTCATTCGGCGCATCACTGTTCCCAAACGTTTGATGCCCTCTTCGATATCTTCCGCTGGTTGGGACGCAAAGTTGAGACGAATCCACTCGTCCCCGCTCATGCCGTCGGTGAAGAATAAGTTGCCAGGTGCGAAAGCAACTCCCTCTTTGCACGCCGCAGTCAATAGGTTATATGCTGACATGGATTCAGGAAGTTTCAACCAAATGAACAAGCCGCCCTTAGGCCCATCGAAGGAGACGTTTGGAGGCAGGTGACGGTCAATGGCATCAAGCATGGCGTCGCGTCGTTTGCGGAAGACCTGACAGGAGCGATGCAGGTAGGCTTGATAACGTCCCACAGTGACGTAGGCATCCAG
>DAOUAS010000115.1:0-2238 GCA_034433295.1 Anaerolineales bacterium | reverse complement strand
TACTCGTAAAAGTATTTGGTGAAACTGATTTCATAGCCGACCTTGTCCTTGCTCCTGTCCATCCAAGCGCCTGCCTGCCGCGCCGCAGCCGCAAGTCTATTTGCCGCATATTCACGTTTTAACCACTTGCGACCAAATCCCGTCTTTAATTCATCTTCACGTTTTACCGCTTCTTCTCTTGTATCAAACACTTCCCAATGGATAGGTTCGATTGGCAAGCGCGGCGCTGTCCAACTCACTTCACCATTTTCATGTTCTTTCAATCTTCTTGCAAAGTCATTGGTTTGTCCAATATAGAATGAATCATCCGAACACTTCATCACATAAATACAAAACTCGCCAGATGACGGGCGCGGCGCAGGCAGGTCTGGCACATGCGGCTTCACTTCCCGCTCGAAGTAGGTGTCAATGTCATCTTTCAGGGGAATCTTTTCGTAGTCGCGTAAGGATGAATCTGCCTTGCGTTTCGAGACTTCCGAAGTCTTGGAGACTTCGGAAGTCTGCACGGGGCGCTCCACCGTCACCTTTGTATACCCGAAATCTTCATTGTCGAAAATCTTGCTGACCTTGCTCTCGGCAAAGTCGGTGTAAATCTTGGTGATGTCCTTGATATGGTCATCGGTGAAAAACTGGCGCTTGCTGCCCAAACTTTTACGCATGGGCGCGGCAAAGTCCACGGCGTTGATGAGTTGCACTTTCCCTTTGCGGTGTTTGGGCTTGCGGTTGGTCACCATCCAAATATAGGTCGCAATGCCTGTGTTGTAGAACATGTCGGTCGGCATGGCAATCACGGCTTCGAGCCAGTCATTTTCGATAATCCATTTGCGGATGTCGCTCTCGCCCGAACCCGCGTCCCCTGTGAAGAGCGGCGAGCCATTGAAAATAATTGCAATGCGGCTGCCGTTTGCTTCCATCTTGGAAACCATGTGTTGCAGGAAGAGCAGAGCGCCGTCACTGGTGCGGGGTAAACCAACGCTGAAACGTCCGTGAGGGTCGTTGGCTTCGTTCTTGATGAAGTCTTCTTCCATCTTCCAACTCACGCCAAAGGGCGGGTTGCTCAACATATAGGTGAATTGTTGTCCCTTGAAGCGGTCATTCTTGAAACTCGACCCCTGCCGAATGTTCTCGGCATTTTCGCCCATGATAAGCACGTCCGATTTGGCGATGGCGTAGGTCTGCTCGTTGAGTTCCTGCCCATACATCACCACTTCCACATTAGGATTGATATGCTCGTGGATGTATTCCTTCGCCGTGATGAGCATACCGCCCGTCCCACACGCGGGGTCAAAGACCGACCTGATAATGCCCTTGCCCTTCAAATCGCCCTTGTGCTCGGCGAACATCAAACTCACCATCAAGCGGATGACTTCTCGCGGGGTGTAATGTTCGCCCGCTGTCTCGTTCGACATTTCCGAAAAGCGGCGTAATAATTCTTCGAAGATGTATCCCATCTCGTGGTTGGTCACGCTCCTGGGGCTTAAGTCCACTTCGGCAAACTTCTCGACCAACAGATAAAGCAAATTGTTCTTCACCAGTTTGGCGATGATTTTTTCGAGTTGGAAATTCTCGATGATCTCGCGCACGTTCCTGGAATAGCCGTTCAGGTAGTTATCGAAATTGACTTCGATGTTCCTGGAATCTTGCGCGAGTCGGCGCAGGTCATAATGTGAATGGTTGTAAAAATTGATATTCCCCGCTGCCTGTTTGAGAACGGGAATCATCTGGTCGTCGTTCAATTTCTTTTTGAATTGCTCATGTTGTTTGATAACGGCGTCTTTGTGAGGTTCCAGCACAAGGTCGAGGCGGCGCAGCACCACGAAGGGCAAAATCACATCGCCATACTCGTGCGCCTTGAACGCGCCGCGCAGGATATCGTCCGCCACCTGCCAGATGAAATTTGCTTTTTCGGTGAAGTTGTTGGGCATATAAGTTTCCTATGTCGTTGCGAGGGCGGTTCTTTCCCGCCCGAAGCAATCTCATGTGATTAGGGGATTGCTTCGCTGTCGCTCGCAATGACATCAACGTCGTCCGCGACTGTCCAGATGAAATTTGCTTTTTCGGAAAAATTGTCTGCCATGAATCATTCCCAACTATCTGACTATTCGACCGAAGACGACCAAACGAATTTTGGTAATGGTCAGGTTGAAGTGAAAAACCTTAACGCGAATTTCTCGAATGTTGCGAATAACGCGAAAAAGCCCAAAAGACATTCGTGAAATTCGCCCAATTTGCGCCATT
>DAOUAS010000114.1:0-14436 GCA_034433295.1 Anaerolineales bacterium | reverse complement strand
GTCAAGCCGGTGTTGACTCACAACCAAAAACAGGATCACTACGGACAGGTTGTCCCCATGGAGGATGTGGAGAAAATCTTCGGGATGGTGGAAGGCGCGGTGCGGCTTCCCTGCGTCTGCCGCCGTGTCACAACCGGAAACATGAACGCCCGTTACTGCTACGGCTTGACCCTCGACAAGCAGTTGATGGACTCGCTCGATGACTCGTTCAGCCTCGAAACGCTCTCCAAAGAAGAGGCGCTCGATTCCATCCGCAAACTGGATAAGGAGGGACTCGTCCATTCGGTGTGGACCTTCAAGACGCCTTTTATCGGCGGGCTATGCAATTGCGATCAGGACTGCATGGCTTATCGCATCACCCATGCCCGCAGGGATTACCCCGTCATGTTTCGCGCGGAATGGGTGGCGGCTGTCTCACTGGATTTATGCAACGGCTGCCGCTTGTGCATGAGACAGTGTCAGTACGGCGCCATCCGCTACTCATCGAACGACAAGAAAGTGATGATCGACCCGACGGCGTGTTATGGTTGCGGAGTCTGCCGAGCCAGTTGCAACAAGGATGCCATCATCCTGCATCCGCGTGAGATGGTTGCAGAGGCGGCGGGGCTGTGGTGAGAGGGACTACGGAATGTACAGTCCATAACAAACGATTCCATATACCATGAGTCGATAAACCCCAGCCGCGACGAGAGCCGTGGCTGGTATGGTTAATATCCACGCCATGATGATATCCTTGGCAACTCCCCAGCGGACCTTGTTTGCCCGTTCCGCCGTACCGACTCCCATGATGGCGGTGTTGATGATTTGTGTTGCGCTGACCGGTCCGCCGACGAGGGATGCGCCGATGACTGTGATGGCGGCTGTGACCTGTGCGGAGAAACCGTCCACGGGACGGATCTTGTAAAAACTGCCGCCGGGCTTGCGGATCAACAGCCAGCCGCCAACCAATGTGCCAAAGGTCAATGCGCCCGCGCAAATCGCCACCACCCAAAGTTGAACGTCGAATGATTCGAGATATCCGCCTGCGACAAGCGCCAGCGTAATGATGCCCACCGTCTTTTGTCCATCGTTACTGCCATGACTTAACCCCAGGGCAAGCGCGGTGACGATCTGGCTTTTCTTGAAGAAGCGATTGATTCCGGGTGTGGAATTCACACACAGGGTGAAGATGATCTTCAATGCGATGAACCCAAAAATAAACCCGATGATGGGAGAGGCAAAAAGCGAGATCAGGATTTTCAATAGCCCGCCCATCTGGACGGCCTGCGCTCCAACTCCCGCCGATACCGCGCCGACAATTCCGCCGATCAGCGCATGGGATGAACTGCTGGGGATTTTCAATTTCCAGGTCAGCAAATTCCAGATCACCGCGCTGACCAAAGCCACGAGAATTACCCGCAGGCTGATGGACTCCGGGCCGGCGATTCCGCGCCCGATGGCGCTGGCCACCGCGGAGCCGAAAATGAATGGGCCCGAAAACTCAGCCAGAATGGTGACACCCAACGCCGTTCGCGGAGAATAGGCGCGTGATGAAACCATGGTCGAGACCACATTGCGCGAATCGTGCATCCCGTTTAGGAATCCAAACAGCAGGGATAATCCGATGATGACAAGAATAATTGGAGGCATGATCATTCCTTGTTGGAAGTCCGCAATTTTACCCCGGCGATATGAAAATCTCCTGTGGATTTGAGACTTGTGTTTGCTGTTTCAGGGAATGATCTGCTTGAAAATCAAAGAAGAAGCCAGCCGCGCAAATGTGAACAGGAACGGAATCGCCACCAACACGATGCCTGTCCACGAGAGCTTTTTCGAGTCGTTCCTGCGTGTATGGCCTAGCACTCCCAAAACAATAGTTGCCTGTGTCAACACGCAATAGAACAGGGCGGTCAAGTTGTTTAATTGATTGAACGTCTCCTGGGAGATGTTCAAATTGGCAGCGCCATAATTCGACAGCAAGGACAGGACACAGAGGATGCCTGAGATCAAGGCGGCGAGTCCAAAGTAGGTCCTTTTTGCGGTTTGACCAAGCATGTTTTCTCCCTTTCTATTTTCTTGTCCACGCGATCATCGGGTCGACCCTTTTCGAGAGACGATAACCAATCGGCTTCATTTTCCTTTTTCTCGATAAAGCCAACACAGCCAAGCACATCTTCCTTTTCGAGCGCGAGCCAAACTTTCCATTCGGTAAAAGGTTTGATGTCAAGCTGCATTGGTTTCATCTTCTGAAAACAGGAATTTCCTCACCAACAACACACCGCCGCCAAAGGCAATGCCTAAAATGCCTGTAATGCCGGGCAGAATCCACATCAAAATGCTGCTGGCAGCAGACTTGATCCGCGCGTCGAGCGGACGTTCGGGTTCGTACAACACCGTGACCTCATTGCCCTTTTCATATTCCTGCGAGGAACTGCCTTCTCTCATCTGCGCCTGACGGGTCTTCCCGTCCGAGGCAGTGAACTGAACGACAGGGAAATAATAATCGTTGTAGACCCGATCCTGCTCGTTGACGTATTCGCGGCGCTTGACCACGTCCACCACCACGCCGCCGGCGCTTTGCTCCTTGCTCAATTTTTGGAGGTTGACAAAGGATGCAATGCCGGCAATCAACAGCATCAAAACAGCCACGCCGGAGAATATCCAAAGGATGGTGTTTTCCATCGTCTTCGACTCCGCTTTCATCTCCTTGAATTCTTTGTCGAAGTTTTTGTTGAATTCCTCAAATTCCTTGTCAAACTCCGAGGTATCGAGCATCGCTTCGAGTTTCTTCCTATCCTTCGGGTTGGTGACATCCTCCAGCGAGTCGTATGTCACGCCGTCCACTTCAAAGGAGACGGGCGCGTCATCTTCCCAGTTGACTGAATACTTCTTTGCCATGATTCTATTTTCCTTTTTCTAAAATGTAATCCCAGGTTGTGGTTAGGTATTCAAAGCCATGTTTTTGGACGATGGGTTTGCTCATGTCGCCCGCTTCAACCACCGCGTAGCGATAGCCGCGAGCGCGGATTTCCTGTACCCGTGTCGCAAGGATGCTCGTGTACAAGCCGCGACCTCGATGCTCGGGCAGAGTGGAACCCGCAAACAAGGTGGCGAAGTGACCCTTCGGGAAATACGTCCAGCCGATGGAGGCGGGGACATTATCCACATAAGCGGCATAAACGCTCAGATAACCGGGGACTTCGAGATGACCGCCCAGCCTCCCGTTAACCCAGGTATTGCTTCCGCCCCAAACGCTGTCCAAAACGAAGATGATGTCCTTGAGACCTTCAGGCTCGGTGATGCGGCGGATGTCGGCGGTGACAGGCTCCAGCAGTTGCGCGGGTGCGTTTTCTACATCAAGGATCATCACGTCGCCTTTATCCTCGTCGCGGACAAAGCCATTGGACTTGAGTATCTTACCCACGTTGGGCAGCGGGTCGTGATCGTAGACTTTCCAGGTGAAAGGCTGGTTGAGCGGGGCGAAATACGCCGCCTCATTCCTGACCACCTCGTCAAGCCGCGTTTCATCAGCAAAGGTGTAGGAAACGAAGTTCATGCCGGGCGCTTCGCGGATGAAGCGCGCCACGTCCGCTGTGACCTCCTTTCGCGCTTCGGGATACTCCACCAGTTGACGCAGATCTTTGTCGTAGAGTTTGAGGATTTCGGATTTGTTCATCGATGTGTTTCCTTCACCACTAAATACAGACTAGGATGGTCTATATTTTACCCGAATGAAAGAGGAATCCACCGTGCTATAATTTGAGCGTCATTGATGGAATCGCCCACTCCTTTCAGGAGGGATATGACAAAACCGTTCAAAATAACCATCCACGAATTTTATGCCACGAATGTACGAATAGGACGCCTGCGTTCGTTTATTCGTGACCTTATTCGCGGATGGCGAGCGAGGGAAAATGACCAAATCTTCCAAGCCAAAAAAACAATCGAAGCAGGCAGGTATTCACGTTGGCGGAGCCGTCAGCGGGGATCACATCACGATTGGCAATAACAACACCACCGTCATCCAGCCGCCCCCCGCGCCAGAGACCCACCCCGCGCTCGGGTCGATTCCGCCTGCCAGCGCGGACACCTACGTCCATCGCGGACAGATCGAAGACGACATCCGCGCCGCTTTGCGAAAGGGCGGAGCCAGCGCCCTTGTGGGACTGCACGCCCCCGGCGGAACAGGCAAGACGGAGTTGGCGAACCGCGTGGCGCAGGAAGTACGCGAGGGCAAATTTGGTTTTGAAAGCGTGCTCTGGCTGGACGTGAACGAGAAGACCGCGCAGGAGGTGGTAAGCGAGGGACTGCGCAAATGCGGCATTCAACTGCCGCCCACTGCCAGCGAAGCGGACCAGAAAGCCGAGTGGCAGTATTTCCTTTTGAACCACAAACTGCTGGTGGTCTTTGACGATGTGCGCGAGAACGCCCGCAATGGACTGAAAGCCATCCTGCCGCCCGCGCCCTGCGCCGCCCTCATCACCAGCCGCATTCAACAGATGGCGGGCATGAGGCAATTTGCCCTCGACCGCATGGAACCCGAACAGGCGCGGGCGTTGTTCGTCAATTCACTGGGCGCGGAAGCCGTGCAAGCCGAGGAGGAAGCTGTTTTCAAGCTGGCGGAACGCTGTAAATACAACCCGCTGGCTTTGGATATTGCCTCGCGCTGGATTCTTCAGAAGAAGGATTATTTCCCGAACCCGATTGCAATTTATTATGAAAAGATCGAAAAACGTTTTGACGAGTTGAAGATGCACGGCGACGAACGCTGGAACATGACGGGCGTCTTCGACTTGAGTTACAACGACCTGACCGAAACAGACCAGAAGTATTTTCGCGCGCTGGCGGTCTTTGCGCCAACTGGCTTTTCGCCCCAAGCCGCCGCTCATATTTGGGACGTGTCCTTCGACTGCGCTCAGGACGAAATCCTTTCGCGCTTCATCAACCTTTCGCTGGTCATCCCTGTGAAAGGAAATTTCGAGCGTTATCGTTTGCATGACCTTTTGGATGAATACGCCCTGCCTAAACTGCGCGGGGCAGGGGAGGAGAACGAAACAAGAATTAAATTGGCAAAGTGGATTACCGCATTGTTTGACCAACATTTTTCCGAAGACCAAACCACCGCGCCCGAAGTAAAACTCGAAATAGACAACCTTGAAAAATCAGCAGAGTGGTTGGTCTCACAAAAAGACGGCAGCCTTCTTGCTGATTTAACAAGGTCGGCGCGCAATTGGTTTGTAGTTCTAAGCTTGCATGATAAATGGGGACAATGGTCACAATCAGCTTTGTCATTTGGCATAGCCGACCCCGGTTTGCAAGCCAACGTGCTCCAAGCCATCGGCGATGTGCAGCAATTCCGCGATGACCGAGACGCCGCGCTCGAAAGTTACAACGAAGCCTTGAAACTCTTCCGCCAAGTCGGGGATAAATTGGGCGAAGCCAACGTGTATTTATCTTTGGGAGGGGCAAAAAGAGGGAGCAAGGATTTTGCAGGCGCAAGAAATGATTTTGAAAATGCGCTTAAAACATATCAGATGATCGGAGACCAATACAGCCAGGCTCGCGCTCTATACCGCCTGGGAGATTGCTTTTCAGACGAAGAAAAACATAAGGACGCCATTCTCCAATACGAAAAGGCAATTTACCTTTGGACGGCAATCGGCGTAACCGATTTGGTGGAAAGTATTCTCAGACCTAGGCTGGAGGAAGCAAAGAAACGCTTATGAACCAAGACTTCGGAAGTCTGTTTTACCCCCTCCCTGCCCTCCCCCAAATTCGACGATGAAAGTCTGGAAATTATAAAAAGTTTATATGTCGAATTTTGGGGAGGTGTCCAACGGACGGAGGGGATCAATCCGCCGTCACACCCGCGGGAATTCTCTGATATAAAAACTCCTCCACATTGGTGGACTGGCTGGCATGTTCGATGGTCATACTCACCACGCGCCCCTGGCTGTCGAAGTCAAGGTAAACGTTTTCGTTGAGTTCCTGCGTTTCGACAGGCGGGTTGTTCGAGAACTCCAATAAAGCGGTGTCGGTATCTGCAAAGTATTTTATTTTCATGACTTACTCCTTAAAACCACGGTCAAAAAAAGCATTATGGACCGTTTCGCCGTCTTCGAGCAAAATTACCCGTAAGATTCGATTTTCCATTTCTGCAATCCGCGCCCACCGTCGAATCCTCCCATCGGCCTGTACTTCCTGCCGCAATGGGTTTTCGATGACTCGTTTTATCCATTCATCCTTGATAAACGAGCGGTCGGGACGCAGGCGGGTATATTGAAAATACTGCGTTGTCTTCATACCCAAATTATAGCAGACCGTGCCTTCCCAAATTCAAAAAACTTGGGGAAGGGCGGGGTCAATCCGCCGCCACCGCTTCTGAGACCTCGGAGGTTTCCAGGGTCTCCGAGGTCTGATCGTCCGCCACCCCATAAGCCAATTCCAACTCGTGACGGAACTGCTGGGTGTACAGGCGGTAGTAATGTCCGCGCTGTTTGAGAAGTTCGGCGTGGGCGCCTTGTTCGGCAATCTTCCCGTTCTCGATCACCAGAATGCGGTTGGCGCGGCGGATGGTGCTCAGGCGGTGGGCAATCACAAACGACGTGCGCCCTTCCATCAGGGCTTCCATGCCCTTTTGAATCCGCGCCTCGGTCAGCGTATCCACCGAGGAGGTTGCCTCGTCCATGATGAAGAGTTCGGGGCGGGCGAGGGCGGCGCGGGCAAGCGAGATCAACTGCTTTTGTCCCACCGAGAGCAGATTGCCGCTTTCGCCCACGTTTTGCTCGTAACTCTTTTCCAGCGTCACGATGAAATCATGCGCGCCCGCAATCTTCGCGGCTTCTTCCACGTCTGCATCGCTGGCTTCCAACCGTCCGTAGCGGATGTTTTCGCGCACAGTCCCGCTGAACAAGTGCGGCGTTTGCAGCACGATGCCGATCTTGTCGTGGATGGACTCCAGTTGATAATCCATGTAATCCAAACCGTTGATCCGTATCACTCCGCTCCCAGGCTCGTAGAAACGGCAGAGCAAATTCACAATGGTGGACTTGCCTCCGCCAGTGGGTCCCACCAGCGCGATCATCTCACCTGGATTCACCTTCAACGTGAAGTCGGTCAACACGGGTTTGCGGTCTTCGTAGTAGAAGTCCACATGCTCGAATTCGATCTCACCGAGCAGGGTCTTCGCCTCCACCGCGTCTGGTCGGTTGTGGACTTCGGGCGGGGTATCGACCAGCTTGAAGATTCGCTCAGCGGATGCGATGCTATGCTGCATTTCCGAGTAGACGCGCGCCAAATCCTGAATGGGCCACATCATGAAGGTCAGGTACGAGACGAAAGCCTGGATGCCGCCGATGGTCATCAGTCCCAGGTCGATTTGCAATCCGCCGTAGCCGACGATGAATCCCAGCGCGAGGGCGGCAATCAACTGGACGGTTGGGAGGAAGAGCGCGGAGAGCCATGCGGCGCGGTAGGAGGCGTGGTACATGCTGGAGGTCAGCCCCTGAAACTCGCGCGTGTTTTCATCTTCGCGTCCCAGCGCCTTGACCACGCGAGTCCCCTGGAAGTTTTCGTTGAACGCGCCCGTGATCTTGCTGTTGGCGCGGCGCGAGATGCGGAACTGTTCCAGAAT
Organism: Anaerolineales bacterium; assembly: GCA_034433295.1. GTDB lineage: Bacteria > Chloroflexota > Anaerolineae > Anaerolineales > Villigracilaceae > Villigracilis. Next base: position 6,824 of record DAOUAS010000114.1, on the reverse strand, counting down.
CCGCTTGCGGAACTCGACCGCGATGAAGATCATCACGGGGATGATGGTGAAGACGATCAATGCCAGCCGCCAGTTGATGATCAGCATGAAGATCGTGGACGAGACGATATTCATCACCGCCCAGGTCGTGTCTACGATGCCCCAGGTCAGCAGGTCCGAGACGCGCCCCGTGTCCGAGGTGACGCGCGCGATCATCCGTCCCACCGCGTTTTGGGCGTAGTACGAGAGCGAGAGGTCCTGCAAGTGGTTGAAGAGCATCTTGCGCAGGTCGTATTGAATCCGCTCGCCAAGCACGCCCGCGAGGTAAATGAACGTGAACACCGCGCCCGCCTGAATAACAATCAGCCCGCCGTAGATTTCAGCGAGTTGCATCAGCCTGTCTTTATTGCCGAGGGTAATACCCTGGTCAATAAATTGTTTGCTGAGGTAGGTGAAGTACGCGTCCAATCCCGACACGAGGGCAATGGTCAGGAAAAATCCGGCAACCCATTTCCAGTGCGGTTTGAGCAATGTCCCGATGCGTTTTAGAACGGGAGTGGTTAGTTGTGAGGTAAATTCCTCTTCTTCGAGTTCGATCAATTCGTCGGACATTTTTGTTTCTCCGTTAGAAAGAACATGTCACCCTGAGGGAGCGCGTTCTTCGCGACCGAAGGGTCTTGTAATTGAGGATTAGAGACCCTTCGCTTCGCTCAGGGCGACACAATCAATTTGGGCAGTTTGGCTGTTTTCTGCAAACTAACGTAATCAGCCTGCTTTCCTCTGTCACTGGGCTTTTATCGTAATCGCCATACTGCCCGACGATCTCGAAGCCGTTGTAGTGGAGCAGGGCTTCCATCTCCTGCGGGAAGACGTAGCGCAGGGAAAGCGGCGCGACTTGCAGCATTTCCTTTCCGCTTGCGTCCGTCCAGCGGCGATAGGCTGTTTCGGTCTTGACCTGTCGGAGCGCGTCGTATTTGTCGATGCCAGAGACTCTGATCACGTAACCGTCAGGGTGCTCCGCGGTGAACCATTCTTCCTCTTCGTCACTGCTGACAAGGTTATGAGACTTGGGGAAGAAAATACTAAGCACCAGCCGTCCATCGTCTTCGAGATGTTCCCGCACTCGCGCCAGGTATGCCTCCTGATCCTGACGGGTCAGCATGTGATGGAAGACGCTGCCCGACTCAAAGATCAGCCGAAACTTTCGTCCCAGTTGATAGTTGCGGACATCCGCCACGACCCATTCGATGGGCAGCCCCTCCGCTTTTTCCTTCGCCAGATCAACCATACCAGGCACAACGTCCAGCCCGACAATTTCCACGCCGTTTTCAGCCAGCGGAATGGTCAGCCGTCCCGTACCGCAGCCGAGTTCCAACACCCTGCCGCCAAGTTCCTTTGCCAGCGAGAGGATGAAGGGACCATCTGGTTCGAAGTCGCGGTTTTCCGCGTCGTAGAGTTTCGGATCGGAATATTCGCTCAGGTTATCCTGTTCGGTCATTTGAGTTGTTCCTTTAGTTGACACGTGAAATCTCCTTTTCCAACTCTGCGTCTATCTTTGTTTGAATGTCGTAAATCCTGCGATACATGCCAGTCTCGTCTTTCAGCAGCTCGGCGTGCGTTCCCATTTGAATGACCTCGCCCTTGTCCAAAACAAGGATCAGGTCGGCGACCATCACGGACTGGATGCGGTGCGCGATAATGAAGGTTGTGCGGTCTTTCATCAAGCCGTTCAACGCCTCGCGGATCTCAGCTTCGGTCTCGGTATCCACCGAGGAGGTCGAGTCGTCCAAAATCAAGATGCGCGGATTCTTCAACAAAGTGCGGGCAATTGCCACGCGCTGTTTCTGTCCGCCGGAGAGGGTCACTCCCTTTTCGCCGACCAGCGTGTTGTAGCCGTCGGGGAATCCCAGAATCACGTCATGCACAGCGGCGGCTTTCGCGGCGCGTTCCATTTCTTCGTTCGACACGTCACGCCCAACTCCGTAGCGGATATTCTCGCGGATCGAGCGGCTGAACAAAAACGGCTCCTGCTCCACAATGCCAATCTGCTGGCGCAGGGTCGCGCGCGAGTAATCCTTCAACTCCACGCTGTCGAGCAGGATTTGTCCGCCTGTGTATTCGTGGAAGCGGGGGAGCAGGTTGACGAGCGATGTCTTGCCCGAACCCGTTGACCCAAGCAACGCGATAGCCTGTCCGGGCCTGGCGTGGAATGAGACATTTTTCAGCACATCGGATTTTCCATCGGAATACATGAATGAGACATCCTCGAAACGCAGGTCGCCTTTGACCGCGCCCTGGGGCTGATACTTCCCATCGAAGAGCGGTTCACGCTGCTGCTTGACCACTTCCATCAGGCGTCCGTACGAGACCATGCCCGTCGAAGTCTGCACGATGATACGTCCCAGGTTGCGGATGGGCCAGATGAGCCAGACCACAAGTCCTGCGTAGGCGATGTACTCGCCGAGCGTGATCTTGCCGTCGATTGCCATGAACGCGCCGTAAACAAAGCCGAACAGCATTTGGAATCCCAACACAATATCCGAGAGGGGCCAGAACATCGAGTGCATGAAAAGCAAAATCTTGCCTTTCAGGAACTTGCCCCAGTTGTCCTTCTCGAACTTCTTCTTTTCGTAGTCCTGCCGCGCAAAGGCTTTGACCACGCGCACGCCCGTCAGGTTTTCCTGTAAAGTCGTCGAGAGAATCGCCTCCTGCGCCTGATACTCCTCGTAGGCTTTGGTCACTCTCTTGAAGAACCAAATCGAAACCAGCAAAATGACGGGGATGACCACCACCGAGACCAGCGCCAGTTCCACGTTGAGGTTGAGGATGGCGATGAAGTTGATGACGAACAACAGGACGATGCGTCCCACGCCGATGGCTTGTTCGCTGAAGAAGCGGCGCAGGGCGTCCACATCGGAGGTGACGCGCTCGATCAGGTCACCGGTGGGGGTGGTGGCGTGATACGAGAAGCTCAGTCGCTGGATGTGATCAAAGAGGAAGTCGCGCAGGCGGCGGGTGATGCCTTCAGCGGTGTAGGCGGCCAGCCGTCCCGAAAGGAAAGCGAATCCGCCCTCGACGGCTGCCAGCCCGATGAATCCCGCCCCGATCCAAACCAGGGTGGAAGTCAACGTGCCGCCAATATAGGTCTTCTGCGCCAGCACATCATCCGCAAAGAAACGCAGGAGCATGTAGGTGAAAGTCTTGGAAAGCGCCGAGATCGCCAGCGCAACGGTTGCGGCGATGTAGGAAAGGCGATAATCGGACATCATCTGCCACAGCCCTTTGAGGCGGTTGGCTTGCAGGGTGCGGCGGAAATCGAAGGTGAGGGCGGGTTCGTAGTAAGGTTGTAGTGTGGTCATAAGAGTTCCTCAGAAACCTGACAGGTCTTATCAAAGCTGTTTCCGTTTTTGGACTCGCATGGAGACGAGTCAGGTTTTCAATGAAAAATTAAACAAAAAGGCTGCGGCGGTTGCGCCACAGCCCAAAACAAACAGGGGACAGAAAGAGACCTGGTTATCGGTCTACAGGCGCACTCCGAGAAGGCAATTTGCCAACAGCGTTGAGAACTGCGAAGATTGTGCAAGACATCAAGAGTGCGCTCCTTTCTTCGGGAAATTTTCCTGCTATGGGTTGAGTCTACACCCACAAAATGGGATGTGTCAAGGAGTTTTTGAGACAAGGCTGTTACGGGACTTTTGGATCGAGCGGGTTGCAAACAGAACGAGGATAATCATTGCCGGGTAAATGGCAAGGAACGCAAGTCCCAGGGTGGTTGTCACTTTTTCGCGGGTGTCTTCCAATAGTTGGGCGTTGAAATCCGCGCACAGTGCGCCAACAGATTCCTCGTTGGAATTGAGGATGGGCGAACAGGAGGATATCCAGGTCCCCCATTCATCAGTGTAGATCGTCGTATCCGCTGTTGTCCTTTCCAATCCGGCAATTTGGGGAACATTTGCATTGGAAGCAATAACCGAAGTTTTATATTCGATGTCCGCTTCAGCGTCCGTGGAATTGACGATCAAAAACTCGTTGACTTTGCTTCCTTTGACGATGGTGTAGAGCACAACCTCCACGCTGACATTTTGATTGGTATTTATGACGTCCAGCATGAAATCTTCAAGTGTCGAGTAATGATCATCCTGGAAGGCTTCGGCGCTTCCAGCAGGAAATTTATTTATAAAAGTACTGTAATCATCGCCGTTGATGAAACACACGCTGGTTTCCACAAACGCCAGCATCTGGTCCTTGATCGCATTGATTGCCATGTCGCTGGTGACAGAATTGAGCCACACAAACAACACAACATAGGCAAGGGTAAAGACGCCAAGCAGGAGGTAGGTCAGCCGGCTCAGGCGGATGCCAAGTTTCTTTTCGAGCAATAGTTGTTGTTCTTTTGCTCGCGCTTCTTCGATCTCGGCATTCTCTTCCAGGCGGCTGGTTGAAATATATTCCTTTTGCAAGGCGGTGGGGCTGGGCGCCTTCCCGAAGTTCACCCGCGCCTGCGCCTCCGCGTCGGCGAGTTCGTTTCCGCGCAGAAGAAAACTTTTCTCTTTTTGATTCCGTTCCCATTCCAGCGCCTTTACTTGCAGGCTTGCATGCGCCTTCACCCAATCATAGTCCGTGCAGATGGCGGTGAGCAATTTATCGAATGCCTCATCGAATACATCCTGCGGACGTGAAAAGAATGTAAAGTTCAAATGTGTAAGCGTGGATGGGGCTTCCTTGAAATCGATTTCACGCGCCACCACGGGGATGATACGTTTTCCGTTTTTGATGGCATGCGCCAATTCGCTGGCGCATACCTCTGAGCGGATGGAATCGGGGCTGACAATGAAGATGAAGTTGTCAGCTTCCTCGATTCCTTTTTCAACTTCCTTCATCCAGTCGACTGTGGGGGGAATATCCTGCCAGTCCACCCAGGTTTCCATATTTTGCATGGCAAACTTGTCGGTCAATTTTCTGGCAAAATCCGTATCCTTGCGGGAATAAGAAATGAAGAGCTGGTTCATGCGGCTTGTCCTCTCGAACGGATGTTATCACAAACTGGCAAACTCCAACCCACGTTTTCGATAACCTTGACAGATGAACAAAATGTTCATAAAATATGAACTAATGGTTCATAATTCTTTCTTCTCTGATTGGCAACAAATCCATTCCTACATCCTGAAGTTCGAGCAGGAGGGCGTGGTGACGCGGACGTTTCGCCGCCTCGACCCTGAACGGCAGCAGGCAATTGTCGAGGCAATTCTGGATGAAGCCATCGAGAAAGGCCCGACCTCGGTCAACATCAAGCAGGTGGCGGACAGGGCGGGGGTGGCAGTTGGGTCGCTGTATCAGTATTTCAACAACCGCGAAGGCTTGCTGACCTTTGCCACGCGGCTGTGCGCAAGCCTGATGACCGACGCCTTCCAGTTGATTGAGCCGTACCTGCGGGATATGCCGCTGCGGGACGCCCTCCGTGCCTACCTGATGGGCGGCATGGAATGGGGCGACACCATGACAGGTTTGGTTCAGTTTGTGGCGCGGGCGGCTTACACAGGTGACCCAACCCTCGCCCAGACCGTTGTCCAGCCTATCGCGGATGCCATGCTCGAAATCATCAAGGACTTGCTGACCCTCGCCCAACAGCGCGGTGAGCTTCGCCCAGATTTGGATTTGGATGCGACGGCACGGGTGGTCAACGCGCTCATCATCGCCGTCGGCGACTCGCAATTGCTGCCTTATCTCAACAACTATTTCCACGTCACGGACAAAACCATGCCGCTGGAGCGTGTGATTGACTCCGTAGTAAATTTGGTAACAAGCGGCATTGCAAAGTAGGTCGTGTAACCCGCCATTACAGAGAGGAATTCAATTATGCCCCCGCTCATGCGTCGTATCTTTTGGTTTCTCAACAAGTTCTTCATGGTCCCCATGTTCCGCCTCGGGTTTGGACCGTTCTTTGGCAACCCATTTTCGGGTTATATCATGGTGATGAAAGTCATCGGACGCAAGACAGGCAAGGCGCGCTTGACGCCCGTCAACTATGCCATCCACAAGGGAGATGTCTACTGCATCTCTGGGGGACGCGCCACCTCGGACTGGTTCCGCAACCTGCTTGCCAACCCCGAAGTGGATTTGATCCTGCCTGGAGGCAGTATCCACGCCCACGTGGAAGAAGCCACCGATTCCGAACAAAAACTTATCATCACGCGCCAGATACTTAAGAACGCGGGCTTTGCTGGTTTCTTTGAAGGCTACAACCCCTTCACCATTACAGATGTTGAACTGGCTCGAAAGATCGAAGACCTGCCTCTGCTGCGGTTTCATCCGCTCGGGCTAGGCAGCGGACCGTCCGACGCGGGCGGTTGGGCGTGGATTTGGACTTTCGTTATCACCGTAATTTTGATCATCTTGCTTCTGAGATAAACCTTGACCGGAGTCCAACGTCTCCAGACGTTGGACTCAAAAGTCAGGAGGCTTTTGAGTCCGTATGACCATTCCCGTTCTTCAAACCCAACATCTCACCAAACGCTTCGGCGCACTCACTGCCGTTGACGATCTCTCCCTCGAAGTCTATGAAGGCGAAATCTTCGGCTTTCTCGGACCGAACGGCGCAGGCAAGACCACATCCATCAACATGATGTGCGGACTGCTCAGGCCCGACGCTGGACAAATTCTCCTGCATGGCAAACCTGTCCACGGCGGTGACCCCGAAACGCGGGCACTGGTTGGCGTTTGTCCGCAGGAGACCATTTTGTGGGACAAACTCACCTGCCTTGAACAACTGGAATTCATCGGCGAGGCGTATGGCGTGCCGCGCAAGGTCGCCCGTCAGCGCGGGGCGGAGTGGCTGGAAAAACTTG
>DAOUAS010000113.1:0-3835 GCA_034433295.1 Anaerolineales bacterium | reverse complement strand
ATTCAAGAAATGAAGGCGCGGAATTTCGACGGCACGCTGGAACAAGCCGAAGACGAAGGCATCAAGATTCGGACCTACAAGACCGTCCGCGCGCGTGACCTGTTCAACAAGATCGTCAAGCAGGCGCATCACAACGGCGAGCCTGGCGTGCTCTTTTTGGATGCTGCGAACCGCGAAAACCCTGTCCCTCACTTGTATCCGCTGGAGTCGACGAACCCGTGTTTTATTGGTTCGACCCGCATCGCAACTGATTTGGGTCTACTGACAATCCAGGAACTTGCCGAATCTGGCGCGAACTTTATGGTGGCAACAGACTTGCGTGCCCCGCAAGGCGGACAAGGTTCTGCGGATGGAAGTTTCGGCGTGGCATATCGGGTTTCATCACCCGCATGGAAGACCCGTGAAAATACCCGCACTTTGAAGATGACCACCAAGCATGGTTATTCGGTTACCGCAACCCCTGACCATAAATTCCTCACTTCCGACCGTGGTTATGTTGAATTGGGCAACCTCAAAGAGGGTGACGTCCTGCTCCTGCAATCTGGCGAAGGTGTCTGGAGCCGAAATTATGAATTGCCGAACATTGAAATCATGCGGGAGAAAATGACGGTCATGGCACGCGGCGGCGATCACGCCTCTGGACACACAACCACACGCGACGATTTTGCCGAGCAGTATTCCAACCTGCCGCAGAGATGGTCGCACGAGTTGGGTGTTGTGGTCGGCACATTGGTTGGTGATGGCTGGTTAAGCCCTGCCAGCAACGCGCCTGTGGGCATGGTCTTCAATTATGAAAGCGATGAATTGTTAGGCATTGTTCACGAAACCATGCAGCGCCATTTTGGCGCGGGGCACTTGCATGAACGTGGCTCTGTCCGCCAGTTGACCTATGGCAGGTTGCCGTATGCTTTCTTTGAATCTTTGGGTGTCTTGCACGCTCGCGCACATGAAAAACACGTCCCTGTCTCAATTTGGAATGCGCCGCGTGAGGCGGTAGTTGGTTTCCTGCAAGGACTGTTTACAACGGATGGGACTGTAAATGTTTCCGAGTTCAAAAAATCCTGCTCGATCAGGCTTGCAAGCGCTTCGCTTGAACTCTTGCAGGAAGTGCAGGTACTCTTGTCAAACTTCGGCATTGTCAGCCGCATTCACAAGCGCCGCGAGAACGGCTTCCGCAATTTGCCAGATGGCAAAGGCGGTTTGAAGGAATATTTCACCCACGCCGATTATGAATTGTTGATTGACAAGGTCAATCGGGACAAGTTCGTGGAGGAAATCGGTTTCCTCGATTCTGCAAAACAGGACAAGGTAAAACAATTTATTGATGGTAAATCCCGCCTTTCCAATTCTGAGACGTTTGAAACACCCATTGTCTCGATTGAAAATGCAGGGTTTGCAGATGTCTACGATCTCACTGAAACGCAGACGCATAGTGTGATTGCGAATGGTATCGTCGCACACCAATGCGGCGAGCAGTGGCTTGGACCATACGAGAACTGCTGTCTCGGTTCGGTCAACCTCAACGAACATTGCGGACCTAATAACACGGTGGACTGGGAAATATTACGCCAGTCTGTCGTGACCGCGACACGTTTCCTAGATGACGTGGTGGAGGCGAACGGGTATGTGCCGTCGGTTCCGCAACTCAAGGAAGCCGCGCATCGCGCCCGCCGCATCGGGCTTGGAATCATGGGTCTTGCAGACTTGATGTACCACGTGGGCGTGCGTTACGGCTCGAAGGAAGGTCAGGAGTTCGGCGCGCAGATCATGGAGTTCGTCCGTTTTCATACGATGAAAACCAGCGTGGAACTGGCCATCGAGCGCGGACCTTTTCCCGCCATCGAAGGCTCGATCTACGACATGGACAACATGCGCTGGACGCCGCCCCACTCGCTGATCAAATATCAGAATAACTGGAACAGGCCCGAAGTCGAGTGGAATTTGGTGGCGGATGGAATCCGTCAGCATGGCATCCGCAATGCGGCGCAGACCACTGTCGCCCCCACTGGCACAATTGCAACCGTCGCAGGCTGCGAAGGCTATGGCTGTGAACCCGTCTTCGCGCTGGCGTACATCCGCCATGTCAACGACAACGGCAAGGATTTGCAACTGACCTACGCCAGCCCGCGCTTCGATGAGGCGTTAAAGAAACTCGGCTTGGGAGAGGAGAAACGGCAGGAGATTGTCGAGCAGGTGATGAGCCAGGGGACTTGTCAGCACATCGCCGAATTGCCGCAGGGCATCCGCGATACGTTTGTGGTCTCGTCCGATGTGACTGCTGAAGAGCATGTGCGGATGCAAGCCGCCCTGCAAGCCTTCGTGGACAATTCGCTCTCGAAGACGGTCAACTTCCCCGAAGGCGCCACCGAAGCGGATGTGGCAATCGCCTATCAACTGGCCTGGGAACTCGGCTGCAAGGGGATCACGGTCTACGTGACGGGTTCACGCGACAAGGTTGTTTTGGAGACCAAAGCCACGGCGGAGAAGAAAGCGCCCGCGCCTGCCGCCCAGCCCGCCGCTTCGACTGAACCCGCCGTCCTCATGTGGCACGGGACGAAGAAGCCGCGTCCCAAGGCTTTGCCCGGCAGGACGTACAACATCGAGACCCCCGTCGGCAAGGCGTTCATCACCATCAACGAAAACGGCGGGACACAGCCCTTCGAGGTTTTCATCAACACCGCCAAGGCTGGCTCTGAAATTGCCGCCGTTTCCGAAGCCATCGGACGGCTGATCTCGTACATTTTGCGCCTTGCTTCGCCCGTCGCCCCGCTGGACAGGATGCGCGAGGTTATCATCCAGCTCATCGGCATCGGCGGCGGACGTTCACTGGGCTTCGGTCCCAACCGCGTGCGCTCCCTGCCCGACGGCATCGGTCAGATTTTGGACCAGTACCTGAATGAGAAGAATGGCGTCAACACCGATGAAATAAAATCCAATGGCAGCGGACACGCGCAAGCGCACGAAGAAACCGCTCCCCACAAGATGAGAATCGGCGACATCTGCCCCGAGTGCGGCGAGGCGGCGGTGGTGAATGAAGAAGGATGCAGGAAGTGCTACGCTTGCGGATTTAGTGAGTGCTGAACCCACCCGTCGCCCCGCGACTCCCTCCCCAAATTCGACTGTAAAATTTGGTTGTGAATAAAAAGTCTGAATGTCGAATTTGGGGGGGCGGGGAGGGGTTGGGAAATGTAGGTGTGGCACAAGGACAATATTATGCAAAGCAAAGCCCCGACTGTGGACGACTATCTGCTCGAAGCGCCAGAGAAACGCAAAGCTGCGCTGACAAAATTGCGCGACTTGTGCCGTAAATACCTCAAAGGCTTCGAGGAGAGCATGGAATACAGGATGCCCAGTTACAAACGCAACGGCGTAGCGGAAGTGGGCTTTGCCAGCCAGAAGCATTTCATCGCTCTTTACATTCTGCGCACGGACGTGATGAAATCTCACGCCGACCAGTTGAAAGGCGCAGGCATCTCACACGGCAAGGGGTGCATCCGCTACTCCAAGCCCGAGCGCGTGGACTTCAAAGTGGTCGAAAGCATGTTGAAGGAAACGGTCGAGTCCGAAGGGCAGGTGTGTTGATGCCGGGCGCGGCTTTTCTCCTGGCGGTCAGCGCCTGATATTCCAACACAACTTTTGCCCCATGGCGTCCCTGCCCTGATTGGGAAGGACGCGATCTTTACCGAGGTTCGCGCCGTTGAACACAAAACGAAAGAGCCGCTTTCCGACGAGGAGAGCGGCTCTTTTTGGGACATTTATTTTTCGGAAAGCCAGTCTGACAAGTGCTTTTTTATATGTGTCAACCTTTTACCTGTCCCGCTTGTTTCATGCGAAA
>DAOUAS010000112.1:0-25962 GCA_034433295.1 Anaerolineales bacterium | reverse complement strand
GTGGAGCGAAAAGGCTCGGGGCGCGGAGTCCAACTCGAAGTGGACGGAAAGCCCGTCGCGGGTAAAATTATCCCCATTCCGCCCGCAGGGACGAAGGAAGTAAAAGTCATCGTCACGCTGGGATAATTCGATTGGAGAACACAAGTGGATAAAAAGTTTCAATTTCCGAAGGGGTTTGTTTGGGGCGCTGCCACGGCTTCGTATCAGATCGAAGGCGCTTGGAACGAGGATGGCAAGGGTGAAAGCATTTGGGACCGCTTCAGTCACACGCCGGGCATGGTGCAGGATGGCGACACGGGCGACATTGCCTGCGACCATTATCACCGCTGGCGCGAAGACGTGGCATTGATGAAGGATTTGGGTTTGAAGGCTTATCGTTTCTCGATTGCCTGGACCCGCATTCTGCCCGAAGGAAAGGGCAAGGTCAATCAGGCAGGAATTGATTTTTACAGCAACCTTGTAGACGCCTTGCTCGAAGCGAAGATCGAGCCGTGGGTGACTCTCTACCACTGGGATCTGCCTCAAGCTTTACAAGACAAAGGCGGATGGGTTGCGCGTGAGACTGTCGACGCTTTTGTCGAATACACCGATGTGGTGACCCGCGCTCTAGGCAGCCGCGTGAAGAACTGGATTACATTGAACGAGCCGTGGGTCAGCGCCTTCATTGGCTACCGCGATGGGCGCCATGCCCCAGGTCACACCAGCGAGGAGGAGGCGGTTGCCACCACGCACCATCTGCTTCTTGCACATGGCAAGGCGGTGCCGGTCATCCGCGCCAACTGTCCGAATGCCAACGTGGGAATCACCTTGAATTATTCGCCGCAGGAACCCGCCTCGCGGAGCATTGCAGACCGAAAGTCAACCGTTTGGAACGACGGGTATATTATGCGCTTTTACCTCGATCCGCTGGTGGGACGCGGTTACCCGCAGGATGTGGTCAACGGCTTCGGCAACAAGATGGAATTCGTCCAGCCCGGTGACATGGACACGATTGCCGTCCCCCTGGATTTTCTAGGCGTGAATTATTATACGCGCACCATCAACCGTGCCGAAAACATCCGCGAGGAAGAGAACGAGCCGCGCACCGTCGTCCGCGGCGATGAGATTACCGAAATGGATTGGGAAGTTTACCCGAAGGGACTCTACAACACCCTCGCCCGCCTGTACTTCGACTATGGTTTCCCCGCCATTTACATCACCGAGAACGGCGCCGCTTTTCCCGATGTGGTCGGACCGGACGGCGAAGTGAACGACCCGGACCGCCAATCCTACATTAAGCGCCACCTGGAAGTGACAAGCCAGGCCATCCAGGCCGACGTGCCGGTAAAAGGCTATTTCGTCTGGTCGCTTCTCGACAATTTCGAATGGGGGTATGGATTCTCCAAGCGTTTTGGCATTGTGTACGTGGATTACCGGACCCAAAAACGAATCCCGAAATCCAGCGCCAGATGGTACAGTCGAATGATCGAGAGAAACACAAGCCCGTAATCCCCGAAATGTCCATGTCATTGCGAAGGCGTGGAGCGATTGAAGCAATCCTCTATATGGTTGAAGTCTGCTTCGGCAAAAAGCGCCTCGCAGTGACAATCGTTTGCTACTGAAAATACCCCAACGCCAGCCTGAGACGTTCTTCCGTGTCGTCGGGAGCATCCTTGGGGATGGATTGGAGCGCGGCTTGGGCTTCGACCACCGAGTAGCCCAACGCAGTGAGCGCGGCGACCACTTCGGCGTCGGTGTCGGAGATGGCGGCAAGTTTGGAGAGAGAGTCTGTGGGCTTGAGTTTGTCTTTGAGGTGCAACGCCATTTTCTGCGCAGTCTTCTTTCCCACGCCAGGCACGCGGCTCAACACATCGGGTTCGTCGGCAAAGACGGCGCGCTGGATGGAGTCCAGTGTCATCGTCGAGAGGACGGAAAGCGCCACCTTGGGACCGACCCCGTCCACGCCGAGCAGGATGTTGAAGAGTTCGCGGTCGCCCTGGGATTCGAATCCATAAAGGGTGAGCGCATCTTCGCGCACGACGAGATGGGTGAACAAAAAGATGGGTTCGCCCGCTTTGGCTCCCCCGCGCAACGGGGCGGGGACAAAGACTCTCAGTCCCACGCCGCCGACTTCGACGATGAGGGCGTTATCTTCGATTTGGGAGATTTCTCCGCGGAGGGTTGCTATCATGTCCTCATTATATGTCACTGCGAGCGTTTTTCCTAGCACTGCCGCTAGGCATGTGTGCGAAGCAGTCTCCTATTACATGGAGATTGCTTCGGCGGGAAAGCACCGCCTCGCAATGACATGGCTCATTCATATCGTTTGGTGTTCAAATGGGTAATTGCAATCGCCAGCGCGTCGGCGGCATCGTCGGGTTTGGGGATTTTTTCGAGTTGGAGCAACGCTCGCACCATATCCTGCACCTGGCGTTTGTCCGCGCCGCCATAGCCAGCCACGGCTTGTTTGACTTCGTTGGGGGTGTACTCGAAAGGTTCGATGCCCGCTTTTTGCAGACAAAGCATCACTACGCCGCGAGCCTGTCCCACCGCAAGGGCGGTCTTGACGTTGCTTTGGAAGAATAGCTTTTCTACGGCGGCGGTATCAGGCTTGTATTTGCGGAGCAGGTCATTGAGCTGGTCGAAGAGCATTTCGAGGCGGGCGGCGGGAGAGGCATCCTTCGGGGTGGAGATCACGCCATAGGAAACAGCGACCAGTTCCCCGTCACGTGAAAGACGAACGAGTCCATAGCCAGTGGTGGCTGTCCCAGGGTCAATTCCTAAAGCGAGAGTCATCTTGTTAAATAGACTTCGGAAGTCTTGGAGACTTCCGAAGTCTGAAAAACTATGCGGCTTCGAGGGCGGCGAGGGCCTCGTCGGAGACCTTGACGTTGTGGAAGACCTCCTGCACGTCGTCGAGTTCCTCGATGTTTTCGATCATCTTCATAAACTTGAGCGTGGACTCCACATCGAGTTCGATCTCCTGCTTGGCAATCATCCGCAGACCCGACTCCTGCGGATGGACCTTTGACTTGTGCAAGGCATCGGCGATGGTCTTGAACATTTCGACGGGGGCAAAGATTTCGACGCTTTCGCCGCCATCCACCACATCGTCCGCGCCTGCTTCGATGCCGAGTTCGAAGGCTTTGTCGAAGGACATTTCAGCGGAGGGGAAGGCGAAATAGGCTTTGCGGTCGAACTGCCAGGCGACGGCGCCAGGCTCCGCCATGTTGCCGCCCGCCTTGGTCAGCGCGTGACGCATGTCGGGGATGGTGCGGTTGCGGTTGTCGGTGACGCAGTTGACCATCAGCGCCGAGCCATGTGGACCGTAGCCCTCGATGGTGATTTCTTCGAACGCCGCGCCGTCCTTGTCTTCGCCCGCGCCGCGTTTAACCGCGCGTTCGATGTTTTCCTTGGGCATGTTTTCCGAGCGGGCTTTGTCCACTGCAAGCCGCAGGCGGAAATTGGAATCGATGTCGCTGCCTCCTTCGCGGGCGGCGATGACGATTTCACGGGCGAGCCGCGTAAAGATGGCGCCGCGTTTGGCGTCGGCTACACCTTTTTTGCGTTTGATGGTGGACCACTTGGAATGACCAGACATAAAAAACTCCTTCAAATTACCACGTTCGTGGGGAAAATACCTCTTGGGTGGCGGAATTATACCAAACTAAATTACGCCCAATTTCTTCCCTACACTCTTGAACGCTTCCAAACCTTTATCGAGATCGTCCTTGGCATGGGCGGCGGAAATCATCACGCGGATGCGCGCCTTGCCCTGCGGCACGGTAGGGAATCCGATGGCCATGGCAAAGACCCCCGCCTCGTACAACTCGCGGCTGAACTGCTGTGCCAGCGGCGCTTCGCCGAGCATGACCGGGGTGATGGGGGTTTCGGTGACGCCGGTATTGAAGCCGAGGGTCTTCATTTCGGCTTTGAAGTATTTGGCGTTGTCCCAGAGTTTGTCCACCAGTTGAGTCGAGTCTTCGAGCAAATCCACTGCGGTGAGACAAGCCGCCGCATCGGGGACAGTCATGGCGGAGGAGAACAGGAAGGGACGTCCACGCTGACGCAGCCACTCGACGATGACCGATTTGCCCGCCACGATTCCGCCCATCACGCCGAACGCCTTCGACATGGTGCCAACTTCCACGTCCACCTTGCCGTGCAAGCCAAAGTGGTCCACGATGCCGCGTCCGCCCTTGCCAAGCACGCCTTCGCCGTGAGCGTCGTCCACCATCAGCAGGATATCGTATTTCTTTGCCACCTCGTAGATGTCGGGCAGGGGCGCGATGTCGCCGTCCATGCTGAAGACGCCGTCGGTGACGATCAACGCCCGGCGGAACTGACTCAGGTTGGCTTGAATCTGCTCTTCGAGCGATTTCACATCGTTGTGTTCGTAGGCGATGATCTTCGCGCCTGAAAGGCGGCAACCGTCGATGATGGACGCGTGGTTGAGCCTGTCGGAGAAGATGACATCCTCTTTGCCGACCAGCGCGGGGATGGTCGCCAAATTAGCGGTGAATCCCGACTGGAAGGTGATCGCCGATTCGACGCCTTTGAACGCGGCGAGACGCTTTTCCAGTTCCACGTGCAGGGTCATCGTCCCCGCGATGGAGCGTACCGCGCCGGGACCGACGCCCATTTCATCCAATGATTTCTTTGCTGCCGCCACCAGCGCCGGGTGATTTGCCAGCCCCAGATAGTTGTTCGAGCAGAAATTCAGGACCTTCTTGCCGTCCACATTCAGCCATGCACCCTGCGGCGAGCCGATGGTGCGGATACGGTTATACAGTCCTGCGTTTTGCAGGGCTTCGATCTCCTGCGCAATCCAGTCAGTTTTAGACATGCTGAACTCCTTGGTTTTGGGGAAGTTGAACTTAATTGATTATAGCCAGTTTCCCCGCTGACGTTTGTCACGAACTTTTACAAAACGTCCCAAAGGTTTCTTTCAAGCAACTGAAACATCTGACGATAAACTTCGGGACGATGTTGCCCCCAGAATCGAGAGAGCCGGGTTCGCCTGGCCCGGCTCTCTTTTCACAAGGAGGAGAAGAAGATGAAACGTCACCTGCCTTTACTTTATCATAGCGTCATGGAACGTGCTTGACGCCCAACCTACGTTTATCCGATGATTGCGCAACGAATGACGACTTCGATCCAGCGGGCTATGGTTTGTGATTTGCATCCAAATCGACATACAAACGGCGGCTTTGGGAGTAGAATCGGCCCAAATTTCTTCGCGACAAGGTGTTCCCACATGCCTATTTACGAATACGTTTGCAAGTCATGCAAGAAAGAGTTCGAAGCCATCCGCCCCATGAACGAGAAGGATGCCCCCATTGCCTGCGAGAAGTGCGGGGGAAAAAAGGTCAGGCGGAAGCAATCGACCTTCAGCGCCCGCAACGAGACCGGGAGCGTGTCCGGAACTTCGGGTGGATGCGGGTGCGGTTCCTGCTCGGGGGGGAGTTGCAATTCCTGCGGGCGCTGACCACAAAGACGAAACCGCGATTCGCTTTTAGCGATTGACTTCGGAAGGTTGATCCGGCGTCGTCGGGCGCGTATCCGGAAGCGTAAAACGGAAAGTGGACCCTTTGCCCGATCCTTCCGATTCAACCCAGATCCTGCCGCCATATGTTTCGATAATGCGTTTAACAATCGCAAGCCCCACGCCCGTGCCTTCGATGTCCGCGTTGAGTTTTTCGAACAACCCGAATATTTTGTTTTGGAATCGCGGTTCGATCCCAATCCCATTATCCCTTACATAATAGAAGATGGTTTCGGTTTCGTGCTCCTCCATGCCAATTTCGATGAGCGGATTGGGCTGGTCGCCCATGTATTTGGCGGCGTTGTCGATCAGGTTTTCCAGTACTTCACGCATGCGGTTTCGATCCGTGTAAACAGTGGGGAGGTCCGGCGAAACCATCACTGTAATATTGCGGGCGTTGAGGCGGCCGTCCAGGGTTCTTAGGGCGTCTTGGGTTAGTTTGCCGAGATCAACCTCTTCAGCCGGGTTGAATATCCGCCCGATCCTCGAGAGTTCGAGCAGTTCCGAGAGCAGAATTCCCATTTTGTCGGCCGCTTCCGCAATTCGTTCGATATCCCTTTGCGCCCTGTCTTCCCTGCCCTGCTCCATGTCTTTTTTCAACATGCCGAGAAATCCCTTGATCGTGACGAGGGGGCTTTTCAGGTCGTGTGAAACGGTGTAGGTGAAACGTTCCAGTTCGGCGTTCTTCTGTTCGAGTTCGCCGATCAATCTTTCGCGTGTCTCCTCGGTATGGATGCGTTCCTGCAATTCGTGCTGCAGGGATTCGAACAACCGCGCGTTTTCGATGGCAATCACCACCTGGATTGCCACGGCTTCCACCAGTTCGAGATGCTCATGGGTGTAGGAATTCGGCTCATGCTTTTGCACCGAAAGGGAGCCGATGGTTTTACCATGCTTTTTAAGCGGCACAAATATGAGAGAGGTGGTGATGTGGGAGCGGTCGCCAATTTGCGGGTATGGGTTGCTTCTATACCGTTCGATCTCCTCGTCGTTCAGCAGATGCAGGATGGACTCGCCTGTTTCAAACACCCTGTACGCATGCGTCCCTGGTATAAGCGGCGTGTCGGCTTCGTCCCAGTATCTACCGCTTTCGTAGACGGCCAGGTGGGTAACAGTTCGTGTCTCTTCATTGAAAATACGGACGGAATAAAAGTCGAACTCCAGCAGTTTTTCCAACTGCCGGCGGATGATCTCGAGAGTGGTCTTCAGATCGGTGAGTTCGGCAACGGCGCGGGCGATTTCATTGAGCGTTGCGAGTTTTTCAGCGGATTGTCTGACCTGTAATTCCGCCTTTTTCTGCCGGTGGATATTGGTAATGACCGCCGCCAGGCTGGTGACTTTACCGCCAGTCTGCACAGGTCCGACCCGGATGGAATTCCATTGGAGTGAACCATCATACGCCTGGGCTTGCAATTCCAACGTCGCGTTTTTGCCCGTTTCAAAAGCCTCGACAATGGTTTCCTTGACCAGGTTGTAGTGGTCGGGAGGAACAAATTGGCACACTTGTTTTCCCTCATAAATCTCCGCATGGCGGTTGGCAAGAAGAATCGTACCGGTACGGTCGATCTCCAGGATAAGATCGGGCGAATTCTCAAAGATGCCGCGCAGACGAGCATCGGCGCGCTGGCGTTCGGACAATTCGCGGTTGAGGCGTTGTAGCGCATTCTGGACGATGTTCATCGTCAGAAATAACAGCCCGGAAATGATGAAAAAATATAAAAGGCTGTCCAGCCAGAGCGCGAAAGGCGTCATGGGCACCCGCGAAGGCGGCAAAATGCCTTTTGTTTCCGCATAGACAAAGTAATATCCCACCCCGGCGCATAAAAGCGCCACCAGCAGGGTATCCAGCCGTTTTGCGGAGACCACCCCGGCGATGACCAATACCACCAGATAGCCAATATATCCGGAGCTTCTCACTCCCCCGCCGGTATAGGCCGAGGCCGTGAAGACCAGCCAGATCACCAGGATTTCGAAGGTGGCAACCGGGCGGATATATCCCTTATGCATGTAAACCAGCCCCAGGAGCATACACAGGAACAAAAAGCCGCCCTGCCCAACATAACGCCCCCAATTTTGGAAATCTGTAATGGTGCTCAAAATGGAATACGCCAGGCTGATAACGCCAAAAGCAATCAAAATTATCTGAAGCACCTGCGTGGTTTGACGTTCGGCTTCGTTTTTCATAGGCGGAAGGGCAAGGGCGTTCCTGATCGTTTTCATTGCGCCTCCAAATTCAGCATACCGTCGACATTCTGTTTTCGCACTTTACAACTATTATAGCGTTTTACAGGACAAATAAAAACCGAAATGGAGAACCCATCAGGGCTTTCTTAAAGTCAGTGAAGAAAAGACCTTCTTCGGATAAGATTTTGTGTAACGCACAAACCAAACCGAGGAAGGTCGAGATGGAGTTTAACACACTTGAGGAAAGAAGCCTATTCGATATGGGGAGTTTATATGCCCGCTTGGCGGAATTGACAGACAAACGAAAGTCAAGGGGAATTCGCTACTCACTTGTTACGATTTTGGTCATGATGGTTATAACGAAATTATGTGGAAGAGGATATTCGGCTCTGGTTTGAGCCCGACCCTGTGCCACTTCCAGGACAGGGTCGGCTACGAAAAGATTTCGAGACCGTCAAAGAAACCAGCAAAGGACATGGAAGGTTGGAAGAACGAATGCTCACGGTGAGTAGCCTGCTGAATGATTTCCTGGGCTGGTCTTACCTGCAGCAAGTCTTCAAACTGGAGCGTCGCTTTGTCTCCACCAAGACAGGCAAAATACAAGAACAGGTTGTTTATGGCATCACCAGTCTGTCACGAGATGAAATCATGCCAGTTGACCTCCTCAAAAAAATCCGCGCCTATTGGGGAATCGAGGATGGTCTGCACTACCGTCGAGATGCCACCTTACGAGAAGATCGTACTCGCTCGACCAAAGGCAATGCCGGACAGGTCATGGCTTGCCTCAACATCCTTGTCGTCGGCTTGGTGTCCATGAAAACCCATTTCGCCCATCTCCCTCGAGTTCGACGCTTTTTCGATGCCAACCCTGCTCAAGCTTTTGCCCTTATCTCTCGACTTTAAGAAAGCCCTGGAAACTCTTCCACAAATACTTGACATTCGTATGGTTCGGGTGTATTATAAGAACAAATGTTCTAATTTCGATTGACACGCAACGATCCATGAATGACAACACCCGTTTTTCCCTGATGCTTGATGCATTGACCACTCTCGCGGAAGAGGGGGGGAAGTCTCCCCTGGAGGAGGTCAACGCCGGTCTGCCGACTTTGAATTCGATTCTGGCAGATAACCTCCCGCTTCCTGCCAATGCGCTTTTTCTCGGCATGGCTGAAGATGGTCTGCCTGTCCTGCTGGACCTTTACGACCCAATACCGGGGCCGATTCTGGTCAGCGCAGATCAAGGCGGGGGAAAGACATCTTTTTTGCAAATGGTTGCCCGCGCTGCCGAAGCAATGCATGATCCCGCCGATGTTCAGTCCGGGGTTATCACGCCGCACCCCGATGAATGGAAAGGTTTTCGAGGCAGCCAGAGCGTGGCAGGAATCTATTCGCCAGACGACGAAACATCCCGCGAATTATTGCAATCTTTGGTAACCTGGGCGCACAACAACCGGGATAACAAACAAGCCATCCTGCTGTTGATCGATGGCCTTGAAACAGTGACCAAACTTGGTGAGGAGGCCGAACAAAACCTGCGTTGGCTTCTCCTGCGCGGACCCAGCCGCCGCGTCTGGCCGATCATCGCGCTCAACGCAAATCGTGTCCGCAGCATGGAGGCATGGCTCGAGTTTTTCCGCACGCGTTTATTCGGCTGTATTCAGGACGAAGCCACAGCGCATTTCATCGCCGGCGATCCCGGCAAGGTCTTCAACGATTTATCCGGGTCGCAATTCACCATGCGCGAAGGAAACAACTGGCTGAATTTCTGGGCCCCCGCGCTTGATTGAGAAAGGAAAGAAATCATGCACACTGGAATGTTATGGTTCGATAATGACCCGCGCACCACGTTGAGCGTCAAAATCCAGAAGGCAATGGATTATTACAGCAAGAAGTTCGGGCACACACCGGATATCTGCCTGGTACACCCCAGCATGTTGGATAACGGCAAAAGACAGGTCGAACTGGGGAAACTTACCATCCGTCCCTATCGCCCCGTGATGCCCGGACATTTTTGGATCGGCGTCGAAGACCAGAATTAAAGTCGGATGCGGTGGGACTAGCCAAAGTCCCGCTTGTTGATGGGCGGCCATTCGCCGCATCCCAAAGGTCTTTACACACATCCCGCAGATACTGGCTGCGGGATGTCTCTTTTAATTCGTTGCCGCCACAAAAGCAATGGCATGGCTTTCCGTATGGCTCAAACTCACCGACCAGTTTGACAACCCCAATTCATCGGCGAGCTTCCGCGCTCTGCCATGCAACAACAAATGCGGCATTCGATTCCCGTCGCTTATGATTTCGACCTCCGTCCAGCCGATGGGTCCGAATCCACAGCCCAGGGCTTTGGCTACGGCCTCTTTCGCCGCGAACCTTGCCGCCAATGATGCAAACCTGCCGCCGCTGTCACGTTGTTCGGTCTCGGTAAAAACCCTCGAGACCAGTCGTTCGCCATGGCGTTCGATGGCATCACGAACGCGGGAGATTTCAATCAAGTCAATGCCTGTTCTGAGATTCATGGTCGAAGGTTATGGTCCAGCCGTCGAGATCACCAGCCGGTCGGGGGTGATATATTTTCGCGCGGTCTCCAGCACATCGGCGCGAGTCACACCGCGCACGATGGATTCATATCGCTGGTAGTAATCCAGCCCAAGTCCATGGCGTTCGATATTGATCAACGCGCCCGCCACTCCGCTGTTCGACTCGAGCGACAGCGGCAGGCGTCCGATATAATTTGCCTGATTCTCGGCCAGTTCCTCTTTGGTCACGCCGTTTTGGATAAAGCGCCGTAACTCCTTCTCGATCAACTCAATCGCCTTTTCAAGATTCTTCGGGTTGACGCCGGCGCTCACCTCCCAACTGCCGGGTCCGATCCCCGCGTTCAAATTGGAAGAGGCGTAGTAGGCCAGCCCGGACTTCTCGCGCACCACGTCGCCAATGCGCCCCATCATGCCGAACTGACCGAGAATAGAATTCGCCAGCGAAGCGGAAAAATATCCGGGATCCCTGCGGCTTGGGCCGATCATTCCAATCACCAAATCGGATTGAGACTTGCCCGGCACATGATGATGATGCCTGACCGTCTTCTTCAACAGTTTGTGTTTCGGCAGCGGCGGCGGCGGAATTTGACCCGGAACCTGCCAGTCACCGAGGGCCTTTTCCACCGCCTCGGCCGCCTTGCATGGTTCGATGGCTCCCACAACTGCAATGACCATGCCTTTCGGTCCGAAGCAACGGCGATGGAACTTCCGCATATCCTTCCGCATGATGGACTGGACGGTTTCCACAAAGCCATCGGTGGGACGGCTGTACGGATGTCCCTTGAACAACATACGGTCAAAGACCAGCGCAGCCATGTCCGAGGTGTCCTGTTCGCGGAGAGCAAGCCCGGTGAGCATATGCGCGCGTAGTTTTTCCATTTCCTTTTTAGGGAAGGTCGGGAAGCGCAGGGACTCAGAAAGCAGAGTGAGTAAAAGCGGAAAATCCTCCACCAAAGAACGCCCGCCAAAATTCGTGTTATGCACGTTGGAATCGAATCCCAGACTTGCGCCGACCGATTCCAATTCGTTGTAGATGGAGTCAAAGGTTCGGGTCTGCGTCCCCCGCATCAGGCTGGAGGAGACAAAGTCCGCAAGCCCCAATTTGTCGTCAGTCTCGAAGATCGACCCGGCAGGTATGTATCCTCCCATGCTGATGGATGGACTGTTGAAACTCGCACGCGCCAGCACGGTGATGCCATTGGACAATGTCGCGCGATAAATATCCTTCGGGTTGGGCAGGGACGTTTTTTGAATGAGTTTCGCCATGTTATGCTTCCCTGCCTTTCGGGAGGTAGACGCCGATCACCCGGCTCGATGGCTGGAAGTATTGCTGTGCCACGCGCTGGACATCCTGCGGCGTGACCCTGGCAAGATTATCGAGATATTGCATAAACCACTCATAGGATGCAAACATCTCTGTATAACCCATCCAGAAGGCCTGGCTGGTGATGTTTTCGTTCCCATAAACAAAGACCGCCCGCGCCTGCTTGACCGCCCGTTGGATCTCATCCTCCGGGGCGGGAGACTCCTGTAATTTTCGAATCTCGACATCCATCGCCGCGGCCACTTCATCCACTGTCCGCTTGGGATGCTTGATGAGCGTGATCCGATACAGGTATGGATCAATCGTCGGCTCGGCCCAGCCGGAGACTTCGATGGCATATTCCTTGTCCACCAGGGCGCGGTACAGGCGGGATGTTTTCGTGGAAAGTCCGCTCATACCGCCGAGGAGGATATCGAATACTTGAAGCGCAAAGAAGTCGGGGTGCGTGGCATTTGGAAAACGATAGGCCGCCTGAATGAATGTAGTCTCGCCGTGACCTTCGATTGAGAAATGCGCTTCGCCTTTTTGCTCAGGCTCGGGTCGCAGAATCCGCTGCGGGGTCGCTCCTTTGGGAATCGGCTCGAATAATTCGCGGATGCGGTTCAACATCGCCTTTGTGTCGAAATCTCCCGACACACTCAAAACCGCATTGTTCGGGACGTAGTAACGGCGGTAATGGTCGTACAGGTCGGCGCGGGTGATGACTTGCAGATCCGCTTTGTCCCCAATGACTTCGTGATGATAGGGGTGCACGCGGAAGGCGGTCTGCTGGACGGCCTCGGTCAGTTGAAATAGCGGTTCGTTTTCGTTGCCTTCGCGTTCGGAGATGATGACCATCCGCTCGGAGGCGACATCCTTTGCATCGAAGGAACTGTTCTTCATCCGATCCGATTCGAGACGCAGGGCAAGATCGAATTTATCGGCGGGCATGGTCTCGTAGTAATGGGTCGCGTCGCGGGAGGTGGCGGCGTTCCAACGTCCGCCGTCGCGTGAGATGGCTTTGTCCAAAACCTTCGCTGGAAACTTTTTAGTGCCTTTAAAGAGCATGTGCTCGACCCAATGCGAGATGCCGGTCTTCCCTGTTGGCTCATCCCGCGAACCGACGCGATACCACAACCACGACGAAATGATCGGCGCGGTGTGGATTTCCTTCAGCATGACCTGCAAACCGTTCTTCAATCTGACCTGTGTAACCTTGTTTTTCATTCGCCTCCAAAGACATACCAATATTTATCGATAATTATCACAAAGCTGTTTGGCTTTTATCCAATTTTAGCCGGTGCCCAGCAGAGGTTTGTCATTTACAAACCGGCTGACTGTCCATTCTGAGCGCGCCGGGGTTGACCATGCAATAAAACGGTCTGACCACATCCTGCAAGCCGGCAAAGGGTTCGTGCAATTGAGTTTTCTCGAGCGGAATATCCACCGCAACGTCCAGAGTGACCGGCACCATTTGATCCACCGGAACCGTCAAATTCAGGTAGACGGGCAGGTTGGTCCCTTCGGGCAGGACGATGGTGGTGAGCGCGTTGGTGATATTCAAACCGCCGGTCTTCACAGTCACCAGGGCATTGTCAATGGTCACATTCCGGCTCAGCACCACGTTCGTCTGCTGGTTCAGTTGCAGATCGAACTTGACTGGAATCTCCGTTTGGACGGGGATGTTCGTCGTGATATGGGCGCGATCCATTTTCTCGAAATTGGTATACAAGCCGCCCAGCAAAAAGTTTCCCATATTCATTGCGCCGCCAATGCTCTGGATAAGCTGCTGTGTGTTCATCCAGACCACAAGCAGGATGATGATCAGGATGACGTTGACCGTAAGGGAGAGAATGCTGGCGACTGTCCAGAAAGGAGGCCCAAAGTTATACGCGCGCCTGCTCCCGGTCTTCACGAAAGGCGTTTTCATCTGCGGCGATTCGAGGACAGGCTCCTCCACTTTGGGCGGAGGAACCGACACAGAAGTCGTTTTCCTGGGCAATTGAGCAAGCGGGGATTGTGTTTTTTTCGGGTCGGCCATGATGCAATTCTCCTATCGAAGAAAAGTGCTTCAATATTAACACAAATATGACCCGATTATTTTTCGATTTGCGCCGCTGTCACATTATAAAAAAACCATTAGAGTTCAGCGATTGCGGCTTGCGTTTTTTAGATTTGAAAATATAATTATTACAAAATTTGTCTAATTTGGATTTACGGAGGCGCAGGAAATGGAAGCAACGTATTATGTTGCCGTCATCGGGGCGGGACCGGCGGGCTTGTTCGCCGCGAAGGAATTAACGAATCAAGGGGTGTGCGTGGCGGTCTTCAACCGCGACATCAAACCGGGCGGACTGGTCGAATATGGCATTTATCCTGACAAGCACAACATGAAGGAAATGCTCCGTCAGCAGTTTCGCATGGCAATGGAAAATCCCAAACTGGATTACTACGGAAATGTGGTCATCGCCAACAACGGCGACTTCACCTTCGAGGACTTGCAAGGCATGGGCTTTGACGCCATCATCGTCGCGGCGGGAGCGCAGGGCACGAAGTGGCTCGGCTTGGAAGGCGAAGAACTCGATGGCGTGTATCACGCCAAGGATGTGGTCTACGGTTACAACAGCCTGCCGCCCTACAGTCAGAAAAAATTCCGCATCGGCAAGCGCTGCGCCATCATCGGCGCGGGCAACGTGATGGTGGATGTGGCGCGGCATCTCATCCAAAAGAAGAATGTGGACGAGGTGATCGTCGTCAACCGGCGCGGACCCGCCGAAGTGAACTTTACCAAGGATGAGATGAAGCATATCATCGCCAATTTGGATATGGATGCCTTCGAGGAGGAAATGAAGCGGGTGACTCCCCTCCTGCAAGCGGCTGGACAAGACCCCGAAACTGGTCGCAAGCGAGTTTTGGAATCCCAGCCTAAAGCGGATCCAAAGGTCGCTGACGGTAGAGTCCGCTTCCACTTCCTCGCCTCCCCCACCCGCATGATTGGCGCGGACGGTTCGCTGGTCAAACTGGAAGTGGAGGAAAATGTCCTCGTCAACCGCGATGGACAGTTTGGCGCGAAAGGCACGGGAGTCAAAACGACGCTCGATGTGGATACGGTCATCTTCGCCATCGGTGACACGATTGACGAGTCGCTTGGCTTGCAGACCTCGCACAACGAGTTCGTCCAGCAGCGCGAGCCGCGATTCCCGATTGGCGGCGTTTCATTCGAGACCCCCGTCGAGGGCGTGTTCATCGGCGGCTGGGCGCGCAAAGCCAGCAACGGACTGGTCGGCTACGCCCGTAGGGACGGCACACACGCCGCGCAGGCGGTCTTGCAATTCCTGCAAACCAAACAACCCAACGGCGCAGACGCCGAGGCCGTGGGCGCAAGAGTTCGTGGATTACACAAGCCTGTCATTGACAAAGATGACGTCAAGCGGCTGACAGCAATGGAGGCGGAAGAAGCCAAACGCCGAGGACTTGAGTTCTTCAAGTGCGCCACAAATGAAGAGATGCTGCAATTGATGGGGTTGGTCGAAACGGCGTAATGTAAATGGTAAACCTCCGAAGTCTTGGAGACTTCGGAGGTCTTAATGCATTTGGCGCGTTTGTTACCAATCCCATCAGCCTGCGTCCGCGCGTGCCGACGGCTCACCCAGCGACAATCGAATTCCCCGGCGGATTTCTGTTGCATTCGGAATTGCCTAATCCCTGTCATCGCGGCGGCAGCGTGTGGGCGGAGCAGGACACAGCAGACATGCTGTCAGCGGGGGCAATGGCTGTCGAAGCGGATGCCAGCCTATGGCTGCCGCACTCTGCATTTACATGCGTTGGTCGCTTTAGACCCATTTTTCCGGCAAAAATGGGGAATTCTGAATTCCGACTTTAGCCCCGCCCTCTACTCCACATAAATCTCCACGTGCTCCCCGTCTTCCTCATCCACCACGTCGATGATCTTGCCCGTCACCCCCATGCGGATCGAATCCATCACGTTCGACATATCCACGCCCTCCACTTCGGGAGCGAAATGCGCGCCGATCTTCATCCCCGCATCCACCAGCGCCAGCGGAATTTGCACCGACGCCTTCGAGCGTCCCGTGCGCACATCCGTCACGCGGATTCGCAGCCAGCGCGCCGAACCGCCCATCCCCGACGGGCGCGACGGAGTCGGCGCCTTCCGCGCCCCGCTCAAAGCCGCCAACAACTTCGAGCCTTCGTCCGCGCTGATTTTTCCTTCCTCGATCATCTTCAAAATCTTCATTCGTTCTTCGCTGTTCGCCATGTGAGTCTCCTATCCGATGAATACCTGAACCCGCTCGCCGTTGTCGCTTTCATCCACATTGACGATCAGCGGTTCGGTGGCGGTCTTCGCCGCCGCAATCGCTGTCAGAATTTCATCAGCGTGTTCCCATTGCAAATGCGAGCCAAAGTTTCTCAAAAACCAGCCTGCCAGCCCAAGCGGCAACGGCAAAGCCAATGTAATATTTTTAGGTCCATCAGGTCGGCGCGAACGGTCCACGTTCACATAGAGCCAGCGTGAAGAATGTCCCCCCGCCCCCAGCGCGATCAACAAAATTCCAAGAAAGAACGGCACGGTCATGCAGAAGAACCAGAAGTTCAAGCCCGCCTTCTGCTGGATGGAGAACATCCACCACGAAGTCAAAATCGTGAGGATGATTCCCACCCCAAGCGGAATCCACGCGAAGAACTTTGCCCGTTCACGAATCTGGTCGAACTCTGGAGCCGAAACCCGTTCCCCGCTTGAGGCTGGTTCGGCTTCGATGACCTGAATCTCCTCCTCAGCCGATTCCTCCAGCGAACGCATTAGCGTCGCTGCTTCTTCTGCGCTGATCTTTCCATCAGCTACCATCTGCAAAATCTTTCGGCGCTCTTCAGCGGACATTATTCGCCTCCTTCCAGCGCGGCAAGCAATTTCTCTGCATCTTCAGCAGTGATTTTCTTTTCCTGCAACATCTTCAAGATTGCCAGTCGTTCTTCATCCGAGACGGGCGGTTTGGGCGGCATCGGCACGCCCTTCGGCGACATGTCCCAATTCCAACGACCCACGTCTACATTAATTTTCGGTCCACGGCGGGAAAACTTTTGGTCCATGCGGCGCGCGGCTTCCTCCGCCTGTTTTGCGGCGCGGCTCACCTGACGCGAAATCCGCTCGCCAAATCCCGACCAGTCCATGCCGATGCCCGCAAAGTTGCCGAAGTCCTCGGCGGTCTCGCCAGCATCGGGCTGGTTGCTGACTCGGATATCGCCCCCAGCCGTCAGGTTGACAATCGCGGAACCATCTCCCAGCGTGATAACCCTGCTGGTGGCGTCCTCATCATTTTGGACACCCTTCCATTCGATGTCAATCGAATCGGCGCTCAACGTCAACGTGACATTGGCTTTTGGCGGCATGACCAGCAAAATGTCGTCACCAGCATTGACAAAGTAAGCATTGCCAGGCTGTGGATTGAGATACAGCACCACGTCCTGCGCGACGTTCGCATTGATGTTGCCGCGCACATCGCGCAGGGCAAGGTCATCGGCAACGGACTCCAGCGAAACATTCCCCTCCACCTCGCGGATGGACACATCACCACGCGCGCTCTTGACGGACAGTTGTCCCTTCGCGCCGCGCAGACTGAAATCCGACTGAAGCGTATCAATCGCCACCGACTCCACGTCACGAATGGATAAATCTCCTTCAACTTCCCCTACTTCGATTCCGCCCATCACCCCGCGAATGGATGCATCGCCGACGATTTTCCTGACAAAAACAGAGGCGGCTTTTGGCACGCGCAGCGAAAGGTCATCCTGACATGAGACAGTGACCGTCTCGCCGTTCTGGTTGAATTGCATTTCATCGTCATCGCCTTTGAGCAAAATATCCTCCCCTTCCCAACCAACAAGGCTGAGGTCGCCCCCGATAAATTCGACCATGAGTTTGGGCGTTCGCCCTGCCGAAATCGTTTTGGACATGGCTACTCCTCCTCACCGCGCAGCAGGCGGGTGGCTTCCTCGGCGGTAATCCTGCCTGCGCTCAAATCTTCGAGGATGCCGTTGCGTCGTTCCTGTGTAATTTCAACGGGTTCCTCTCTGCCAGGCTCATACCCCAATGCGCGGATGACTTCATTCAAACGGTTACGGATGGTTGGATAAGAACCCCAGCGCTCTTCATGCTCCATACGGTTGATCTTGCCCTCGCAGCGCACAAAGGTAAAGATGAATTCCAATTGTTCGGGAGTCAGACTTGAAAACTGTCCTGGTGAAAAATTCCCCTCGATGGACGTATCGCAAGACGAACAGTGCAATCGGACAACGGTCAACTCAGACTGGCAGATCGGACAGCGTGCAGGCGCAGGGCGCATGATGAGTACCTCCAAATTTATTTCTTTCGACTGTCACCCTGAGCGCTAGCGAAGGGTCTCTGCCCCCAGAAAGAGATTCTCACCGCACTGGCGCGCGGCGCACACTTGCCCTGGCGGGCAGCGCCAGGGAGTGTCGCTTCGCTCAGAATGACATGGAACCCAGGCTACAAGACAGCAGCCTCGGGCATGGCATCCAGGGTCTTCTTTTCCTTTTCCCGCATCCGGTGCAGGGCAAGGAAGCCAAGAGTGGACAGTATACCTACAAATCCGGCGGCGTACCACAACAGGTATGGCTTCGGGCCGTCGATGATCAGGCCCGCAAGATAAGGTCCCACCGCAAAGGGGATGCCCCATGAAAAGCCCGAAACCGCCATGTAACGTCCGCGCATTTCTTCGGGGGCGAACGAAGCCACCAAAGCCTGAGCCACAGGCGAGACGACCATCTCGCCGACAGTGAGAATGGCCATCGCCGTGACGAACAAGGCATAGGTCGAGACGAAACCGTACATCGAAAAGCCAATGACGTAGAGGAAAGTTCCCAACGCCATCATCAGCATCGGCGGATACTTCGAGATACGGCGCGTGATCGGGAACTGCATGAACACCACCATTGCGGCATTGATACTCAGCAAAATGCCATAAGCCGATTCAGGTGTGCCGTGTTCATTCCGCAGGTAAACACCCAGCGTCGTGTTCATGTTCATGTAAGTGAAGACTTGCAGCATTACTGCGCCCAGGAAGAGCATGAAAGCTGCGTCGCGGAAAACTTTTCCATAACCGGCAAAAGTTCCCGCCATGCCTTGCTTCGGAGCGTTGGGATGCGCTTCGGGTTTGGTCTCAGGCAGAAAGATGAAGACCAGGAAAGCCGTCAGCAGGGAAATCACCGCATCGGTCAAAAACAGCGAAAGGTAGGAACGGGCCGCCAAAATCCCGCCGATGGCAGGTCCAATCGTTACAGACAGGTTAAACGCCACGCGCAGGATGCCATATCCATCCGCACGTTTTTCTTCGGGAAGAATATCAGCCACCATGGCTTGATGCGCGGGTCCGGCCACATCTGTTAAAATCCCGACAAAGAGCGCCAGGAAAAAGAAGGTCTGGAAGGAATCGATCAAGCCCATTGCCACCGTGCTGAAGGAGGAGGCAATTAAACCGAAGACGATGATCCACTTGCGCCCCAAACGGTCGGTCATCGCGCCGCCAATGGCGGATCCCATAAAGCTGGAGGCTGAAAAGGCCGCAAAGAGCACGCCTACCTGAGTCATGCCAACATCGAATTTGCTGGTAATATAAAGCGCGAAGAACGGAAAGAGCAAAGCACCGCCGAGGCGGTCGATGAAGGTGATGAGTACCACGAACCAGAATGTGCGTGGGTATTCATGATAGAGTGTTGAAATTTTTTGTATGGTGTTCTTGAACATTTTTATACAACCTTGTTGGCGAGACTCACGGCGGATGACTCCCGTGAGTCCTGATATCTCTTCCGTAGTTTCTCGCCGCCGGCAATCATCCACCTGCCCAACTGAGCCAGGCTTTTATCGAGAAGGGTCTTGCCTTTTACAGCCTCCTCCTCCAAACGAATGGCATCCACTTCCGCCTTGATCCTTTTGCGGTTCAACTCTGACTCGATCTCAGGAAACCTGGTCATGGAAACTCCTTTCAAAACAAATCAAATAAATTAAGCGGCGTCTCAAGAAAATCAATACACAGCGCCTGATTTCCAATAAAATTATACTCAAAAAAATCAATTTTGTCAACAGTAAAATAAATAATATCAATGTTTTTGTCAAGATAATTGATTTTTCGTATCAACACCTTAATTTCCTTCCGTTTTGGAGGCAAAACCCATGATTCAAGCAATCTTCTTCTCCCCCGGCAAGTCCGTCCGCACCGATATCCCCTCCGTCGAGTTCCATCGACTCCTGCGCGAAAAGCGTGGACTGCTTTGGGTGGATTTCACCGCCGAGCCACCTGAAACTTCCCTGCCTGTCTTGCAAATTTTTGACTTCCACCCGCTGGCAATAGATGACGCCCTACAGGAAACTCATGCGCCCAAAATTGATGACTGGAACGATTATCTATACATTGTCTTAAATTACATGCATCTGACAAAGGAGAGTGATCCTTGGGACACGGAAGTTGACGAACTGGATATTTTCCTCGGACGCAATTACGTGGTCACACATCACGATCATCCCATCCCATCCATCGAAGCGGTCTGGAACGCAAGCCAGCGCGATCCGCGCTATTCAAAGGACGGCGCCGACCACCTGCTCTACAAAATCATGGACGCGGTTGTCATGGACTACATGCCCATCATCGAAAAAATCGACGATGAAATAGACATCATCGAAGACCAGGTCTTTGAACGCCCCAGTTCAGAAACGCTCACACGGTTGTTCACGTTAAAGCGTGTCCTGCTTGCCATGCGGCGTATCCTGCTCCCCCAGCGTGAAGTGCTCAACAAAATGGCGCGTGACGATTACAACGTCATCGACCGCAAAGACCGAATCTTTTTCCGCGATATTTACGACCACCTCGTTCGCCTGCACGACATCAACGAAAGCCTGCGCGACCTCGTCGGCGGCGCAATGGACACATACCTGTCTGTAATCAACAACAGATTAAACGATGTCATGAAAACCTTAACGCTTATCACCACCCTTTTTATGCCCTTGACGTTTGTGACTGGCTTCTTCGGAATGAACTTCTTCGCCGCCGATCCGCCACAGAACAGTTGGACACTGCCCATCATCTTTTACGCCACCCTTGGCTTGATGCTCCTCACCCCCATCCTGATGTACTTCTGGATGCGGCGGCGGACTTGGGTGTAACGCCAGATTTCGGAAGTTTTAAAAACTTCCGAAATCTCTTTTTTTGAACCTTGACACAGAACAGGCGTTCGAGTATCATTCGTAGCACAAATGAGCGAATAATGCTCATGTCATGTCGCTTTTGGCGGCAGGAGGCTCAAATGATGATGGTACGAAAAAGCAAAGGTCTCGGCGAACGCCACCAGAAAATTCTGGACTTCATCGCGGATTACCAGCGTGAATATAAACACCCCCCCTCGATCCGCGAGATTGGCGAGCACTGTGACATTTCCTCCACTTCTGTGGTCAATTACTATCTTGATCAGTTAGAAAAATCAGGTAATATCGAGCGTGATCGAAAAATTTCGCGCGGCGTGCGGCTGACCAACTCCGCCCCCATCGGTGACATGTTCCGTGTTCCCATGATGGGCGTCATTCAGGCTGGTGAACCCATCCCCGTCCCCTCCAACGTAGACTTCGGCTCCTTCACCCCTGAAGACTCTGTCGAAGTTGCCATGTCGCTCATGCCCACCAAGGAAAAAGGCAAGGACTTGTTCGCCCTCAAAGTACAGGGAGAGTCCATGATCGACGCCATGGTCAACGACGGCGACATTGTCATCCTCAAGCCCGCGCAGGAAGCCCGCAACGGTGAGATGGTTGCCGTCTGGCTATCCGACCGCAACGAAACCACCCTCAAATTCTTCTTCAAGGAAAAGGAACGTTACCGCCTTCAACCAGCCAATCCCACCATGAAACCCATTTACGTTGACAAGAGCGAAGCGCTGGAAATCAAAGGCAAAGTGGTCATGGTCATCCGCAAAGTGGAAAAGTACAACTAAACCCAGGCATCAAAAAAGACAGCTCTCAAACAGCCGTCTTTTCGTTTAGAGAAACGATAAAAGCAAGCTATCTTTCATTCCACCACCTGGAACTTCTTCCAAATACCACAGGCCAGGTTCCGATACATATCCATAATCAATTGCGCTATCAGTAAAATACTGCACATAAAACCCATTGTTATTTATGAATAATGTGTCTACTGCATAAGCATTAAACTCTACCCGCCATTCCCCAGAAAGATCCAAACTCTTGACTTTTTTTGAATCACGCCACAGCGCCATGATATTGTCGTTGGATTAACAGGAACGCCAGTTGGAATTGTCTGATTACCACATGAGCTGACCGTTATAAACATCGGCAAAACGAAAAAGAGAAACCGCCTTTTCATAAAATCTACCTCCACAACTCACAAGCCCTATTTCATCTCGCAAATCGCACAAATTATATATCGGCATGACCCAAACAAAAAGGCGACTCGTGTGAGTCGCCTTTTTGTTTGTAAAAACCGAGAATTACTCGACGACGATGGTGGCGCCGGCTTCGTCCAGTTTCTTCTTGGCGTCCATGGCGGCATCCTTGCCGACACCGGTGAGGATCTTGCCACCGGCGGTTTCAGCGAGGGCTTTGGCTTCGCCGAGACCGAGGCTGGTCAACTGGCGAATGACCTTGATGACGTCGATCTTCTTGGCGCCGGGGTCTTTGATGACCACATCGAACTCAGTCTTCTCTTCGACGGGTTCGGCAGCAGCAGCGGGACCGGCGGCAGCGGCAACAGCCACGGGAGCGGCGGCGGAAACACCCCACTTCTCTTCGAGCATCTTGACGAGATCAGCCGCCTCGAGGACGGAAAGGGTGGAAAGTTCTTCCACGAGTTTTGCGAGTTTTTCAGACATTGTTTAGCACTCCTTGCTAGATAATTGAAAAGTTGAAAATTGTCGAACCAAACTGGGACTAGGCGGAAGCCTGAGCTTCGCTACGAGCCTTGATGACGGCTGCGAGGCCACGGGCGGGTTCCGCCAGGGTGCGGACGAGTTTGCCGGCGGGAGCCTGCAAAACGCCGAGCAACATGGCGCGCATCACGGGCAGAGGCGGCATCTCAGAGAGAGCCTTGACCTGCGCCGGGTTGAGCGACTTGCCGCCCATCAAACCGCCCTTCACCTTCACAAACTCGTTGCCTTTCATTGCCTCGGTCAACGCTTTCGCGGTGGCGGCGGGGTCTTTGAACGCGAACGAAATGGCGGTGGACTTAACAAGAAGTTCCTTGGGGAACTCCATGCCATTCTCTGCCAGCACGCGGCGGGCGAGGGTATTCTTGACGATGTGGAATTCGCCGCCGCTCTCGCGGATTTTCGCGCGGATGCCATCGAGAGATTTCATTTTCGAACCGCTATATTCGACGAGGATCACGGCTTCACTGCGCTTGACCCAATCATTATATTGAGCCTGCACTTCTTCCTTGCGTTGTTTTGAAATTGCCAAAGGGAATTCACCTCCTTTCAATATAAAAGTCTTTGCCACTTACGCAGGCAAAGACTTTTGGCAATCCCAGAGGGAATCAGCGCTTGCGCGCTGAAATTTGCTTTTGGTCTCCACCTGAGCGGGGAATTAAGTCCCATTTGGGACACCCGCCTTCACTGGCGAAGCGGTTTTTAGGGATTAACGAGTATGTTTACTCGACACCTTTCACATGTTCGTTCGGGTCGACCTTGATGCCAGGCCCCATCGTCGAAGCAACGGTAATATGCTTGATGAAGTTACCTTTGGCGCCGGACGGGCGGGCCTTGTTGATGGCATCCATCAACGCGTTGTAGTTTTCGAGCAACTTGTTAGCGTCGAAGGAAGCCTTGCCAACCATGACATGAATGTTGTTGGTCTTGTCAAGACGGAACTCCACACGGCCAGCCTTTGCTTCCTTGATGGCGC
Source organism: Anaerolineales bacterium (assembly GCA_034433295.1). Taxonomy (GTDB): domain Bacteria; phylum Chloroflexota; class Anaerolineae; order Anaerolineales; family Villigracilaceae; genus Villigracilis. Next base: position 2,479 of record DAOUAS010000112.1, on the reverse strand, counting down.
GAGCAATGTCCGCTGCGGGGACGACGGTCCCAGCCTTCGGGTTGGGCATCAAACCGCGCGGACCGAGTATACGACCGAGGCGTCCCACCTTGCCCATCGCGTCGGGAGTGGCAATTGCCACATCGAAGTCCAACATGCCGCCTTCGATCTTCTTCAAGGACTCATCGTCGTCGGCAACCATGTCCGCGCCGGCTGCGCGGGCGGCGGCAGCGCCTTCACCCTGCGAGAAGACCAGCACGCGAACCGTCTTGCCAAGCCCATGCGGGAGAACGACAACGTCGCGAAGCTGCTGGTCAGCCTGACGTGAGTCAAGCGTGGTACGCAGGTGAACTTCGATGGTCGAGTCAAACTTGGTAATGGAAGTTTCCTTCGCCAGCGCAACGGCTTCCGCAGCCGGGTAGATTTTATCGATATCAACTTTGGCGAGAGCCGCCGTGTATTTTTTTCCGTGTTTAGCCATTTTTACCTCCGTGGTCCAAACGGACAGCCGCAGCCATCCTCCCACAAAATTAGTCTGTGACGACAATACCCATCGAACGGGCGGTGCCTTCGATCTGCTTCATCGCGCCTTCGATATCGATGGCGTTCAGGTCTTTCATCTTCGCCTCGGCGATTTCCTTCACTTGGGCGCGGGTCACCTTGCCGACCTTTTCCTTATTCGGCACGCCGGAGCCCTTTTCGATCTTCGCAGCCTTGCGCAACAGAACTGCGGCGGGAGAAGTGCGAAGCACGAAATTGAACGAACCATCGGTGTAGATGGTGATTTCCGCCGGGAGAACCTCACCCTGGCGGTTGGATGTGCGGGCGTTGTATTCCTTGCAGAACGCCATGATGTTGATGCCGTGGCTCGCCAGCGCGGGACCGACCGGGGGCGCAGGGTTTGCCTTGCCAGCCTCGAGCTGGAGACGTACGATTGCCTTTAATTTCTTTGCCATTTTTTAACTCCTTCGTGGTTTTAGCGGGTCATTCTGGGAGACCCTCCCACCGCATCAGACCTGACTGAGGTCTGCTACTGTCCAATTATTTTTATGCCTTCTCCACCTGGAGGAAGTCCAACTCCACAGGTGTTTCGCGTCCGAAGAAACTCACCATCACCCGAACCTTTGTGCGCTCCGCATCGATTTCGGAGACCACCCCGCGAAAATCGTTAAACGGGCCATCCACGATGCGCACACGCTCGCCAAGTTTGAACGAAACCTTCACCGTGGGAGCCTCCGCCTCCATACGCTTGACGATCTGCGCCACTTCTTCCGGACGGAGCGGCGTGGGGCTGTTGCCCATTCCCACGAATCCGGTCACACCGGGAGTATTTCGAACCACATACCAGGACTCTTCTGAAAGGGTCATGTTTACCAGCACGTAGCCCGGAAAAATATGGCGCTCCACGGTGCGACGCTTGCCATCCTTGACTTCGATCTCTTCCTGCGTCGGAATGACTACATCGAAGATCTTATCCTTCATGCCCATGGTTTCTATGCGTTGTTCGAGGTTGTGGCGCACCTTGTTCTCATAACCTGAATAGCAATGGATCACATACCAGGCAGGTCCTTCGACTGTCGTCTCTACGGGAGGCAGGTCCCTGGGAATCTGCGCTTCAGAACGCGAGGCAGGTGTATCATCAGAGGAATCGGCATGATTCTCCTCCGCAGAAGCGGGCCGCCCTGCGGACAAATCATCCATCGGTTCCTGTTCAAACTGCTCTTGCGGTTCCAAATCCATCAGATCCTCGATTCAATCCTAGATGCCAAGCACAAAATCAACCAACACACCAGAGACGGCATCCACACCCCAAAGGAAAAGTCCAACAATTACCATGACCAACAGAACAAGTCCTGTGAGTCGCTTTGCTTCCGGCCAGGTGGGCCAGTTCACCTTGCGAAGTTCGCCCATTGTTTCACGGAAATACCGCTGGATGGCGTTTTCGCTATTCCTGACTTTCTTATCTTTCTCAGCCAAGTCAATTACTCCTTCTGATATTTACGGCTAAAACGCCGCGCAAAAGCGGCGTTTGCCACAAGGCAGGCCAGGTAGGAATCGAACCCACAACCGCTCGTTTTGGAGACGAGTGCTCTGCCAATTGAGCCACTGGCCTAGGAGTCTGATAGTCTGGCCTCACAAGCTCATGTCATGACTTATAACACTTTGCTTGTGAGTCCAAACGACTATAAGACCATTTGACTACTTCGTTTCGCGGTGCTGCGTGTGCTTGCGGCAGCGCGAACAATATTTATTGAACTCCAACCGATTGGGATCGTTACGACGATTCTTCTCGGTGGTGTAATTGCGCTCCTTGCATTCGCTGCATTGCAACGTAATGACGGGGCGAATATCCTTCTTCTTGGAAGCCATCTTACAAACCTAACTTTCTATTCGATGATCTTGGTGACGACACCCGCGCCGACGGTCAGGCCGCCTTCGCGAATGGCGAACTTCGATCCCTGTTCCAACGCCACCGGCACGATCAACTCCACCGTCAGGT